>SVJC01000082.1 GCA_015069215.1 Oscillospiraceae bacterium
CCTGGTATCCGGCGCATGTCACACATCCGCAGACATGCTCCGCCCCGCCCTTCAGATAATCAAGACGGCACCCGGAAGAAAGGTCGCTTCGATCGCTTTCATTTTCGAGCTCCCCACGGCCGAATTCGGCGAAAACGGCATCCTCCTCTGCGCTGACTGCGCCCTGATGCAGGATCCCAACCCCGAGGAACTCGCTGAGATCGGTGCCGAGTCCGCAGCTTCCTTCGAGGCTCTCGTAGCTCCCAAAGCGCGTGTCGCATTCCTCTGCCACTCCACAAAGGGCTCTGCAAAGCACCCCTTCGTCGACAAGGTAACTCAGGCTGTCGCCATCGCAAAGGAAAAGTATCCTGACGTCCTTCTCGATGGTGAGCTCCAGCTCGATGCGGCGATCGTACCTGAGGTCGGCGCTTCAAAGGCTCCCGGCTCACCCGTTGCAGGCAAGGCCAACGTATTGATCTTCCCTAACCTCGAGGCAGGCAACATCGGCTACAAGCTGATCCAGCGTATCGGCAAGGCCAACGCCTACAGCTTCCTCCAGGGTCTCGCAGCACCCGTAAACGACCTTTCCAGGGGGTGCAGCGTCGAAGAGATCGTCGGCGTCATCGCAGTCACCGCTGTTCAGGCGCAGCAGATCAAGAAGGGCTGATCCTTCTTCATATCAAAAACCAAAGTGCATACTAAAATCCGCAAAAAGCTGATCTTGTATGCACTTTTTCATTTCTAAACGCCGGAAATGTGGGGGGCTTCATTCCAAAATGCCGTTGGCGGCGATTTGGAATGAATTTTTGCGCTTCAAAGTCTCAAGATAGTCGGAAAATTCATTCCAAAACTGTCAAAAGCGTATTTTGGAATGACATTTTCGCTTTTTCGTGCTGAAATATCGGGTTTTTGTCATTCCAAAAAACCAATTCAGCTGATTTGGAATGAATATTTCACTTTTTCGCATTGAAAAACATGGTTATTTTCATTCCAAAAGACCCATTCAGTTGATTTGGAATGAATTTTTCACTTTTACACGCCGAAAAACAGGATTTTTGTCATTCCAAAATGCTGTTGGCGGCGATTTGGAATGATTTCGCGCTCCCGTGCGCCTTTACAGGTACTTTTTCTTATACAGAACGCACTTCGACCAGCTCGGGACGTTGTCATAGACCCACTTGGCGTCCTTGGTCTCAAGCCTTATGCAGCCGTGGGAGAACCTGCCTCCGAGCCTGCCGTCCAGGACTTTCTTTCCGTTGTGGCCCTTGTATGTGATGCTGTGGATCCAGAGTTCTCTGTGGATCCTGGTTCCCCAGTAGACCTGCGAACCATAGGAATAGAAGCCCTTTGATTTGACGCCCAAGTCGTACTCGCCGTTCCAGTAGATCTTGAATATGCCGGGCGCGCAGATGTAGAACTTGATCAGTTCCCAGTTGTTCTTCTTGCCCTTGAAAACGCCGAGGAAGCAGTACTGGCTGTCAACGAGCACCAGGTACTTGGTCTTGCTGGAATACTTCTGGGCCTTCTTGATCATGTATTCGCGGATCTTTGAGGCATCCTTGTAGCTTGAGGTTGCGGCGCTTACGACCCCGTTGATGTTCGGTGGGGTGAGTCCGCCCTTTTCGCGTTCTACGAGAACGATCTGAATGGCCTCGATGCAGCGGCGGTAGTCTTCGTTGCCTGCGACAAAGCCGTCATAAGTCCAGCCGAGCCAGCCGTTGGTATCAAGGCAGACCCTGTAGAAGATCCTGTATTTGACGAGAAGTTTTCCGGTGAGATAGATCTTGATCCTCTGCATCGGCTTTTTGGCGGTCTCGCTGCCTGCGGCCTCGAAATTACCCGCCTGGCCAGTCCAGCCTATGCCGTCGATATATGTGTTGCAGCAGACCTTGCCTTCTATGTCGCTGTTGATGCCGATCTCCAGGGCTTCAATGCTCAGGCCTTTGCCGGGCTTGCCGCATACCATTCCCTGGGCGGTATATTCCTCGTCCCAGCCGCTGCCGTGCATGTAGGCGCGGTAAGTGAGCTCGGCTCCTTCCGGAGCTTCAAATGGAACCGTTGTGGGCGTGGGGGTAGCCTTTTTCTTTGTGGTATTCTTGGCTTCATCGATGAGGCCGCCTTCAGTTACGGGCGCTTCAACCATCACGGGAGCCTCACCGGAAATGCCTTCGTTAATGGGAGCTGCGTAGGAACCGGTCTGTGCCAGCTCAGTAAACGCAGTAAATGTCATCAATGCTGCCAGTAAAAAACAGACACCGCGCTTGAACCTTGTCAAAAGAAACGCCCTCCCCGAAATAACTAGGAGATATAATATCACACTCTTATTAATTCTATCCGATATATGAAATCTTTTAGGAAACTTCAACATATTCAGAGCATTTGGTGGAGTATACTTGTAGAAGTGAAAACCGAAACACACATTATCCAAGGAGTGATCACCATGAAGAAGGCATCCGCTAAGATCGTAATGTCAGCACTTTTGGCTTCGGTCCTGTTGGTTCAGGGCTGCGGAACCGGTTACAAGGGACGCATGGTCGGCAAAGACGCTGAGAAAAAGGCTGCCACGACAGCAGACAACGCGCCCAAGATCGATGATTCGAACAATCCCATAGCACAGGGCAAGAAGATCATCGACCTGAATTTCGATGACGGCGGGACTTCCTCGTTCGGTTCGTTCACGGAAGGCGGCGAGTTCTACCTCGCAAACAAGGACGGCATGCTTGACGTCAAGATCGTCAATGTCGGATATCTCGATTATTCCAACCAGGCTTTCTGGGAAGGTTTTCCGCTCGTTGAAGGATGCGAATACACTTACAGCTTCGACATCAAGTCTGACATAGAGCGAAAGGTCGAATACCGCCTGCAGATCAACGGCGGCGACTATCACGCTTATAAGGGCGAATACATCAAGGTAGGCACAGAGGTCACCAATTTCAAAGTTGACTTCGTTATGAAAGAGAAATCGGACCCGGCTCCGCGTTTAGTTTTCAACATGGGATTTATGGACGATATGGACAAATCAAACAAGCCTTCGGAACACCACATTTACATCGATAACATCTGCCTCCAGGTCAAGGATAATACCAACGCAAAGGCTCCCGAGATCGAGGCTCTCCCCTCTTACCTCAACGTTGCGGTCAACCAGCTCGGCTACAGGATCAACGACGAGAAGACCGTTTTCGTAAAGACCGAAAAGGGCAAGGAAGATTTCTTCGTCGTCAACGCTGAGACCGGCAAGATCGCATGGCAGGGCAAGCTCTCTGAGACGGCTGACGACCCGGCTTCAAAGTCAAAGGTCGCAAGAGGCGATTTCTCCGGCGTCAACCAGCCCGGCACTTACTACATCTACACCGAAGCAGGTTCCTCCTACACCTTCAGGATCGGCGATGACGTTTATGCCGATCTCTACAAGGACGTCGTCCTGATGCTCTACAGACAGCGCTGCGGCGTTGCTACGGACAAGGCGATCGCAGGCGAGGATTTCGCTCACGAGGCTTGCCACACGGGCGAAGCAAAGATCTTTGGAACAGACAAGAAGAAGGATGTCTCGGGCGGATGGCACGATGCAGGAGACTACGGAAGATATGTCGTTTCCGGCGCGAAAACCGTCGCTGACCTTTTCGCAGCTTACGAAGACTACGGCGTAAAGGCTGATAACCTGGGCGTGCCCGAGAGCGGCAACGGAACCCCCGACCTCCTTGACGAGGCACGTTTCGAGCTCGACTGGATGCTCAAGATGCAGGATGACGAGACCGGCGGCGTTTACCACAAGGTCACCGGCATGACATTCCCGGGCATGTCCGCAACTCCCGAAAAGGAAACAGCCGAGATGGTCATAGCACCTGTCTCTACAACGGCAACAGGCGACTTCGCGGCAGTAATGGCAAGAGCCGCCATCATCTACAAGGACATCGACGCGGCATTCGCGGCAAAGGCTTACGAGGCAGCCGCAAAGGCTTGGAAATACATCGCTGACAACAATGACACGACGGGCTTCAAGAACCCTGAGGGCATGGACACCGGCGAATATCCCGATGCGAACACTTTAGACGAGAGATTCTGGGCAGCTGCAGAGCTTTACCTCGCGGCAAATATTGAAGCTGCAGGCGCAAAAAAGGCAGACGCTGACACATACGCGGCCTTCATCAAGAAGACAATGTCAGACTCCAATCTCAAGCTCGGTCTCGGCTGGACCGACATGGCAATGTACGCAGTCTACGATCTTGCGAAGTCCTCCACGGAGTTCTCGGCAGACGCCAAGAAGCTCCTTCTTGCAGAGGCTGACAAGCTCATCTCCGCTGCTTCCGGCGACAGATACTATCAGAGCCTTGGAACAAACTACTACTGGGGCAGCAACATGGACATCGCTTCCAACGGAGAGCTCCTCTACATGGCAGCAAGGGTTGCAGACGAGAAGGCCGCTCCCAACTACAAGAAGGCTGCTTCAAAGAACCTCGACTATCTCCTCGGCACTAACGCAATGGGTTACTCCTTCGTAACAGGCTACGGCGAATTCAGTCCTAAAAAGGTGCACCACAGACCTTCAGTCGCAGCAGGCAAGGCTATGCCCGGCATGCTCGTAGGCGGTGCCGACAACGCTCTCGAGGACGATTACGCAAAGAAGATGTGCAAGAACGAAGCTCCTTCAATGTGCTATGTCGATAACGACGCCAGCTACTCGACCAATGAGGTCACGGTATACTGGAACTCGCCGCTGATCTACATCCTGGCGGCAGAAGGCAACTGACGGAAGGAACAATAAGGTGAAGATCTGGGTAGTTAACGACGACGGTATCGAGTCCGAAGGATTAAAGACACTTGCCGCCCACGCCGCCAATTTCGGCGAGGTAACGGTCATTGCGCCGGCCGGACAGTGCTCGGGGATGTCCCAGCACATAACGATCGGCGACCTCGGAAACCCTGTCAAATCAATGGACAGGATAAAGAAAGTGCCTTTCGCGATCGAGGGAATTGACGCTTATGCCATCGACGGAACGCCCGCCGACTGCGTTATCCTTGCCACTGTGAACTTCCCCGAGAAGCCTGACATAGTCTTTTCGGGCATCAACCACGGCGAAAATGCGGGCATCGACGTTCTCTATTCAGGAACGATCGGTGCGGCCATGGAGGCTTTGGTACAGGGAATCCCTGCCATTGCCTTTTCGCTGAAATGGGAAGCTGAGGGTTACGAGCTCGTGGACAGCCGGATAGACGGGATAATCAGCGAGCTCCTCACAAAAAAGATCGGTAAGAACAAGGTCTGGAACGTCAATTTCCCTGCACATACGCCGGAAACATTCAAAGGCATACTCTGGGACCGCGTTCCAAGCCAAAGAAGATACGGCCGCACGCCGCTCGAGGTCACCGATGTCGAAAACTCGGACAGGGTCGCGCTTGACGGGGGCTATATCTCCATAGGAACTATCACCAACATGGCGTTGGTGCCGTGAATCTTGAATGAATTAAGTCAGATCAGACGATCGTAAGGATATTGGCAAAGCCTGTAACTTCCAGAACTTCTGCAACTGTTTCGTTGACGTTCTGGAGCTTCATTTCGCCCTGCTCACTCATTGTCTTCTGTGTAGCGAGGAGGACACGGAGGCCTGCGGATGAGATGTATGCGAGGTCCGTGCAATCAAGCAGCAGCTCCTTGACGCCATCGAGCTTATCCTTAAGCTCGGAATCAAGCTGAGGAGCAGTTGTTGTGTCAAGACGGCCGTTAAGAACGACTGTCAGCTTTGCATCATTTGAAGTTGTCTTAATTTCCAGCATGTCCGTGGTCTCCTTAGAGAGTATTAATCCATATTATACGCCTTTTTTACGTCATCGACGCGCCTGGTCATGGGATTTTCGATCTCGAAAAGATCCGTTGCCTTCATCTTGTTGGCATAAGCATAGAAACCGCATGTGATCGCGCCTTCATCCTTGGGGATCCTGACCCAGCCCACGCCATTGAGCTTTGATCCGGCGGGTACTCTTGAGATCTTCTTGCCTTCTGCATCGATGTATTCCTCTACCTTGAATTCGTGGCTGTAGCCGTCAAGATAGATGTCAACGCCCTTTACCTTGGAAGTGATCGTGGTGTAGACCCAGGGCGAGGAGATCTCCTCGTTGCCGATGTGGCCCATGAGGACCACGTAATCCGCGCCCTCCGACCTTGCCTTGTCGACTGCGCTCTGTACGGCATTGCTGATCAGATCCCCCGTCTCATCCTGCATGAAGCCGTAAACGTAATTGCCGTTCTCGTCCTGGAAGCTTTCCGCGGGAGCCAGAGTTATCGCCTTCGGGGTCGTAACGCCGACAAATGCGATCTTCTTGCCCAGAACTTCCTTGATAACATAGGGCTTTAATACCTGCTTGCCGTCCTTGACGAAGTTGCAGCAGACATAATCGAATTTAGCTTTGTTCACCAGCTCGAAAAAGCGGTCCATGCCGTAATAAAACTCATGCTCTCCGGGGATCGCTACGGCATAATCCATGTTATTCATGAGGCCGATCATGATCTCGCCCCTCGTCTGGTAAGCAATCGGCTCGCCCTGGATCGCATCACCGTCGTCCACCAGAATGACCGTGTCACCCTTAAGCTCGTGCTGGTACCTGATCTCGTAGAGGCCGCCCATGCTGAAATTCTTGTCAAAACCGCAGTGCATGTCGCCCGTCATGAGGATGACGATGTCACCGTTGGCCTCGACCGCAGGCCTGATGTGGAGCGAGCCTGTGTCCATGAGACCCGGGGCTTCTGTCTCGCTTGTCTGGGTCGTGACTATTACGGGCGTGCCAGAAGGAACGCTTTCGGTGGGTTCTTCCTCGCGCGCACATCCGCCGACAAACAGCGAACATGCAAGGATCAATGCTGCCAGAGACTGCTTTTTAATGGTAATGCCCTGCTTTCTGATTTTTTCTGTCTGACATTATAACATTATTTACCTATATGGTAGGTAAAAATAGTTTGCCTCGTCTAACTGCCGGGGCTTCCCGGCCGGACTGACCGGCCTGCTGTCTGCCTGCTGCCTGCCTGCTGTCTGCCTGCTGTCTGCCTGAAGCCCGCCGTAAACTTTTCCGTAAACAATCCATATGATTTTTTTACGCCAAAGTTTACATCCGTTCACATGTAAACTTTTCCGTAAACATTTCAGGCAAATAATTTACGCTTCTGTTTACGCGCCCCCTCCGCCATTACACGCCGCCCGAAAAAACCTTGCTTTTGCTGCGATTTAATAAAATTTTAAGGTGTTTACCGCTTTTGATTTAATGATTTGTTGGGTACTATGGTATCGCAAGGGGGACCTGTGGTATGTACAACATTCTGATCTGCGACGATGAGCAGGATATCATCAACGCACTTAAGATCTATCTTTCCAATCCGGAATACAGCTTTTTCGAGGCGACGAACGGCCGTGCCGCGGTGGAGGCTGTGGAACAAAATGAGATCCATCTGATCCTGATGGACATCATGATGCCCGGAATGGACGGTATCTCCGCAATGGTGAAGATCCGCGAGATCTCCAACGTTCCCGTCATCCTCCTGACGGCGAAAAGTGAAGACGCTGACAAGATCATGGGCCTCAATTCAGGCGCAGACGATTACATAACCAAACCCTTTAATCCGAATGAGGTGGTAGCCCGCGTACGTTCGCAGCTCAGGCGCTACACCCAGCTGGGTTCCGGCACACCGGTCAGCCAAGTGATCACGATCGGCGGGCTTGAACTCAACGACACGGAAAAGACCGTCACTTTGGACGGCGAAGATCTGGCCTTGAGGCCGAAGGAATACGACATCTTGAAGCTTCTGATGGGGAATCCCGGCAAAGTTTTCTCGACCAAGGAGATCTACAGACTCGTCTGGAAGGATTCCCCTGCCGGAAGCAGCGAAAACACCGTAGCCGTACATATCAGGCACCTTCGCGAAAAGATCGAGATCAACCCCAACGAACCCCGCTACCTCAAGGTGATCTGGGGCCAGGGCTACAAGATTGAAAAGGAAAAAGAAAATGGAAGAAAATAACAAGTTAGTTCTTGCAGAAGACATTGAGACTTCTGAGAACGTTGAATCAAAAGAGAGCGCGGCAACACCCGTTTCTCATCCCATAAAGAAGCTCCCGCTGACCCACAGCCTCCCGGCCAAGGTCGCGGCATTCATCCTGACGATAATTACCGCTGCCGTTGCATGCGTGTCCATCGCGGTCTGTGCAATGCTGGTCACTTCGAACCATCAGGTCTACACTGTCCCGAAGGACGAAATGAAGAGAATGATGTATGAGAACGAGGCATGTGACAACGCCAAGAACGTCATATCAGTCCTCACTGATCCCAATGTCGATGACAGCAGGGCAAGTGCTACCGCGGTCGTTGATCTGAAGAACATCGCCTCCATGAATGTCGAGTTCTCCAACGACCTGTCATTCAAGAATTGGTCCTACGACTCCGGCAAGGAACCCGGCGACATGAAGTTCACCTTCATGTTCTACGATTTCGGAGACGGCTTCATAGAGAGATCATCTTCAGTTGTTCTGGGCGCGAAAAGCTCTGCAAAAGTGACTGTGGTCCTTGCAAAGAGCTTTACCTCATCAGACAGGTATTCGATGGATTCAATGATCCTCGACATCCTGTACGCTCTGCGCTACATGATCTTCGTTATCGCCGTGATCACCTTTATCATGGCGATATCGGGCTTTATCTTCCTCATGAGCGCATCCGGCAGGCACCAGACCTCCGATAAGCCCGAGGCAAGCTTCGGCACAAAGATCCCGTTCGACCTTCTTTTGGCAGGAACGCTCCTGGTCTTCGGCTTTTTCTCTGCGGTGATGCTCAGTAACATCGAACGCGATACATTCGAGATCATCTTCATCGGCATCTTCATGATCTCGTTACTGGCAGCCGGCCTCGGCCTTTGCATGAGCCTTGCTACAAGGATCAAGCTCGGCGGCTGGTGGAAGAACACGGTCACTTACATGATCCTCCACTTCATCTGGAAGTGCATCAAAGGCTTTTTCAAGCTCGTCTCAAAGATCCCGCTTGTCTGGAAGACAATGGTCATTTCCTGCGGAATCTTCCTGTTAGACCTCCTTTTCGTAGGCTTGGCTGACGAACCGGAAAAGATCATCTACATCTTCATCCGTTCGATCATCCTGCTCCCTGCCATAATCTACTTTGCAGTAATGCTCAGGAATCTCCTGAAGGGCAGCAGGGCTTTGGCAGAGGGCCATCTCGATCAACAGATATCTACCGGCGGCATGATCCTTGACCTCAAGGAAGCAGCCAACAACCTCAACAGCATCGGCAAGGGAATGTCCCTCGCAGTCGAGGAGCGCACAAAGAGCGACCGCATGAAGACAGAGCTCATCACGAACGTTTCGCACGACATCAAGACGCCTCTGACGTCCATCATCAACTACTCTGACCTCATCATGAAAGAGCCCGCCGGCAGCGAAAAGATCGCGGAATATTCCGAAGTCCTTCACCGCCAGAGCGAAAAGCTCAAGCGCCTCATCGACGACCTCGTTGAGACTTCCAAGGCAACAACGGGCAACCTCGAAGTGAACCTCGCTCCCTGCTCCGTAAACGAGCTCTTAAGCCAGGCTGAGGGCGAATACGAGCAGAAGATGGAAGCGGCAGGCCTGACCCTCGTTTCCGATGTGCCCGAAAAGACTGTCACGATAATGGCTGACGGCAGGAGGCTCTGGAGGGTTTTCGACAATCTCCTTAACAATGCCTGCAAGTACGCGCTCTCAGGAACACGCGTTTACATGTCACTCGAGGAGAAAGGCAGCGAGGCTGTCATCACATTCAAAAACACCTCCAGAGAAGCCCTGAACATCTCCGCAGACGAGCTCATGGAAAGATTCGTCAGGGGCGACAAGTCCAGAAACAGCGGCACCGAAGGCAACGGTCTGGGCCTTGCCATCGCAAAGAGCCTCACGGATCTTCAGAACGGCAAGTTAGAGCTCTTCATCGACGGCGACCTTTTCAAGGCCGAGCTCAGGTTTCCTCTTATCTGACACATTTCAATCAATAATTAATGATATAATGGCAACGGTCCTTTTAAGGGCCGTTGTTCGTATCTATATAAAACATTCAACAAGGAGTCAAAACTATGTCACAGTTACTTAGAATCAAGTGCCCCTCATGCGGCCAGGTCGTTGACGTACCCGGCAACGGAACATGCGCAAAGTGCAAAAACCCCCTTGTTCTTCCTGAAGAAGGCGTTATCCAGATGTACCGTATGGGCAACCCTCTCGGAATGGCAGTAGGATTCGGAATTTACCTCAACGATATCCCCATGGGACATCTTGCTAACTCCGAGTCCATCAGAATCCCCGTTTCATATGGTCACTACAAGGTCCACATGACACACGGAATGAGCAGAAAGTGCGTTGACGCTGAGTTCGACGTCACACCTCAGGAAAGATTCATCTACCTCAAGGCTCACATCAAGCCGGGCTTCTGGGCAAACACAGTCGTTATCGAGAAAGTTGCCGGCGAAACGATGCCCCCGCTTTAAAGAAAAAATCCGGACCAAAGATCAAAGGGGCTGTCTCACAAGTGACCTGTTCACTTCAAGAGGCAGCCCCTCATTTTTCAAAACAAATCGGGAATGTCCCGGCTGCGGACTGCACCCGGGAAAAAACAACGTAAACTTTAGCGTAAACTTTTGTGCTCAAAAAGTTTACGTTTGAGTTTATTTTTTTGAAAAGTAAAGTTTTTCGTAAA
>SVJC01000083.1 GCA_015069215.1 Oscillospiraceae bacterium
AAAGAGAAAAATAGACGATTTTCGACTTGAATTGTCAGAGCGTCTCGCCTGCCATCAGTCTCCTGAGCCTTGTCTTGGCGGTGTTGACGGACTTGTCGTCAGGCAGCATGACGTAAGCTTTGACCTTGGGCGAAGAATATGTGGTCTCAGACCCGTTCTTTCCGGTTACGGCATATGTGGAGATCTTCCACTGAGCCATGTCGTTCAGCTGCATCTTGACGAGCTTTTCGATGTCAGACGACGGCATGCTTGTCCTGAACATGCCGGAGATCGCGTTCATTATCCCGCTGTAGTTCTTCAGAAGCTTGGACTTGGACGATGTCAGTTTGTTGATCATGGCGGTAATTATGCGCATCTGGTTCTGGCCGCGCATATTGTCGCCCGTGGCGAAAGCATGGCGCTCTCTTGCATAGACCAGGGCTTCCTTGCCGTTCAGCGTGATCGTTCCCTTATTGAACGTATATCCGACGGTTGTGAATTTCTGGGGATTATCTATCGTAATGCCTCCGAGCTGATCTACCAGCGTCTCAAGACCCGTGAAATTGATCTGAGCGGAATAATCGACCTTGATGCTGTAAAGGTCAGCAAGGCCCTTCATAGAGCATTCAACGCCGTAAAGGCCGAGGTGCGTGAGCTTGTCCTTCTCCCCTTCACTGCTCTTTGGATTCGGGATGTAATAGTCACGCGGCGTATTGATCAGCAGTATCTGCTTCGACTTGGGGTTAACGGCCATCAGGATGTTGACGTCGCTCCTTGATGTCTTGAACTTCTTGTTTCTGGTGTCCGAGCCGCTCAAATAAACGATGAACGGCGTGTTGGTGATGCTGTTTGCGGAAGACTTCTCATCTTCAGCCGGAGCCTTAGTGGTCCCGGAAGTGAAAACAGGCTCCGTAGGGATCATCTCCATGTCGGCATTATTGATCTCGTACCCGCGGATAAGCCTTAACCTGTCGGCAATATCACCGAAATCCTCTGTCTCTGCAAGGATCTCCACCTGAGATGAACTAATGATCACCGCATCGATATCCCCGTCATAGAGGGCCTCGATCAGCTCGGCTTCGGAATCGAATTCCTGTGACTTAACGGCAACACCCGTCTCGGAAGACATCTTCTTTAGCGCGGCCGCCGAATAACCTCCATTGGTGCCTTTGGCTATGCCTACAAGGTAGTTCCTGCAGTCAGAAGAAGTTTGGGCAGGATCGGAATAAGTTACGTACAGATTCATCATCGCCAAAGTTACCTCGGCGCTGTCAGTCTGTTCGGTCAAAGCCACTTCATTCAGGGTCTTCTTGACGCTGTCCATGCCCTTATAGGTGACTATGCTGACAAAGCAGATAAAAGCCGCGAGCATCACCGATATTATGCGCTTGGCGATGCCCTGAACCGTAAACGCCCTTTTCATGCCGACGAAAAGCAGCAGGCAGCTTAACATAAGCATAAGCCAAAGCCCTATGCCCAGGGCATAAAGATACTTGTCCGGGATAATGCCCAGCGAAAAAGCCTTAAAGAAAAGAACGCCCGAAGCTATGGCCTGGACGATGAATACTATCGTAGCGAAGAACTTAAGGATAATGATCCCGGATGAACTTTCCGGTCTTTCATTGCTGCTCATTTGTCTGTTCTGCCTGTACCTTTTTCTTACCGAACTTAGTAACCAGCATCACGATAACGAGGATAAAGACGTATCCTATTAAGGCACCGGTCTCATTGCAAAGGATATCGTCGATCGTAAAGACGCCGACTTTCAGATACAGCTGCAGTCCTTCGATTATGCATGTAAAGATCAGTGCAAAAACCATGCTGGTAATGAACCTGACGAGGCGGTAAACCTTCTCGTTTTTCCAGGGCCTGACAGGTTTTGTTATGAGATCCAATCCGCACATCAGCATGCCGAGCGGCGTGAACAAAACGGTGTTCTCGACCATGTCACGTCTGCCGCTCGTAAACAGCTCGAACGAATAAAGCCTCTCCTGATAAACGCCCCTGGCGAGAACGTTGGAAGTCAATATCAGATAGATATAGCAGATGACGAGCGCCATGATGGTCTTCTCGGAGACTCTTCTTCCCGGAGTGATTATGACCAGTGCCAGGAGCATGAAAACGAGCAGCGTTGCCGCCGGGTCCATCATCGCAAACCTTATCGCGTCGTTTATATAGGTCAAAACGTCATCTATTAAAGTTTCCATGCGGCAATTATACATCGAACAGAAAGATTATCAAAAACACATATTGGCAAAACATCGGCAGCGTTGCAATTCTCAGCTTATTTTGCGTTATCATTAGCTTAAGCAAAGAAAATGGAGGTAAGACCATGGCAGTCCTTACGGTTAACGAATTCGAATTCTTAAGAAAACTCATATCTTTCGAAAGCACGGGATCTGACCCGCTGCCCGGAAAGCCTTACGGCGAGGGACCTTACGAAGTCCTCGAATTCTTTTTGTCCAAGGCGGAAGAATGCGGCATGAGGACCGGTATCCTTGACGGCCGCGTAGGCTGGTGTGAATTCGGGCCCGAATCATCTTCCAAGATCTTCGGCATCATCTGCCATCTTGACGTAGTCCCCGCAGGAGACGGCTGGGAGACAGATCCTTTCGATCTCACATTCGACGGCAGGCGTTTCAAGGGGCGCGGCATCGTTGATGACAAGGGTCCTGCGGCAGCAGCGTTTTTCGCGATGAGAAGGCTCATGGAATCAGGCTTTGAACCGCCCGTAAGGATCAGGCTGATCCTTGGAACCGACGAGGAACGCTCTTGTTCATGCGTCGAGTACTATGCAGAGAACGGCGAGATCCCTTCTTTTGCGATCACCCCGGATGCTGAATTCCCTGTTATCTTCGCCGAGAAAGGCATCCTTCACGTAAAGGTATCAGGACCTGCATCATCCATATCCGCAGAAGGCGGCAGCGCCGCTAACATGGTTCCCGCTTCAGCATGGATGTCATCCGGCAACGGCAAGATCACGGCAGAAGGCAGGACCGCTCATGCATCAAGACCCGAGCTGGGAGTCAACGCAATATTCGAACTCTGCAGAAAGCTTAAAGAAAACGGTTTCGACTTCAAGAAGTCCCCTCTTCTGAACTTTATCAACAACGAGATCGTTCCCTGCGCTTCATATGAATACACCGGCTGCACGATAACCGACGTTTCAGGCTCTGTAACAGCCAACCCTTCGATCCTCAAATGCAACTGGGACTTGGAGTCTCTTACGATAGATATCAGATGTCCCATTACCCATAAGATGGAGGACATAACGGCTCATATCGATTCACTGGCATCAAAATACGGTCTTACCTGCAAAACAACATCAAGCATGGATCCGATCTGCAAGGACAAGGATTCCGAAGAGGTAAAGATCCTCACGGATATCTGGAAGGAAAACATGTCCAAATACTATGGCTTTGAGGAATCCTTCATTGAAAAGTATTCAGAACCCCTCGCGATCGGCGGCGGTACTTATGCACGCCACATACCCAATACGATCGCTTTCGGCCTTCAGGCACCCTGGCAGGAAGACGTATGCCATCAGGCAAACGAATCCAGAAGGCTGTCAGATTTCGAAGCCGACATCGATGTTCTTACTGAAGCGATAAAGAGATTGTCTTCAAAGATCTGAAGCTAATTTATTCGTCAGATAAAGCGGCGTGCAGCGATTATGTCTTTCTTGCCTGAAAGGGAGACCTTGATTACGCCCGTCCTTGCATTAGACGCGTGTACCATCTTGCCTCCGCCGACGTAAATACCGACGTGATCCGCCTTACCGTTGTGATCGTGATCGAAGAAGATCAGGTCGCCTGTGTGAAGGGCACTTAAGCTTACCTTCTTACCTCTGTGCATCTGCATGTTAGCGCCGTGCGGCAGATGGATGTTGTAATACTTCGCATAGCAGTACATCGAGAATCCGGAACAGTCAAAGCCGGAGGGAGAAGAACCGCCGTAAACGTATCTGCATCCGACGAAGCCGCTGACATATCTTGCGAAACCGGAAAGCCTCATGTATCTGAGCTGTGCCGCGGACGGCTTGGGTGTAGGCGTAGGTGTTGCCTTCTTGCCCGATGCTGTCAGAGGATAATTAACGCAGAGGTCTGCCTTTACATACCAGCCCTTATCGGACTTGATCCAGCCGTTTGTCTTGGATGCTACGACGATCTCGGTTCCCGTCTTGAGAGTTGAGATCTTGGAATATGAAAGACCCGGACCGGAACGCGTGTTAAGAGAGCATGTTGCATAAACGCAGTTTTTCTTGGGCTGCGGCGTGTAATATCTCTGCGGCTTCGGAGTAGGTGTAGGCGTGCTGACCTTCTTGGAAGAAACGCACTTGGAGAGCACGTAGCCCTTGTTGCCGTTCTTAAGCCTTATGTAGGACCATTCTCCGGTATATGAGATACGGATGAGCTTTGATCCTCTTCTATAGTTAACAAGCACCTTGGCTGAGGTGTTGGGGAGCGCATAGACCTTGGTAAGGTTGTCCTTTGTCCATACATACTTACCGTCGTAATTCTCCTGGTTTGCCTGTTCACCGGGATCTTCCTCTCCACGGACCTTCTGGGCGATCTCCTCATAGTTGGCGGGAGCCGTGATCGTATAATCGTCAAGGTTGAATACTTCAGGGTTTTCGCTCCTGACTTTATCTGCATCTTCCTCGCTGTCAGCCTCTTCCGCAAGACGTTCTGCAGCTTCCTCTTCCTCCCTGGTCATAACCTTTGCGTTCGCATATCTGTTAGGACCGGATGCGGTCGCGTAAACAAGAGACGGGGACTGAAGATGAACATCGTTCCCACGGCCTGCTCCGCCGCTGAAATCAAGAAGCGCCAATGTTGTGACTGCCGTAAGTATGCCGGTAATGATTTTAAGTGTTTTCGTTTTCAATTAGAGGATCCTTCTTACCATGAGAACATCTTTGAGCTTGCTGACAGAGACGCACTTAACGCCCGTCTTGACTCCGGAAGCATGAACCATCTCTCCGCTTCCGACGTAAAGTCCTACGTGATCAGCCTTTCCGTTATGATCATGGTCAAAATAAATTATGTCGCCGACCTTCATGCTGTCAAAGGAGACCTTTGTACCATACTTGGTCTGCATGTTGGCTCCGTGAGGGAGCTTGATGTTGTAGTAATTCTTATAGCAATACATTGTGAATCCGGAGCAGTCGAAACCTGAAGGAGATGCACCGCCAGAGACATATCTGCAGCCTACGAAACTCCTGATGTACTTAGCGAAACCGCCGGACTTATCGCCTCTCTTAATTGTTGTTGAAGAAGATGATGACGACTTCGGCTTAGGAGTCGGCGTAGGGGTGTTCTTCTTTGATGAAGGAGCCTTGGTTGTAGTAAGCGAGCTCAATACATACCAGCCCTTATCGGACTTGTACCAGCCGTTGCTCGTTTTAGCAACGACCTTTATGGCAGTACCGGCCTTGATGGTTGAAACCTTGGAATATGTTATGCCCGGGCCGCTCCTGGTGTTTGTCGAAGTGGAAGCATAAACGGTCTTATTCTCAGACTTGGATGTGATCTTCGGCTTGGGAGTAGCAGTAGGCTTCTTTTTCTTCGGCTTCGGCGAAGGAGAAGGTGTAGGTGAAGGCGTGGGTGTTGCGACTTTCGAAGTAGAAAGCAGCGATGAAGGAATATAGCCTTTCTGTCCGTTTGTAAGCCTTACATAAGACCAGTTGCCCGAATATGAGATCCTGATCATCCTGGTTCCCTTGCCAACATCAGCAAGTTTCTTAGATGATGTGCCTGCTTCAGCATAGACTTTTGCCGGATTCTTTACCCAAACGGAATTACCGTCATAATTTTCCTTATTTTCATTATTAATGGGATCGTCTTTCCGGAGATTGTTTGCAATCTCTTCGTAATTGGCAGGTGCCGTGATGGTGTAGTTATCAAGACTGAAGAACTCGGAATTGTAGATGCGGTAAGCATTGGCTTCTTCTTCGGTGTCTGCTTCCTCAGCAAGCCTGTCATTCTCTTCCTGCTTGGCGATGACATCAGCGTTGGCATATCTTCCTGCCATGCTGACATAAACAAGCGACGGACTCTGGAGATTGATCTTCTCTGTCTCCGGATCCCGCTCATCAATGTTGAGGAATCCCATCGTGCATACCGCAGTCAAGACACCACACATTAATTTGATCGCCGTCTTATACAATTCATAGCCTCCCAAAACAAGTCGAAAGTTAATTTATTCTAACATCCGGAGCTTTAATTTCCTCGCAAAACCAAGGCAGAACTGCGTTTTGTAACCTTTTTGACACCAAAATGCCGCATTTTCGACTCCTAAAGGCGGTAAATCCGATAAAAAAGCAACAAAAAAGGACATGAACTTCATGCCCTTGTTTGTCGGATAGACTCTAAATTATCAACTTGTTTTGTTATTTGAGCCCCGTGTTAGCTATGAATTGTCCGGGGATCAAAGGAGGTAATTTGTCGGCCTGATATCTTTTCCAGCTCTTACTCAGCAATTTCAGATTTTCAAGCTCTACTCTGATCTCTACGCTATGCTATCCGTTATATGAATAATTGATTTGTCCTCCTGTTTTTGATGGCTTGATTTTCTCAATTTACGGCAGGTGAAACAATCATCAAAGAAATACCGTTCCGTTGCTTATTCAACGGAACGGCATGAATGTGTTGCTTAATGCAAAAAATCAGCTGAAGATAAACAGTATTTGGCGTTGGGCCTGCTTTGCCAGATAGATGTCGACAACTACACTTTTGGCAGAAGTACCCGACTTGAAGTTCGCGAAATACCTGATATTCGACGTCTTTCTTAATTCATCGGCATACTGATGTTCCTGATATCTCGGGATATCGACAAGTTCAACATGCCGAGGCTTTCCGAACTTAGCTTCAAGGAGCTTTTCAAGTTCATCTTCTTTACCGGCTTTTATGTGGATCATCATCTTGCCATAATTATCTGAATCGATATTGTCATTTGCGATCTCCGCTTCATCGATGAATTCATCGCCAATGTCAAAACCGAGCATATCCTGGATGCTTTTGTGAATGTTGACCTGCTTTCTGTGTGACGGTCTGGAAGCCTGAGATGACCCGCCGGACGAACCGCCCGAAGAACATGCGCAAAGAGAAAAGATACAGCAAACCGCCAAGATCACGGCAGTTATGCGTCTGACAACCATACTCCTGCCGGTTATAGACTTATTTAACATAGAACAAACTCCGATCAACGAATCCTTCTGACCATCAGGATGTCCTTAACCCTGCTGACACTTACACAGATTACACCTGTGGTGACGCCGGAAGCGTGGACCATCTGGCCGCCGCCGACATAAAGACCTACGTGGTCAGCCTTACCGTTGTGGTCATGATCGATAAAGATGATATCACCGACCTTCATGCTGCCAAGGCTGACCTTGTGACCATATGAACTCTGCATGTTGGCTCCGTGAGGAAGCCTGATGCCGTAATATGCCCTGTAGCAGTACATGGTAAATCCTGAGCAGTCAAAACCTGAAGGAGAAGCACCACCGGGTTTGTACTTGCAGCCGACATAACGTCTGATGAAGCTCCCAAAACCGCCTGACTTCTTACTGCTGCTCTTGGACGAAGAAGACTTTGAAGTGGATTTCGATCCTGAACTTGCATGTCTTACCGGTTTGGGTGTAGGCGTAGGAGTATTGACCTTCTTGGATGAAAGGTTCTTGGTAAGGATATAACCTTTCTGGTTATTCGAAAATCTGATGTAGGACCATTCTCCCGCATAAGAGATCCTTATGGCCTTGGTGGCTTTTTTGAACTGTGCCACGACTTTTGTGGAACTGCTTGGTCCCGCATAGACCTTGGAAATACTGTCCTTAGTCCATACAAACTTACCGTCATAGCTCTCGGGGTTAAGATCATCCTCTTCACCGCGGACTCTCTTTGCGACATCTTCATAGTCAGCAGGAGCGGTAATCGTGTAATCGTCAAGAGTTAAGGCCTCGGGATTGCTGAGTCTCACAGCTTCGGCCTCTGACTCTGTGTCAGCCTCCTCAGCCGCGCGGTTGGTATCGTCATCTTCGGGGATAACGTAAGTATTCGAGTATCTGTTGGACATGCTTGCATAGATAAGCGACGGGCTCTGGAGATTAACCCTCTCATTTCCCGTGGTCTTGTCATCCAAGCTCAGGTTGACAACCGTTAAAGTAGCACCGAGGACGACGCAAAACGTCCTGCTTAATACCTTAAACAAATCCCGACCTCCGAATTTCCTGATAATTCAGTTATTGAATATAACATCTATTAATCAATATGGCAATTCAATTGACACATATCTGAAATCTTCTTGACATTTTACAAGAATAAAAGCAAGCAAAAGAAAGCCCCTCATATGCAAAAAGATCCCGCTGTCACGGGATCCTATTTATTCAGCTTGAGTATTTTCCAAATCTCCCCGGATGCAAAACAAACATCTCCTATTACTGTTTTATTTCGCGGCCAATGAAAACAGAAACGACAAACAATATAGAAAAGAACTTTTTCTTCATAACATGTCACCAAAGAATATTTGAGTAATTATTACCGTAGGATATCAGTTGATCTTAATCTGCTCGGCCATGCCTTAACGCTCCAGCCTGATGATATATATGTGTCCGAATTCCTCTGACTCGATCGCTTTGTTGTAAGCACTGCATGAGATCGACGAACCGGTGTGTGAATAACTGTCCTTCCCTTTTACAAGGCCACAGCAATAGCCGTACTCTTCCGTAAGCAGTGCCTTCATGCAATCCTGATTCAGGAGCTTGCCCGTAAAGAGCGCCCTGTCGAATGCGATCATGTCGGTAAGGTTCGAATGAATTCCGCCGTCTCCCCTTGAATTGTTAGGGCACAAGGGATAACCGTCCTTGTCAGAAAAGCCGTACTTTACATTCTCTTCAAAGTCCCGCGGAACATAAGTCAGATCGCCGGTCACCATCGAAGTCGTATTCTTCATGCCGCACTTGTCGAAAATATTCTTCTTCACATATTCGCAGTACTTCATGCCCGTTACATTTTCGATGATGAAAGCGAGAAGACGGTAATTCGTGTTGCTGTATTCATACTGCGATCCGGGCTCAAACGACAGCGGCACCTTATACATCGCATTCAGGATATCCCCGTCGGTTATCCTGTCCTGAAGGATATCGCTGGTTTTCTGATTAACCTCATCCGTGCCGGAGATATTCCAGAACGTTTCAGGATTGTTGAGGTAATCGGGGATCCCGGAATTCATGTGAAGCAGGTTATTGATAGTGATGTTCCTGCCCGCCTCATATTCAGGAAAATACTTGTCCAAAGTGTCGTTTATGCCGAGCATTCCTTTTTCCGCAAGCTGCAGGATACATACTGCCGTGAATACTTTGCTGCATGAACCGATATCGAAAACCGTATTCTGTGAGATGCGTGTCACGCCATCCTTTTCGACACCATCCTCACAATAGAGGTAAACAATGTCTTCGTCAGTAGCAACCACCATAGTGCCCGCGCACTTGCCGCCGCCGTATAATTCAAGAACGTGCTTGTATTTCTCATCCGGGACTGACCAGGAATAATACTTGGATTCCTTGCTGCATGATACGAGCTGAAGAAGCATTGCAAAAGCCATGAATGCTGCAATAACTTTCTTCATTGTCTATCTCCTTATTGTTTAAACACTTGTCCGGCAAAATAAAATAACAGATAATTCTCTTAACAAGTATGATCGATCATGTCTCGTCAACCCACACACATATTTTCAAAAACTGTTTATTCTTCAATACATTATAAGCTTTTGATCGGTGCACATATTCTCTCAGATCGTCGTCACCCTCTTCATGCCACTCGCACTCGCTCAGCTGCCGTTCTTCTTCCCCGGTTTCATATATAACCTCCATGTGCATTTGGTAGAACTCATCGTCGCGAGTGGGAGTCTGCCTTACAAGAGAGAACTGACATTCTTCAGGACCGTCAAACGAATAACACCCGACTTCGTAAAGCAACATTTCTTCATCGTTCGGTTTTGCCGATGACACTACCTTAAAAAACGCATCGATCGCCTGGTCAAGCGTTTCTGCCTGCTTTGCCTCTTTCTCAAGCATCTTGCAGAGTTTCTTCTGATTGTCGATAACGCGTTTTGTTTTCTTTTGCGATTTCGGGGGATTTAACAGATCCCACTGCTTCTCCAATTCATAACCTTTAGCGCTCTTCTTGTATAATCTTGCCACGCTGCTCTTGACAGACGCCTTACCTTCAACGTACTCCAGATTAGTCCTGTCGATCCTGACCTTATTAAGGATTTCCAGGTCATGAACCGTAATCATCTCAGTGACCTTATCACCGGAAGACAAGTAAAATGTGAGCTCGGATGAAAAAGGCTTTGTTGTTACAACGCATTTGACACCGATGTAATAATCTTCATGGTATTCAAACAATTCCATTACGAAACTATCCGTCAAACGCGGTTGCATCAGGATTGCCGCAAGCCTGTCACCGTCAAAGACGGCAAAATAGTCTATATACTTGTCAGCAGACTTATCTCTCTTGATCTCATGGAAAAATCTTCCAAGATATTCTCCGTGTGAATCCATCTCAATCAATTCCCGAAGATGATCACTGGACGCCAAATCAGCTTCATTAAATAAATCAATCTTCTTGTATCCGCTGAAATCCACATTCTCCACATCATGCGAAGACATGAAATCACGGTAGTAATCAATAAGGCC
>SVJC01000084.1 GCA_015069215.1 Oscillospiraceae bacterium
CCAAACGTTAAAACACCTTCTGTAACTAGTTCCGCAGGCGCTTTAGCGCCGAGGAACTGTTCGTATGTTACAGAAGGTGTTTTTATGTTTTTGGTGGAAACTGCGGGGTTTGAACCCGCGACCCCACCCCTGTGAAGGGTATGCTCTCCCGCTGAGCTAAGCTTCCTCGTCAATGCTACTACAAAATGTCAAATCGTGCTATACTTTGCTATCAAACATTTTTTAGGAGGGGATTATGTCTGATATCAATAACGTTCCTGAGCAGTACCGCCCGATATCAATGTGGGGATACTTCGGTCTTGAGATCCTTTTCTCGATCCCTGTCGTAGGCTTCATATTCCTTATTGTTTACGCTCTCGGCGGAACCAGAAACGTAAACAAGAAGAACTTCGCAAGATCTTACTTCTGCTTTGTCATCATCTTCGTAGTCATCATGGCTGTTCTTGTCGCTACGGGTCTCGTGGCACAGGTAATCGACATGTTCAAGGGAATGTACTCCTGATCCCTGATACTCGCACGAAGTGTACCGTTATGTTATAATCTCTCACGCACGGGGGCGTAGCTCAGCTGGGAGAGCGTACGGTTCGCATCCGTAAGGTCGAGAGTTCGATCCTCTTCGTCTCCACCATCAACTGAAACGGGGTTGTCTCAAATGAGCAGCCCCGTTATTTCTTAAGTTCCACCTTACTCCTTATCTGTCTTGCTCTAATGTCTCGGAGGTAATAGCCGGAGGATCGTCTCCCTTGTCGAAATTTCCTGTAATGCCGTCGCCCGTATTGGGAACGAAAGCCGAATAGATAACGTCAATAACGAAAAGCACAAGAAGAACAGCCTCAACAGGAATAAGTATCTTCTGCCGGGCTTTTCTGATCATGTTATCGAGGAGCGGTGCAAGAACATATATGAAAGCCATTCCGGCAGCACCGAAAACGAACAGTCCCTCTGCACAGACCCTTCCGTCGATATTGAAGAAATATCCTGAATAATCCCACCACTTCTTGTCGAATATCGTCTCGAGAGCCCAGCCTCCGAAATACTCGACCACTCCACATAATATGACGGTCGCAATAAGATGGAGTACAGGCCTGCGCCTTAAGACAAACAGGAATATCAATACGATAAGTCCGCCAACGCCGTATATCGGGAGCCAAGGTCCGTGAAGCACGCCGCGGTTGATTATCTTGCCCTGCTGGACATAGTAGAAGAACAGTTCCCATACCCATCCGAACATCGCAAAGATAAAGAACAGTGCAGCAAGCGAAGGCAAAGAATAGTGGCGCATGTAATGGATATGTGCCAAAGACTTGAGCTTTCTCTGTTCCGGTATCGGAGACAGCCTTGAAGGATAGCTCTCCCCTTCAGCTTCTTTCTTATAAGCGAGGAGCTTCACGCGGCGTTCTTCATCCGCCTCATATTCCATCTCATCCTTGGTGTTCCAGAGAACGACACCGAAATGGTCGGCTATGAACTTGTTCCTGCCCTTAAGGCCGTCAAGAGTAGGCTTGTCGGCATCGAGCTCTTCCAAAACATCCGCATAAGCATCATTAAGCCTGTTGTTGTCTGCCTTTGCAAACAGATAGATATCGTTGAGCTGATCGACTCCTTCTATCTCATTTTGCTTTGCAGCTTCCCTGACCCTTGCATAGAACTCTGAATAAATGCAGATCTTATAAGGGTTGGTATACAGAATGCCGAACACTCCGAGAGTGAAAACATTCAATATATTCCAGCCCAATATGCTGATAATGATCTTAAAAAGAGTCCATTTGTTGCCTCTCATCATCCTCCATGAAAGCTTAAGGGCATCAACAGTCTTGATGTCAGGATTTTCGGCAATGATATAAGGCACAAGGAAGAATCCGAATCTTACGATAGGATAAAGGACAATGGTAAAAGACGACAGGAATTCGATTATCCACAAAAGACCCATGGTAATGGCCGATCTCGCCCACCTCTTCATGCGTATGAAGAACAGATAACGCGAGACCGGGATCTTCTTATAGATCCTGCCTTCAAGGAATATCCTTCTGATCACGGCAACGAAAAGATTACGTACAAACAGCCAGTAAGTAAACGAGACAATCGCCAGCAACGAAATGATTGCGATATTGGCGGCACGGGGGTCTCCCACAATGCCTGATATGGTTGAATACATATGTGAAAAGAATGTATCGCCTGCAACAAAATCGATTATCTGATTGAGAACGCCCTTGCTCCTTCCGAAAACCTCAGAACCTTCAGGGCTCTTGATCTTCCTGTTAACATCCTCAAGCTGCTTTTCAACATTCTTGCGGAAAACGCCGGCATCGCTATCCAGTGCCTTAACGCCTTCCTTGATCTTTTCCTCTGTCTCCGGGTCAACTTCCACAGTTATGGATGAATTTGAGAACATATCGAAGAACGTCGAGCGCATATTGATCAGATAGTCAGAGGTGATGAACTCCGCATCCATAAATACTGCGAGAAGACAGGCCACTACAAAAAACAGATAGTGACGCTTCAAGCTACCTTTGGCATCGCGCTTGAGCATACGGATGCCGTATTCCATCTTGTTCTTTTTTTTATTGTCAGGCATGAGGATATATTATCAAAAAAGGCCTCTCCGTAAAAGGAGAGGCCTTAAAAAGATTTTTTACCGGATTACATTGCGGTGTAGCCGCCGTCTACAGGAAGGTTAACGCCTGTAACGTATGTCGTTGCGGGAGATGCAAGGAAGCAGATAGCTGTATCGAGCTCGCCTTCGTTGCCGTATCTCTCAAGAGGGATCATGGTCCTTGCATTAGCCTGGAAGAACTCGGAATCGAGTGTCTCCTTTGTAAGCGGGCTGTAGAAATAGCCGGGGCAGATCGAGTTGACCGTAATGCCGTACTTACCCCACTCGGAAGCCAAAGCTCTTGTAAGGTTTACAACGCCGCCCTTAGCTGCGTGATAAGGAGAAGCAGGTGCAACCTTGTTGCCTACAAGACCGTACATGGATGCAATGTTGATGATGCGTCCGAACTTGTTGGGAATCATGTATTTCTTTGCAACAGAACGTGCAAGTCTGAATGTACCGAAAAGGTCGATGTTGATCTCATTGTTGAACTGTTCGTCTGTGATGTCTTCTGCAGGAGCAACAGCGCCCGTACCTGCATTGTTTACGAGGATGTCGATCCTGCCCATCTTTGCAAGGATCTCATCAACTGCTGCTTCAACTGCTGCTGTATCCGTGATGTCGCACTTTACTGCAAGAGTCTTAACTCCATAAGTCTTCTCGATATCAGCTGCAACCTCATCTATAAGATTCTGTCGACGGGCGATCGCTACGATATCGCATCCCTGTCCGGCCAAAGCTTTTGCCATCTGAACGCCAAGTCCTGTGGAGCATCCTGTGATAACTGCTACTCTTCCTTTGAAATCAAAAATGTTGCTCATGATCTTCTCTCCCGTCTTTAGTTTATTTGCATACCGCTTGCAACTATATTTTCACACATCGGGAACCCAAAAACTCATAATAGTTTTTGAATTATGGCGCCAATGTCAAAAAAACGACAGAATAATTGCCCAAAACACAATCTTTTGATTCAAGTGATTTTCATAATCAACGAAGGCGAATGATGTTATACTGAATGTATTATCCTAACGGAGGTAGATCACATGAAGATTTTCAAAGGCAAATGCGGAAACATTGTCGTCAAGCTCGTCCCTGCTGAATGCGAAGAAGGACATGCAGAAGAGATCATCCCCAACACTACCGATGCGGCCGGTGAAAAGCACGTACCGGTAATCGAAAAAGACGGATCAAAAGTAACTGTTAAAGTCGGCGAAGTTGAGCACCCCATGCTCGAAGCTCACTACATTACTTTCATTATCTTAGAAACCAACAAAGGCTATTCAGTAAGACATCTCAATCCCGGAGACAAGCCTGTTGCCGAGTTCGCTCTTACCGACGGAGAAGAAGTCGTTGCAGCTTATGAGTACTGCAACCTGCACGGACTCTGGAGTGCCTGATCTTAGACCAAAGCAAAAGCAAAGGGTTGCGGTTATCCGCAACCCTTTTTCTTTATTAATTTACATTCAGCTCAAACCACCTGGAAAATATAGCACTTGAGATACTGTGTCTCAGGCACGCTCATCAATACCGGATGGTCAGGCGCCTGTCCTCTGGCTTCAACAAGTCTCAAAGAGACTGACGCATCCCTTGCGGCTGAAACGAGCATCTTCTTAAACAGATCATCCGTCATGAAATGAGAGCATGAACACGTAGTCAGATAACCGCCTCTCGGAAGCACCTTCATTGCCCTCAGATTGATCTCTTTATATCCCCTCCCCGCTGCCTCTACAGTTTGCCTGGACTTAGTGAATGCAGGCGGATCCAGGATTATGTAATCGAAAGAATGGTCTTTTCTTTCAGCCATTCCGGTAAGCAGATCAAAGACATCAGCGCACACGAAATCCATCTTTCCGTCAAGACCGTTTCTCACGGCATTAGCATGAGCCATGTCAACAGCCTGTTGTGAAATATCAACGCTGGTTACATGAGATGCACCTGCCAGAGCACAGTTCAGACCGAAAGAACCGGTATGGGTGAAACAGTCCAGGACTTTTCTTCCGGGCGCGAGCTTGGCAGCTGCCGCCCTGTTGTATTTCTGGTCAAGGAAGAATCCCGTTTTCTGACCTTCAGCCACGTCTACGAGATACCTGATGCCATTCTCGCAGATCTCGGTAACGGCAGATTCAGGAACAGTACCAAAACCTTCATACCAGCCTTTATATACGGGAAGTCCTTCTTTCTCTCTTAAAGAAAGATCATTTCTTTCATAGATACCGCTTATGGTGACACCGGCTTCAGCCATGCACTCCTTAAGCACATCGTATATGTCATTCTTGATCAGCTCTACACCGAGGCATGCAGTCTGTACGGACAAAATGTCCTCATATCTGTCTACGGTAAGACCCGGAATGAAATCGGATTCACCGTGCACGAGTCTGCAGCATCTGAAATCCTGTTCAGGAAGGATATCCGCACGGTAACGGATGCTGTAGCTTATGCGCCTCTTCCAAAACGCACGATCAAACTTGTCATTTGCATTGCGTGAGATGATCCTTATGCGGATCTTGGAACCGGAGTTATAAAACCCTGTTCCCTGCCAGCTGTTGCCTTCAAAACAGTCGATCAGACAACCGTCAGAAGGGTCGCCTGACAAAGAAAGCACTTCATCGGCATATACCCACGGATGTCCGTTCTTAAGGGCTGATGCAGCCTTTGACGTAATGGAAGCTTTTGGGTAGTTTCTTTCCTGTTTCATCTTACGCCCACTGGTCCAAAGATCTCGGTATCCTGATATCCGGAAGGAGCATTTCCTCCTCGATAAACCATTCGCCCGTTGAAGGCTTTAATCTCATCTTAACCATTCTCGGGGAATCAGCTCCTGACGATCTCATGAATACTCTTATCCTTCCTTCAGACTCAGAGGAAGGATCCTTCTCCGGATCTACAGTATAAGGCAAGGACGGAGTGTAATCGTTTTCAGGTGAAGTGCCGGCAAAATAGGATCTGACGACATAATCCTTGCCGTCACCCAATCTGTCCTTGATAAACTGCTTCTCAAAAGGAGAAACGCCGCCGGGACCTTTAAGGAACTCGAGCATGGAGATAGCCAGATCAGGGTTATCCTTATAGTTCATCATCGCTGCGATAAAAAGCGCCGCACCATATTCAGGCTCTTTCAAAGAAGCTTCAGGAAGTGTCTTCAATTCTTCAAGAGTAGCCGGAATCCTCTCAAAACTGATAGTCATATATCTATCCTCCCGGAATTCGTTCAAAGAGATTATAGCACAGTAACCTGACCGCTCTTGTCCCGAGATCTTTCTGCTCCCCCGGAAAACACACGGAGGCTTGCTTTACCGGGGGCAGCAGAATAGGCAGATATCAGGCACTCAACCTGTCTGACTGTGCGACAGGTATGAGTGTTGCGCTGTAGTGGTCGAATTCCTTGAGAATATCCTTGACGCGCTTTGCTCCAAGTCCTACGGCTGCGCAGCACTCGGTGATGTTCATGCCGTATACGCGGGAGTAAACGATGACGCAAGCCTCAACCAGGCCGCACTTTGCGGCAGTCTCGGAAACAGCTTTCCAAAAAGAATCAGTAAACATGTTGGTCATAATGGTTTCCTCCTTAGCAGTATTCGGCGAGCGATATGTCAAATCTCTCAAGATAGTATTTTCTGATGCATTCGCAAAACTCACGGATATATCTTCTGACAGTCCTGTTGTTGTAGAACTCAAGGTTAGAGATCCTGTCTATGGTTATCCCGCCGCCAAGGTAGCGCATGGCTATCCTGGTCTTCTCACTGCCGGTCTTATCGGCAGCGCAGTTGAGAGCTTCACTCCAGTGGCTCCTGATGGTCATATAATCAGTCCTTGCCTCAGGATATCCGTTGGCAGCCATATTGGAAGTGAGCATATCGAGAGCTTCACTTCTGAACGCAATATCTTTAACAGTACAATTAAAATTTCTCATGCTTCTTTCCTTTCGTTTCATACAGAAAATATGGCTGCTGACAGTAGTACACAGAGGGTTTTTGAGCACGCGCTGTGCGGTCTTACATGCAAACAGCGAGTGCAAACAACCAAGGCATCATCTGCCTCATTGCGGACTATATTCAGTTATCAGGATGTCACACTGCTATAAGCAGCGTATGCCTCTCTATAGCGGAGCTATCCTTGCCAAAATTAACTGTATCCATACTTTCTACCAAAAAATTAAACTCTTCAGAAACGTCAAACAGACTAACGACTAACAAAAATACTCAGACGTTTCCCTTAACCGACAGTTACGAAATGATAAGCTCCTTTCTGATGTTTTGAGTTCAATATACCACTCTCGGATATAAAATCAATAGGATTTCGAAAATTTGTTCACACAATCTGTGGTGATTGTGTAGACTATTTCGGGTGTCATATATCAAGATATAGTGTTTTAGCTGTTTTGATCACCAAGGCGTTCCGAAAGCCCTTTAGAACATGCGTTCTGTAGTTTTCGAGTCCCTCAAGAGACCTGAAAACCTGTCTTTTTGTCCCGGAAAACGTCAGATCTTCAGTGTCTTCAGATAAGCCTTCTGCTCATCAGAGACCCTGAAGCTCTCTACGGCCTTTTGAATTGCCTTGTTATGCGTCTTTTTATCCAGGCGCTTTGCTTCAATTACCTTAACTGCAGCGTCATACTGCTTTGCCAGCGCGGTCGCAAAATACCAGGCGGTCATCAGGCTTACATATGTGAGATCAGTACGGTCTGATCTTATTACCATCTCCATATATTCAGGCTTGAACTTTTCATCAAGATAAAACGACATCAGCATCTTCATGCCGAAACGTATCTCGTATTCCTCACCGGAGCCAAGCCATGAGCTGATATGCTTTAGCAGATCGTCAGTATGCTTTTTAAATACCTTCGGCACAAACTGGTCGCATACTGCCCAGTTGTCAATGTAAGGTATCAGGCGTTCCGTCTCAAGGACCGCAGTATCGTAATCCTTCTCATCGTTCAATATCATTGCGTGAAGCATGTTCTCTTCAAAATAGTGATGAGGCAGCTTCTTTATAAACGTTTTGTATTCTCCCGTTTTACGCAGTTCCTTTGCGTAGTCCCTTATCACGGGAGTCCTTATTCCAATGATCAGTTCAGGATCGACATTTGGGATTATCTTCTGCTGCAAAGCGCGGTAGTCACTGTCGCTCCTTATCTCGAAAAGATGCTTCTGAAAGCTGTTCAATGCCATAAATATCACGCTCCCTTTTCTGCGATCCTGTACCCTATTCCCCTGACATTCTTGATCAGAATGCCCTTTTTGCCAAGAAGCCTTCTCAGGTTCTTTACGTGCGTATCGACAACCCTGTGACTGCTTTGACAGTCGTTACCCCAAACAATGTTCAGTATATCATTGCGGCTCACGGTTTCATTCTTGTTTTCCATGAGGAGCTTCAGGACCAATGCAGTCTTGGCAGGAAGCTCTACGACATTGCCGTCAGCAGTAACAAGTCCTGTCAAAGTGTTCATCCTGATGCCGCCGTATTCCAGTATTCTTTCGCAGCTTGGCCGTTTGTCCATAAAAGAGCGGATCTCCCTTAACAGATCCGACGGTGAAAACGGCTTTACCAGATAATCGTCAGCACAAAAAGCGCTGCACTTATCGAATTCTTCCGCATCTTTAAGATCCGTGACATACACGACAGGACAAGAACAGGAGTCTCTCAGTAGCCTGCATATCTCAAGATCGGTCTCTGAAGAGATCTTATAATCGATCAGGAGCAGATCATAAGATATTGCACGAACCTTATCCAGCCCGTCATGAAAACCGCAGGCAAAATCAAAAACGATATCCGTGCCGGAATTGTCACGGAAGAATTCTTTTATGTTCTCTCTTAGGTCAAATGATTCTTCGATCAAAAGAAGCCTGAACAAAGAACCTCACTCCTTTACAAAACATTATCAGGACCCGGGTTACCCCGGGCCCTGAAGATGTTCAGAATTTGATCTGTTTATCAGAGATCGTAATACATCTCATACTCCATCGGAGTAGGCATTGCGACATGCCTCTTAAGATCCTTTCTCTTATTGTTGATCCACAGTTCGATGAGTTCCTTCGGGAATACTCCGCCGGCCCTGAGGAATTCATTGTCAGCAGCAAGAGCCTTAAGCGCGGAACCCAGAGACTTAGGAAGTCCCTTGATCTTGGCTTTCTCGGCATCGGGAAGATCGAACAGGTTGAAATCGTAAGGACCGTATCCTTCAGCAACCGGATCGATCTTATTCTTGATACCGTCAAGACCTGCCATGAGTATTGCGGCATAGCAGTAATAAGGATTGCACGTAGCATCAGGATTACGGAGCTCAAATCTCTTCTTGTCAGGAGTCTTGGCGTAAGCCGGGATCCTGATGACGGAGCTTCTGTTAGCTGTTGCAAATCCGATGGTGACAGGGGCTTCAAAACCCGGAAGAAGTCTCTTATAAGAGTTTGTCGAAGGATTGGAGAATGCGCAGATGGCGGCGATGTGCTTTAAGATACCGCCGATGAAATACATTGCAGTCTGTGACAAACCCGAATAACCTTCACTGTCGTAGAAAACAGGCTTTCCGTCCTTGAACATGAGCATGTGCACATGCATTCCCGAACCTGCTTCACCGTAAATGGGCTTAGGCATGAACGTTGCTGTCCTGCCTTCCATAACGGCTTCGTTCTTGATGATGTACTTGGCGAGCATCGTCTTGTCAGCCATCTCGGTCATCGTACCGAATTCGACTTCAACTTCCATCTGGCCCGGGCCGCCGACTTCGTGATGGTGATACTTAACAGCTATTCCCTGCTCTTCCATCAGCATCGTTACACGGCTTCTGAAGTCATAGTGAATGTCCTGCGGGGGCGCAATGTGATATCCGCCCTGGTGGGGTGTCTGGAAACCGTTGGAATCAGAGCATCCGCTGTTCCAGAAAGCCTCTTCCGTGTCTATGGAGAATCCCGATTCAGAAGGATCATTGGAGAATGATGCAGAATCGAAAACGTAGAACTCGAACTCGGGTCCGAGCAGATAAGTATCTGCTACGCCGAGCTCCTTCATGTATTCTTCAGCTCTCTTGCAAACGTTTCTGGGTTCCTGGTCAAAGGGCTTGTTGTCGTCCTTGCCGATGATACGGACATCGCCGATCATTGAAAGAGTCTTGATCTCAGGGAAAGGATCGATCGCAGCACTCGAAAGATCCGGTATAAAGACCATGTCACTCTTCTCGACAGGTGCAAAGCCATAGTTGCTCCCGTCAAATCCGATGCCGTTCTTCATGGTATCCTCACCGAACCTCTTTGCAGGTATCGTGAGATGATGCCATCTGCCGTTGATGTCGATCATTCTGAAATCGATCATTTTGATCTCATTGTCAGAAATGAAGTTCAACACATCTTCTGCCGTCTTAAACATATTCGTTCCTCCGCTTTTTAGGATACAAACGTAAGGTCATTCCTTTGAGAATGACAGCAGCGGTCCCCGTCCGACCGCTGCGACAGTAACTGCGATGATTATTAAGTTGTTGAGATTATTATACCAAAAATAAAAGATTTTTAACGCTTAAAACGAAAAGAACAAAAGAAATCAAAGGCGTTCCGAAATGTACTTCCAAAAACCGTTCAGGCCTAAGACCAGATCGTTATACGTATCATCGAAATTATCCGTGTACCAGGGATCTGCTATGCTCCTGTTAAGTCCTGCAAATTCAAGCATCTGAAAGATCTTCTTATCAGGATCGCCGCCTGCTATCCGGCTCATGTTCGATACGTTGTATGAGTCCATTCCGATAAGATAATCGTATTCTTCATAATCTGATCTTGTCATCTGCCTTGCGCGGTGAGGGAGCACGGGTATTCCGACTTCTCTGAGCTTGTGGACCGTACCGTAGTGAGGCCCGTTCCCGATCTCTTCCCTGCTCGTTGCAGCCGAGTCGATATAGAACTGATCAGACATTCCCCTTTTATTTACCATGTCCTGAAACATGCACTGAGCCATCGTGCTCCTGCAGATGTTGCCGTGACATACAAACAGTACTTTTATCATAGTTACGATTTGCCTTGAAATACCCTGAAAAGCCTTATTTTTCAAGGGTTTCGCGATTGCCCTGAAATCTTATTAACTTGGCTTT
>SVJC01000085.1 GCA_015069215.1 Oscillospiraceae bacterium
CGATATCTCCCTTTTCGGCTTTGCATCAGCTGACCAGAAGGACATCTTCCTTAAGCTGATCACCGTTTCGGGAGTAGGCCCTAAGGTCGCGCACAATATCTGTTCTGCTCTTACACCCGAGCAGATCGCTCTTGCCGTAATGGGCAATAACGTTTCGATCCTTTCAAGCGTAAAGGGTCTGGGCAAGAAGAGCGCGGAGAAGATAATCGTTGAGTTAAGGGACAAGTTAAAAGGCCAGACCAAGGGCAGCAGTGCAGCAGCGACTATCGTTCCCGCGGCATCTTCAGGCGCGGCACCTGCATCTGCAATGGGCTCTGTTGCTGATGATGCGATCGGTGCGCTCATGGTCCTTGATTACAGGGAGCAGGAAGCAGCTGAGGCTGTAGCTGCCGCATATGAGGAAGGCATCACACTGGAAGCCCTTATCAAGAAGGCTCTTAAGATTGCTTCGGGGAGTAAGTTCTCATGATGGATAATTATGGCTACGAGGCAGAGGAAGACCGCATCATAGGAAGGGTCAAGCAGCCTTCTGACGTTGATGAGAAGACTTTAAGGCCTTTAAGACTTGAAGATTATTCCGGCCAGGAAAAGATAAAGAAGAACCTCCGCATATTCATCGAAGCTGCAAAAAAGCGCGGTGAGTCGCTGGATCACGTTCTCCTTTACGGACCTCCGGGCTTAGGTAAGACTACTCTCGCAGGCATCATAGCAAACGAGATGGGAGTAGGCATGCATATCACAACAGGTCCTTCGATCGAGAAGGCAGGTGACCTGGCTGCTCTCCTTACCAATATCGAAGAGAATGAAGTTCTCTTCATCGATGAGATCCACAGGCTCAACAGGAATGTTGAGGAGATCCTTTATCCTGCGATGGAGGATTTCAAGCTCGATCTCATGATCGGCAAAGGCCCTGCTGCAAGGTCAATGAGACTTGATCTGCCGCACTTTACGCTGATCGGTGCAACCACCAGGGCAGGCATGATCTCATCTCCTTTGAGAGACCGTTTCGGCATGATCAATCACCTGGAACTCTATGAGACTCCCGATCTCATGCAGATCCTTAAGCGTGACGCAGGACTTCTCGGAATCAACATTAGTGAAGACGGTCTTCAGAACATAGCATCCAGATCCAGAGGCACTCCGAGAATCGCGATCAGGCTCCTTAAGAGAATGAGAGACTTCGCCATGTACATGGAGAAGGACATCATCGACAAGGAAGTATCAGACTTCGGCCTTAAGCAGCTCGACATCGATGAGATCGGTCTTGATAACATTGACCGCAAGATGCTAATGACGATCGCGGATATTTTCGCCGGCGGCCCCGTTGGACTTGATACGCTTGCCGCGACAACTGGCGAGGATCAGGTGACTATCGAAGACGTTTACGAGCCGTTCCTTCTTCAGAATGGCTTCATCCAGAAGACTTCAAGGGGAAGAATGCTGACATTAAGGGCTTTCAAGCACTTGGGCATGACACCTCCGCCGTCTTTCATTCCCGGCGGCAAATCTGCCCAGCCTAATGCTTCGGGTTCCCAGTATCAGAACATCTCGATCGACGATTGGCAGAGCAGCAACGGAGAAGAGGAGTAATGGAAGGCTTTCCTGATACATTGGAGATCCCGTCGCTGGATCCTTCTGACTGCGGCAAGCTCCTGCTGCATTGTTGCTGCGGACCTTGTTCCATGTATCCATTAAAGCTTCTGACGAGCCAGGGGATCGAGCCTGACTGTTTCTGGTTCAACCCGAATATCCATCCGCAGTTCGAATGGGACAGGCGTCAGGAGAATCTCCAAATGGCCTGTGATTCATATGGTTTAAAGTTGATAAAAGAAGGCCTGGCCTGCGAAGAGGAATATTGGCGTTCCAAAGAATACCTTGAGCAGTATAAGTCCCGCTGTGAGATGTGCTACGACAGGAGAATGGAAGAGACGGCAAGATACTGTGCCGATCACGGCTATGATTCTTTCTGCACGACGCTTCTTGTAAGTCCTTACCAGCAGCATGACAGAATATCGGAGATATCACTCGAAAAGGCTTCCCGTTACGGTGTTAAGTTCTACTATCTGGACTTCAGGCCGGGATTCTATTTCGGACAGAGACTTGCCAAGGAGATAGGGCTTTACAGGCAGAAATACTGCGGATGCTGTTTCTCGCTCGATGAATCAGAATTCAAGGACAAGATACTAAAGAGCTTTGAAGCTTAAGAGAGACGTTCCTTCGGTTCTTCGGAATCAACGAGAACGGAATAGTAGCTCTCATAGATGACCATGCCGGGTTTAGCGCCCGGTATTTTCTTTACGTGTGATACGGGGCAATAGTCGACTTCTGCCTTGAGCTTTCCTGCTCTGGAACCCTCTGCTGCATTATGTTCTTCAAGTATTATGCTCTTGGAAAAAAACGCGGCAAGAGATGCTGCTTCAAGGATGGAAGAATCTGACGGCATGTCCTCATCGGGGAAAGTCTTTAATATGACGTGTGTTCCGGGAAGTCCCTTAACATGGAACCACCAGTCGGTCTTACGTGAAGCCACCGTAAATGTGAGCTTCTCGTTCTGGATGTTGCTCCTGCCGCATATGATCTCATGACCGTCAGAAGATCTGTATCTGCGGAAGGGAAGAGCCTTCTCGTTATTCTTTGCTGATCTGCCGTTCTTCTTTGCGTTGGCGCGCTTGGCGGCCTCGCGGAGCGCACGTGAAGATGCCTTGCCGGATTTGGCAATTCCAACCATCTTGTTTGGGTCACCGGAAGCGTTGGATCTGTCAGCCTTCCTAGCAGCCTGTGAGCCGTTGACTTCGGCCTTTATCTCTTCGTTTATTGCGTCGAGGTCTTCCTGGGTTGCTGCGGCTTCGATCGCGGTCTTGACCGATCTCAGGTACATGATCGCAAGATCGTCCTCTTTGATGTATTCCTCGGACATTTCAGCCTTGCGCTTAGCCTTGCGGAACTTTCTGTAGTATTCCTGGGCATTTCCGGAGGCATCTAAAGACGGATCCAACGCTATGGAAACAGAAGAGGGAGGATCGGTCGAATAGTCTTCTGTGTTGAGAACCGTATCCTGAGGCTTGATCAGGTACTTGTAGGTAAGGATGATGTCGCCGCAGTGCTTGTATTTGTCGGCTTTTGCGCCTTCGGCACTGTCAGCTTCGTGGACTTCCTTTTTCTTGATTATCTTTGAAAGGGCACTGTCGATTATCTGTCTTAACCTGTGCTTGCCGGAATCGAGATCCATTTCGGTTTCTCTTGCGGCATAGAAGATGCTGATTGCGTCAGAGATGGAATCTGTCTTCTTGGAATCCGAATAACCGGAAAGCTCCATCGGTGCGTATTCTGCAGGTTCTCCGCATTCATCAAAATAGACGCGGGGAATGTAAGTGCCTTCTGTAATGTCTTTGAAGAAACTCTCAAGTCTTGATCTGAGCCTTGCTTTCTCATCCTCATTAAGCAGCTGGATCGTTTGACGTTCATCAATGTCGGACTGAATGCAAAGCTGCCTGGAAAGAATGGGGGACAGGCCTTTTATGGAATTGATAAGAGCCTTTCCGACGGGGCGGGATCTTTCTTCTTCAATGATGGGAATGGTTCCGGAACGGACCATTGATAGCGCATCTTCGATCAACAACTTGTTCTGGGCGGGCGGATAGCTGTAAACCCTTGCAGGCATTACTTCTCTGAGCCTTGAAACGTCAAAATCGACATGGACGGATGAATCAAGAATCTTTCCGCTGCCGTTTACGAGGATTATGTTTGAAAAGCGTCCCATGAGCTCAACTATGAGCCTGTAATCCTTTACGTCGCGGAGTTCATCCGTGTTGGTGCAGTTGATCTCGATAACACGTTCGTATCCGGGATCAGTAATCGAAGTGATCCTTGAACCTGCGAGATATTTTCGAAGAAGCATGCAAAAAGAAGGCGGCAGGGCAGGATTGTCCCTGACATCTTCGGTGAGCATTACTCTTGGAAGGCTTGGATCAGCGCAGATAAGGAGCTTTTTGACTCCTGCCTGGGTTCTGATGTGAAGTACGACCGAATGACGGTCGGGCATGAAGATCTTGTCTATCCTTGAACCTGAAAGCTTGTCGTTCAGGTCGTTTGCGAGCAGCTGGCAGGTAATTCCGTCAAGAGGCAAGGCATTATACCTCGACCTGATCGTCGTTTGACTGTGATTTAGAGAATACGAGCTTTAAGACCCAGACTACGACGGCGACAAGAAGCTCGATGCCGAGTATCTTAAAGAACCTCGAAAAGTCGTTCCATGAGATGAGCAGATCGATACCGACTACTACCAGGATCCCTGCGATGACAATGAGGGGAAGAGCAAGGCGGCCCATGATGGAGCTGCTTAGGATCTTCTGAAGCAGGCCGGACTGATTCTGGACGGGCGGGGCAGAACGTGAGGATCTGCTGGCAGTCTGACGTCCTGAAGAAGGTTTTCTTCCGCCTGAAGACGGCCTTCTTGCTGAAGAAGACTGTCTTGAGGAAGATGGTTTTCTGGTTGAACCTGCCATTAACCGATGTTTTCCTTTGCTTTGAGGAGCTTCTTGATCTTCTCGGTAGGATTGATGAGGTTAGACAAGGAAGCGTCGTGGTTGATAGCGTCGATGAGGAGAGCAACGAACTTGCAGAGGTTGACGTCTGCGAACCAGGGAGCCTGGAGAAGCTCAGGACGTCTGTAGATGAGGTTGGTTGCAAAGACCTTTGTGATGACGCCTTCTTCGTAAGCCTGGTTGAACTTGTCGATGCCTTCCGTGAAGAGGCCGAAAGTAACGGCGCAGAGGACTCTGTTAGCGCCTCTCTGCTTCATTTCGCGTGCGATGTCGAGGATGGAGTCACCTGATGAGATCATGTCATCGATGATGAGGATGTCGCAGCCTTCAACGGAATCGCCGAGGAATTCATGAGCAACGATCGGGTTACGTCCGTTAACGACTGTTGTATAGTCTCTTCGTTTATAGAATGTTCCGAGGGGAACTCCGAGGATGGATGCGTAGTACATAGCTCTGGAGATACCGCCTTCATCAGGGGAGATGATCATGAACTTTCCGTTGGAGAAGCTCAGGTCAGGGATCTGACGGTACATTTCCTTGATGATCTGATATGCGGTAGGAAGGCTCTCAAAGCCTGCGAGAGGGATGGCGTTTGCAACACGCTCGTCGTGAGCGTCGAATGTGATGATGTTTGCAACGCCGAGCTCATAAAGCTCTTCAAGGGCGAAAGCGCAGTCAAGGGATTCTCTTGCGTTTCTCTTGTGCTGACGGCCTTCGTAAAGATAAGGCATGATTACATTGATACGTCTTGATTTACCGGAGCAGGCGAGGATGACTCTCTTAAGATCCTGATAGTGATCGTCAGGACTCATTCTGTTGTCCTGACCGAACATCTTATAGGTGCATGAGCAGTTCATGACATCGCTGATGAGATAAAGGTCATGACCTCTGACGGTATTCTTGACTACGGCTTTACCTTCACCGGAAGAGAATCTCGCGTTCTCGATCGGGATCGTGTAATCCTCTCTGAAGAATCCGGGATAAGTATTGACGAACTGCTCCTTCTGATACTCCGAGCGTCTTTTGTTCAGATAGAAGTTAACCTTTTCGGTGAATTCTTCGCTGCCTCTGAGCGCTAAGAGACCGATAGGACCAACCGGTGCCATCGGGTTGTCACCGTATTGATCGTAACGTGAATAAGCTCTTTCATCAGATGCTGAGGTCATAAGGTAAGCCTGCCTTTCTTATATTGCTGTTACTTTATTCATCTTTAAACTCTAAGAACTCACCGATCCTCATCTGGCTTGCGAGGTCAGTAAGTCTTGAAGTTGAGTTAATGAGGTCATAAATGGATTCATCGAGGTTTAATGCATCGATGATCCTTGCCACGTAAGGGATCATGTTTGCGTCAACGTACCATTTGCGGTCAAGAAGTTCAGGAGATCTGTAGATCAGGTTGGTGCAGCATACTGCTCTGAAAATGCCGGCTTCGTATGCTTTGTCGAATACTTCAAGTCCGTCCGTAAACAGACCGTACGGAGCAAGACAGTAAATGTTTTCGGCACCGTAACACTTGAGCTTTTTGGCAGTTCTGAGCATGGTGTTGCCGGAATTGATCATGTCATCGATAAGGAGGATGTCCTTGCCTTTGACGTCATCACCTAAGAACTTGAAACTCTTGATCGGATGTTCTCCGTTGATCTTTTTGGTGTAATCCCTGTCACGATAGAAGATGCCCAAAGGCAGATTCAGGTGTGAAGAGTAAAAAATCGCCCTCGAGACACCGGTCTCGTCAGGGCTTACGACAATAGTATGTTCTTTATCGAGTTTGATAGAGCCAAATCTGTTGAGAAGTGAAGATGTGATCTTAAACTGACATCTCGGATACTCGATGCTCATCAGAGGAACTGCATTCTCGATCCTTCCGTCGTGAGGATCAAATACGATGAGGTTTGAAATGCCGAGTTCATACAGCTTCTGGAGCATTTCGGCGCAGTCCCAGGATTCGCGGTGGGAATCGAGCTTTTCACGCCTTCCTTCATAGACGAAAGGCATTATGACGTTGATACGCTTGGCTTTACCCTTGAGAACGGTGATCATCCTCAAAAGATCCCTGTAATGGTCATCAGGGGAGATTACATGATCGCCTTCAACGAGCTCATAGCTGTAACTGTGAGAAAGAACATCGGTGATGATGTACATGTCATGACCGCGAACGCTCTCAAGAAGGGAAAAGGTGCCTTCGCCGTTGTCATATCTGTTGAGGGTTGAATCAATAAGGTAATCGGATCTGCAATATCCGGGACTGGATACATAAGGATTGCTCTTTTTCTCAACGCGTGCAGACCTTTTCTCGAAAAGAACGTCTGAAACGCGCTTCACAAATTCTTTGTTAGCTGTATGTGAAATTATCCCTATGGGTCCGAAAGGGGGCAAACAAGCCTGTTCATAACCTGAACTGACATACAGATCACTCATCGCAGCCCATTACCCTCCTTGCTAATACTTAAATATTATAGGATTGTTTTGCTATTTCAAATTACAAAGTTTTATTTTTTTGCACGAAAAGAAAAACAAAACTTGTGGGTATTTTTGTGACGGCTTTATGATTGCATGCTCAGATATTGCTCAAGAAATCTGAAATACTTGATTTTAAGTCGTTTATTCCATTTTTATCCTTTGATGAAACGGCGTAAATATCGGCATCTTCGGCGAAATCAAGGAAGCTTGACAAAAACTGCAGCTGTTTTTTCAATTCAGCATTGGAAAGTTTGTCACATTTTGTGAAGACAATGAGGTAGGGAATGCCTGTTTTATTAAGAAATTCAAGCATTCCGATGTCTTCTTCGGAAGGAGTTCTCCTGATGTCCATGAGGAACAGCACCAAAGATATCTTTCTTCCGCATCTGAAGTAGTTGTCGCAGAGGTCTGAAAATTTAGCCGTAACCTCCTTGGAAGCAGCGGAATAGCCGTATCCGGGGAGGTCTGCGACCAATGCCTTGCCGTCCAGGTCAAAATATATGATCTCCCTTGTCTTACCGGGCTTCCCTGATACTCTTGCGAGCTTGTTGGTATTGGCAAGGGCATTGATGAGAGATGACTTTCCGGCATTGGATCTTCCGGATATTACTATCTCGGGAACACCGGTTTCAGGCAGGTTTTTGACGTCTGCACAGGTCATCTTGTATCTCATGTTGTTAAAGTTAATGTTCGTATCGTTCATAAGCATGTTCAACTTGTCGGTAATTGTAGGTATTTGTAGTATTTTTGACGCTGATTTCTATCTTTCAGCCGTTTAAAATCGAATCATGAAAGATTTTAACAGAATACTCAACAATATTCCAAAATCCGCATTGGACATGAAAACGGAATCTGCCGTGGAATGCCTTATGAAAAGGCCTTTGCTGATTCCATCCGCTGTCCTTTTTGCAGTCTGCTGCGCAAATTGCCTGACTGATTCTCTGATCCCTTTGTTCGTTTTGGGCGCAGGTTTAGTTTCATTGTGTGTTCTGATGTATAGAAAACGCAATGTTTCAGGCCTTTTGGGACTCGTCATGTGCATTGCTCTGTCTGCTTTTTGCAGTATAAGGATACAGACTGCTTTGAGGGCACAAATGCCGTCAGATACGGATGGTTTCTATTATGGGACCATAGTATCTGCGGAAAAGAAACTTTCAGGTACCGAAAGGCTTGTTGCAAATATCAACGGAGTCAATGTTGAGCTTAGGTTCAATAAGGATATGGATGTACCGCAAACCGTCAGAGGTGCAGGCTTTAAAGCGACAGGGAAGATGAGAGAGCCTGATCCCGCAGGTAACCCCGGAGAGTTCGATTATAAGGCTTATCTTAAAGGAAAAGGGATAATTTATCAGTTTTATGCTGATTCATTTACTTATATGGATTATCCGGATGGATTATCCAAAGCATTTTTATCTTTCCCGGATCTTTGTTACCGGATGCGGAAAGCAATGCTCGAGAGGTTCACATACGGAAGAACTGAAGAGGAGAAAGCACTTTTCGCAGCCGTATGCCTGGGTGATACGTCACTTGCGGATGACAGCGTCATAAGGGATTTCAGATTATCAGGATGCTCGCATCTGCTTGCGGTCTCAGGAACTCATTTTGCAGGTTTTTTGTTTGTTCTTCCGTATCTTTTGGCTCTTTTGTGTCCGGAAAGGAAGAAAAGCTCTCTGATATACACGTTTTTCACGCTCCTTGTCGGATGCATCACGGGTTGGAGCGAATCGGTTACAAGGTCTGCAGTGATGTCATCCTGTGCCTTTATTCAAAGGGATTCTTTATCCGCGATGTCGGCAGCGGTAATGGTGATGCTGGTCTCTGACCCTTTCTGTTCATGCAGAACGGGGTTTCTCTTAAGTTTTTCGGCGTGCCTTGCCATAAAACTGCTGGCTTCAGGAATAGGTGATCTTTTATCCTTCCTTGACGGCAAAAAAGCACTTGCCAAAGCGTTTTCGGTTCAGATAGCCGCCATGATGGGGACGATGCCTTTCACGGGAATGATCCAAAGCAGGTTCGGCTTGGCTCAGTTCATTTCACAGGCTTTGGGAAGCTTTCTTGCCAAGGGCGCCTGCATCATGTTTGTACCGGGAGTCATATTGTCCTATATATTGCCCAAGGAAGCCGGAACCGCTGTATCTGCGCCATCCGCACTGTTTCTCGGGTGCCTGAAAAAGACCGTTGAGGCTGGCAGCCGTTTCTCGCTTGAAATGTCTTCGGGGAAACCGGTTAAACCAATATATGTCTTTGGTATCTGGTTATTTCTGTTTCTCATGCTGATGCCGGGCTTTTCCTTGAAACGGCCACTCCTGAAATTCAGCTATGCATTGCTCGCATTATGCGCAGGACTCGTAATAGCAGGCATCATCAGGCCTGTTAATGCTGAAATAGTATTTGCCGATGTCGGTCAGGGAGACTGCTGCCTGATAATGGCGGAAGATACGACGTGTCTGATAGACAGCGGGACATATGAGGAAGGCGAAAAGGCTGTATCAGACCTTTTGGATTACTACGGCATTGCAAAAGTCGATGTTGCTTTCATGACCCATTGGGATCAGGATCACGCAGGCGGGCTTGCCGCGCTGCATAAGGCAGGAAGGATAAATAAGATCTACACAGGTTTTACCGGGAATGACGGTGATACCGAAGCGTTTGAGAAGTCTGTCAGCTACAGGAACTGTGATCCGGCTCTGTTCAGGAAAGACTTGGAGAAGACTTCCTCCGGGGATATCTTCAAATTATCTGACAAGGTAAGCCTAAAGGTGATTTATCCATCTGAATGTGTGACCGGAGGCAATCCCGGAAGCCTTGTAATGGTCATGGATTGCTGCGGGAAAAAGATCCTTTTCACCGGTGACATCGGTCTTGAGGAAGAAGAGGTGATGGTTTCAGGAAACACAGTTCCTGATGTGGATATCCTGAAGGTATCTCATCATGGCTCGAAATATGCCAGCAGCAATGATTTTCTCTCACAGGCAAAGCCTGAGCTCTCAGTCATCTCGGTTGGAAAACATAACTACTACGGGCATCCGAATCCAAAAGCGCTGGAAAGGCTTGAAAAGGCAGGAAGCAAGATCCTTCGGACAGATAAGGATGGCGCGGTGATATTCAGGTTTTGAAATCATCTGCTCAGATAAAGCCTCATCATGAAATAGAAGGCCACTACGAGCATGAAGGAGATGCACGGATAAGCAAAAGCCGCAATTGCCTTAACTGCTTCTGTCTTGCCTTTGGTGACCTTCAAAGTTAAAGCGCGAAGGCCCTTTCCGGCTGAAATCGCAAACAAGGGCAGAACCGGCAGGAAGTAGTGTCCCTGAATGCCCAGGATCACGTCAGAACCTTCCGGTGTCCAGCTAAGGAGCATGGAAGGAGTCGTAAGAAGCGCTATTAAAACAACTGCCAGAGCAATGAGAATGTCTTTCTTTTTGAGCTGATCGGTATAGGCGTCGTTTGCGGATATGATCAAAAGGATCACAAACATTACGATGCTGAAGAACAGCGGGATCGTGTTCTCACCCCAGCAGAGCTTTGAACCGAACAGGTCAGCCGTCATGTCACCAATGAATCTTCCGTATGTCAAAACGGTCATCTTCAGGTAGGCGAGAGGGTTTTCTATGGCAAAGGATGCCGTCATGAAGCCGTTGC
>SVJC01000086.1 GCA_015069215.1 Oscillospiraceae bacterium
GCTCGCGCGGTCAGAGACTTCGTTGTCGCCAAGGATGGCCTCATCGATCGCCTTAAGGAGCCTGTCATCCGTTCCCGTCTCCTCGATCGCCTTGACCAGACGCGGTTCGGTATCGTCAACGAACGGAGAACCCGCAGAACGCGCTTTGGACAGTGCATTCTTGATCTCTTCCGAGCTTCTGAGGAAAGATGCGACGGAGAGCAGCTGTCCGCATGAAAGCGTACCGCCTGCTTCAGCGTAAGACATGGCCTCCGTAAGGTCACGGAAGCCTCCGAGAGGAAGATTGCCGAACCTGATGATGTGTGTCATGGCTTCCGACGTCCACGCAAGATTCTCTTCCACATAGTGATAATCAGTGCAGGGAGCCATATCAGCGCACAGCTTCTTACCGTAAGCCGTCCTTGCCTTTGAGACTACCTTGTCACGGATCTTATTGAACTCAAGGACCGCAAGGACCCTTCCGCGTATCATGCGGCGTTCAAGGTCTTCATCTGTAGTCAGATATTCATACATAGATATATGGCGGCAATCTGCCGTCCTTTCGATCAGTTTTCAAATTACGGAATAAACCGTATCAGCCGAGTCTCTTGACGCTCGTAATCGCCTCAGGCGAAATGGTCTTTGTCATTTCAAGGCCTTCCTCGATATCGATATCGGAGATTTCGCCATGCTGCATGACTACGAGTCTGTTAAATCTCTTCTCAGCAAGGCAATCAATGGCCTTGATGCCCATAAGGCTTGCCATTGTCCTGTCTCTCAACGTCGGAGAACCGCCTCTCTGCAGGTGTCCGAGGATCGTAGGACGCGCCTCTATGCCTGTTGCCTCTTCGATCTGCTTGGCAATAGCCTCAGCGTGACCGACGCCTTCAGCGACGATAACGATATAGTGCTTCTTACCGGTATTACGGCCGTCAAGGATGACTCTAAGGACATCTTTGTTGAAATCATAAGGAACTTCAGGGATAAGGATGCTCTCAGCACCGGTAGCGATACCTACGTTAAGCGCGATCCAGCCTGCATGTCTTCCCATTACTTCGATAACGCTGCAGCGCTCGTGGGATGAAGCAGTATCTCTGAGTTTGTCGATGCACTGCATTGCAGTATTCATTGCGGTGTCATAGCCGATCGTGTATTCGGTGGAAGCGATATCGTTGTCGATCGTTCCCGGCAGGCCGATAACGGGAATGCCGATCCTGGCAAGCGCTCTTGCACCCTTATAGGAACCGTCACCGCCGATTACGATCAGAGCATCGAGTTCATAAGCTTCCATCATCCTGGCACCCTTGAGAACGCCCTGGTCGGTCATGAAGGTCTGGGATCTTGCCGTCATGAGGAAAGTACCGCCGCGCTGAAGTGTCTCAGATACGGATCTTCCGTCGAGCTGTTTGATCTCTCCCTTCCAAAGGCCGTGATAGCCTCTCGTTACGCCGTACATTTCAAAGCCTGCATTGATGCCGGCTCTTACAACGGCCCTGATAGCCGCGTTCATTCCGGGAGCGTCACCGCCGCTCGTAAGGACTCCGACCCTCTTTATCGGCTCTACGGTATCCTTGTCGATGATATCGTAGTTAGCAGCCCTAAGCGTGCTAATCTCAGGTAAATTGCTCTCATCATATAAAAGTCGGCTCATAAAACAGCCCTCCGAATTCTAAAAATAACAGATAGATTATACACCAAGTTCAATCGTATCTAAGACTTTACTTATACTTTCGTGGAACACGAGCGTTGCGTTCCTGTCAGCGGCCGTTTTGTCCCTGTTTATGATGATCAGGTATTTGCCGGGGAAATCATATGCAAGCGAAGCTGCAGGCTGCACCACGAGCGAAGTTCCGCCTATGATAAGGCATTCTGCTCGGTAAACGAGCCTTTTAGACTCTATCCAGGCAGTTTGAGGCAGACCCTCCCCGTACAAAGTAACGTCAGGCCTTACCATTCCTCCGCATTTAGGGCACTTCGGGATGGGGCCTTCGCTCTTGAAAATGAAATCCGAGGGATAGTCCTCGTGACATTTCATGCAGTAATTGCGCAGGGTCGAGCCGTGTACTTCCTGAACATTTTTGCTTCCGGCACGCTGATGAAGGCCGTCTATGTTCTGGGTGATAATGCCGTCAAGCTTTCCGGCCTTCTCCATCTCGGCAAGCTTATAATGCGCCCTGTTGGGCATTATGTCCTTGGTATCGAGCTTCTGCCTGTAGAACTCATAGAAAACATCGGGATGGTCGATGAGGCAGTCAATGCTGAGCAGATACTCCGGCGTATACCTGTCGAATTTGACGTCATGCTGATTATAAAGGCCGTCCTTGCTCCTGAAATCGGGAATTCCGCTCTCAGTAGACACGCCGGCCCCTCCGAAAAACACGATGTGTTCGCATTCCTGAATGATCTCGTTAAGTCTCTTGTAATCGCTTTCAGCCATAAACCTAGTCCTCCCGGATGATCTCCGTGTTCCCGCTTCCGACAAGTCCTTCGAGCAGTGCGATGACATCATCATCGAACATGATGTCGCAAACGGGATCCAGTCTCGCTATGCTTCCGTCCGATATAAATCTTACTTCAACAGGAAGGTTCCCGTGGAAGTACGCAAGGAAATTTAACAATCTGTTAAAACCTGCAGAACCCGGATTGCCCGAGTAATTGATACGCAATACCTGAGGCGGTCTCTCATCAGTATTCTTGCGCTCAACCGGTTCAGCGGCAGGTGCTTTCTTCTCAGGCATTGAAGGAGCGGGGGCTTTGTTTTCAGGGACTTTTCTTCCTCCGGATTCTTTCACTGCCGCCATATATGCACGGTCACTCATTACCGTCCTTACGACATCAGTATCATTTGAAAGCAGATAGCAGGCATCGGCAAACATGGTAAGTCCGCTGTCTTCCCTCATCTGTCTCCTGCCGATGAAAATGTACGGTTTATTCTTTTCGACTATGCGGTTAAATGTATCAAAGCTCTTTCCGTATAGCATTACCTCAAAGCGGCCCGTCATGTCCTCGCACCCGATGGTCGAGATCATGGTCTTCTTCTTTGTGTAGCCGGTCTTCTTCGATGTAACCATTCCGCACATGACGACCTCACGGTTATCGTCGATGGCGTCAGCGCCCTGAAGCTCAGTAATGCTTTCAGCCTCAGCGGTATCAAACGTAATGAGTTCGGAAATGATGTCGTGATACGGAGCCAAAGGATTGCCGGATATGTAGATACCGACCATCTCCTTCTCGTATCCGAGCTTTGTCTCCTGGGGATATTCTGGAATGTCCGGAATGAATATACCGGAGACAGCGCCGACATCACCGCCCAGATCGAAAAGCGAAAGCTGTCCTTCAATGTTTCTGTTCGCAGTCTGCGAGAGCTTTTCAAGTTCAGTCTGAACGCACGCGACCATCTGGGCTCTCGTAAGCCCGAAGCAGTCCATGCAGGATGCAAGTATCAGGGATTCTGCAACATTACGCTTTACCCCTATCTTGGATGCCCTGAGAACGAAATCATCAAACGACTTATAAGGGCCGTTCTTTTCCCTGTCCGCTATGATATCAAGGACCGCATTCTCACCGACGTTCTTGACCGTTGACATTCCGAACCTTATCTTCCTGTCACCTTCCGTCGTAAACTTCTCACGGCTCTTGTTGATATCCGGAGGAAGAACCTCTATTCCCATGTCGGCGCAGCAGCTGATGTAATGCGAAGCCTGTGTAAGTTCCGTCCTGAACGAATTGATGTTGGCAGCCATGAATTCAGTCGGGTAATAATATTTGAAATACGCAGTCCAATATCCTACGACAGCGTAACACGCGGCATGTGACTTATTGAACGCGTATCCAGCGAAGCCCGCAACGTCATCAAAGATCTTGGCGGCAACATTCTCAGGGACGCCTCTTTTGACGGCACCGTCGATCTGTCTGCCCTTGTCATCCGTACCGCCGTACATGAAGAGCTGTCTGTAGTTCTCCATGATCGACTTCTTTTTCTTGCTCATCGCGCGGCGGATGTTGTCGGACTGACCCATCGAGAAGCCCGCAAGGTCTCTTACTATCTGCATTACCTGTTCCTGGTAGATCGCGCATCCGTACGTAACGTTAAGGATCGGTTCAAGAAGCGGGTGGTCGTACGTGATATGCGAAGGGTTATGCTTGCAGTCGACATACTTCGGGATCTGATCCATAGGTCCCGGTCTGTAAAGCGAGATGCCTGCGATTATGTCCTCAAGGCTCTCCGGCTCAAGCTGCTTCATGAACGAAGTCATTCCGCGGCTTTCAAGCTGGAACACGCCTACGGTGTCTCCGCTGCTTATCATCTTGAAAATGTTCGGATCATCCAAAGGGATCCTCTCAAGCTCGATGTCAATTCCATGATTCTGTCTGACCAGGTCTCTGGCTTCCTGAAGCACCGTAAGAGTACGAAGTCCGAGGAAGTCGAATTTGAGAAGTCCTATGCTCTCGACATCTGCCTTAGCAAACTGTTCAACGACAGTGTCGTCATTAAATGACAGCGGCGCTATGTCAGTAATGTCAGTACCTGATATTACGATTCCCGCGGCATGCGTACCCGAGTTCCTTGGAAGTCCCTCGATCCTCATTGCCATGTCGATGACCTTGCGCGCTTCCGGGTCGGTATCGTAACACTCACGGAATTCCGTACTGATCTCAAGCGCCTGCTTGAGCGTCATTCCCGGTGAGAACGGGATCATCTTCGTAATCTTATTGCTCTGAGCTATGGGCATGTTGAGGACTCTTGCAACGTCCTTAACTGCCTGGCGCGCTGCGAGCGTACCAAACGTAATAACGTGGGCAACTCTGTCCCTGCCATATTTCTGAGTTACATAATCGATCGCTATCTGTCTTCTCTCATCGTTAAAGTCAACGTCGAAGTCAGGCATCGATACACGTTCGGAATTGAGGAATCTTTCAAACACCAGTCCGTACTTGATCGGATCGATATCGGTTATGCCGATCGCATAAGCAACGAGTGAACCTGCTCCCGAACCTCTTCCCGGGCCTACGGTTACTTCATGTGTTTTAGCATAATTGATGAAGTCCCAGACTATCAGGTAATAGTCCGTATAACCCATGTTGTTGATCACGGAGAGCTCATATTCGGCACGCTTAAAGTAGTCTTCTTTGCTGCCTGTCGGCGGCGTAACTCCGAAACGTTTCTCAAGGCCCTTGAAAGTCAGTTCCGAAAGGTACTCCTCGTGTCCGTTGTATCCTTCAGGGACTTCATAAACAGGGAGATGGATCGTCGAAAAATCGTAAGACGCGTGGCACATCTCCGCGATCTTTCCGGTGTTCTCAATGGCATCGGGGACCTCGGAGAAAAACCGTCTCATCTCCGTCTCGGATTTTACGTAGAACTCGTTACAGGACATCTTCATCCTGTTCTCATCGTCAATCCTCGCGGCAGTTGAAATGCACAAGAGTATGTCCTGCGCCTCAGCGTCATCCTGTCTCAGATAATGACAGTCATTCGTTGCCGCGAGAGGGATTCCCGTCTCACGCGAGAGCTTTATCAGGGCAGAGTTCACCGTAGCCTGTTCGGATGTGGTGTTTGCCTGGATCTCAAGATAGTAATTGCCTCTTCCGAAAAGGCTGTCATACTTGAGTGCGCATTGTTTTGCGGCTTCCATGTTGCCTGCCATGACAAGTCCCGGGAGCTTTCCGGCAACGCATCCGGAAAGACAGATAAGTCCTTCGTGATACTTTTCAAGAAGTCCTTCGTCGATCCTCGGGCGTCTGTAAAAACCTTCAAGGAATCCTGCTGACACGAGCTTGTTCAGATGCTTCAGACCGGTGTTGTCCTTGGCCAAAAGGATGAGATGATGATAGTACCTCTCGTTCTGGTACGAATTAGGATCCTTATCGAATCTCGAGGCAGGAGCCACGTAGACCTCGCATCCAATTATCGGATGGATGCCCGCAGCTTCCATTGTCTTATAGAAAGAAACAGCGCCATACATTACACCGTGATCGGTTATCGCGCACGATGTCATACCCATTTCCTTCAGTCTCTCGGCAAGTTCTGTGATTCTTATCGCACCGTCAAGGAGACTAAATTCGGTATGAAGATGAAGATGGCAAAAATCTCCCATTATTTCTTCCCCTTAAGTTCGATGATGATGTCCCTGATCTCTGCGGCCTTCTCAAATTCAAGATTCTTGGCTGCATTGGTCATCTCTATCGTGAGCTGGGCGATCATCTTCTCATTCTCTTCAGCAGTACCGCCCGATACGCCTTCATTGATGAGACGCGCAGGATCGATGCCACCGCGCTTGGATCCGGAAGACTTGGAAGAAGACTTCTCCGCGCTGTCCGCGACTATGTCGAAAACATCCCTTACGGCCTTCTTTATCGTCTTCGGCACAATGCCGTGCTCTTCATTGAACTGCTTCTGGATAGAACGTCTTCTGTTGGTCTCGCTGACCGCGTTCATCATGGAATCAGTTACTTCATCCGCATATAAGATGACGCGTCCCCTTTCGTTACGCGCACATCTTCCGATGATCTGGATGAGTGAACGCTCGGACCTCAGGAACCCTTCCTTATCGGCATCGAGGATCATCAGCAATGATACTTCCGGAAGGTCGATCCCCTCCCTGAGGAGATTGATTCCGACGATTACGTCAACCTCATCGTTACGGAGCTTGTTTAATATCTGCATCCTCTCCACCGCCTTGATGTCGGAATGCAGATACGTGACCCTCACGTCTTCCTTCTCAAGGAATTCCGTAAGGTCTTCACTCATTTTCTTCGTAAGAGTCATTATGAGGCTCTTATCACCGCGCTTCTTCTGTTCGGAGAGCTCGTGAAGAATGTCTTCGATCTGTCCTTCAACGGGCCTGACGAAGATCTCAGGATCAAGAAGGCCCGTAGGTCTGATCATCTGCTCTACGACCTGTTCTCCGTGTTCCTTCTCATAGTCCGCAGGAGTAGCACTTACAAAGATCGTCTGCCCCATCTTCTGTTCAAACTCATTGAACTTGAGCGGGCGGTTATCAAAAGCCGAAGGAAGTCTGAATCCGTACTGAACGAGCATCTCCTTCCTTGACCTGTCTCCGTTGTACATTGCCCCGATCTGAGGGATCGTCTGGTGGGACTCGTCAATGAACATCAGATAATCATCCGGGAAGAAGTCCAGGAGCGTGCACGGCGGCTCACCCGGAGCTCTTCCGGCTATGTGTCTTGAATAGTTCTCTATGCCTTTGACGAAGCCCGTCTCACGCAGCATGTCCATGTCATATCTGGTCCTCTGCTCAAGCCTGTAAGCAGCGATCATGTTGCCCTGATCTCGCAATTCCTTGAGCCTTTGCTCGAGTTCCTCTTCTATGGTCTCTATCGCTCTGTTAAGCTTCTTTCTTCCGGTCGCATAATGCGAAGCCGGGAAAATCTCAACGTAGTTCTTGGTAAACTCTGTCTTACCGGTGATGCTGTTCACATAACTAATTTTGTCTATCTCATCACCGAAAAAGCTTATCCTCGTAAGAGTGTTCTCAGAATCAGGCGTCCAGATATCGATCGTATCGCCCTTGCATCTGAAAGCGCCTCTCTCGGGAACGAAGTCATTACGCGTATACTGCATGTTGATCAGCTGGCCGATGACGACTTCAGGTGATATCTCAAGACCCGTCTCGAGATTGAGGACCATCGACATGTAGTCGCTCTTCTCACCAATGCCGTAGATGCAGGATACCGATGCCACAATGATGACGTCGTCACGTGTAAGAAGTGACTTCGTTGCTTCATGACGCATACGGTCTATCTCGTCATTGATCGAAGAATCCTTCTCAATATACGTATCGGATGCGGCTATGTAAGCTTCAGGCTGATAGTAATCGTAATATGAAATGAAGTATTCGACGGCGTTCTCCGGGAATAGCTCTTTGAATTCGGCGTAAAGCTGTCCTGCCAAGGTCTTGTTATGTGCAAGGACCAGCGTTGGACGCTGAACGCGCTGAATGACGTTCGCCATCGTGAATGTCTTGCCCGAACCCGTAACACCCAGAAGCGTCTGGGCGCGCATGCCGCTCTCTATGCCCTTTACAAGGGCGTCGATCGCCTTAGGCTGATCGCCTGAAGGCTTATAATCAGATACCAGTTTAAACATATGAACTCCTTATAGAGTCATTTTAGAACATTCGTTCGGTTACTGCAACGTTCAGGCGCAAATTATAACCTGATGATCCTGATCTTGTCCTCAAAACCGGCAATAGAACCTGCGGAAGGAGCCTGTGTGCCGTCAGTAAGAGCTGCGGCTGTTCCGCAGGCGCAGGCGATCCTCAGCGTATCTTCAGGTGAAAGATTGATGGATATTCCGTAAGCAAGGCCTGCGGTCATGGAATCTCCGCAGCCGGTAGTACAGCGTGCATCGATCTTCATGCCTTCAGCGTACATCCTGACACCGTTCCTGTCGCAATATACCGCGCCTTTGTCACCAAGCGAGATCAAGGCGATGGACGTTCCTACGGAAAGCAGCCTGTTGCATGCTCTGACGGCGGCTTCCACGTCATTGTTGATCCCGACTTCCAAGGCGTTGGGCTTTACCGCAAACGGAACCGAACGCATGCCGTTTTCGAGAGCTTCGCCTGAAGCGTCAAGAATGACCCTTACGCCTTTGTGGGATATCTCCCTGATTATCGTTCTGTAGATATCGGTAGGCGCTGACGGAGGTATCTTACCTGATATGACGACAACATCCTGCGGCGTCACCATTTCGAGAAGCCTCTTTCTGATGGCGGCAGATGCCTGAAAATCAAATGACGGACCTTCTTCGTTTATTTCCGTTGTCACGCCTTCCGAATCAACGATCTTGAGATTTGAACGCGTATTGCCCGTTCCGATCTCGGCGCAGATACACTGGATGCCTGTCTCCAGGAGCATGTCGTAGAGTTCTCTGCCTGCAGGGCCACCCGAAAGGAAGCATGCACATGTCTGTTCACCGAGATTTCTAAGCGTCTTGGAAACGTTGATACCTTTTCCGCCCGGATCACGTCTAATAGTCTTAACACGGTTTAAGCCGCCTCTTTGGAACGGAGCAGACGAATACGTAACGTCGATGGCAGGATTAAGTGTAAGTGTGTAGATCATAGATTACCTCAGAAAATCATATAGCAGACAGCAGCTACGATAAGGCCCAGGAGACACCCTGCAATAACCTGCAGAGGCGTGTGTCCCAAAAGCTCTTTCAATTTCTCTTCATTGGGCAGATCAGTTCCGGTTACCTTCTCAAAGGTCTCAGCCAAAACATTCAGCAAAGCCGCCTGTTTGCCGGCCTGAAGCCTGACGTTCATGGCATCGTGCATTACGATTATGGCAAGGATGAACGCGACAGCGAAAACAGGGGATGCAAAGCCTTCGTAAAGACCTGTGGCCAATGCCACGGAAGAAACCGTTGCGGAGTGTCCGCTCGGCATTCCGCCGTCTCCCCACATTCTTTCAATGCTGAATTTACCCGTGATTATGACGTTGTTAATGGTCTTGAATATCAGGGCAATAAACCACGACAGAACTCCGACCCACAGGATCTTGTTATTGATTATCTGACGAATGATCTCCATATATTCCTCCCTTAACCGCCAAACTAATTTTACGCCATGAAAGAGGAATATTACAACAAAAAAAGAACCGCGGTGTCTTACCGCGGCTCTCTCCAAACACAAACTCAAAACCTCTTTAAGGATTACCTTGATGACTAAATACTACAGAAACATCTAGGCGTGAGTATATAGGAAAAATGAACAATTTGTAAATTAGTGCGCTAAAGGATCAGTCGAAGAAATCAAACTCAAGATCTTCGATCCTGACCGTGTCGCCTTCTTTAACGCCCAATCTGCGGAGCTCGTCAAACACTCCGGAAGACTCAAGCGTCCTCTGGAAGAAGTTCATTGATTCCGTATCCTCAAAGTTTGTCGAATTGAATATCTTCTTTATCCATGCACCGGTGACGACATAGACACCTTCTTCGTCAATGACGATATCGTACTTCTTCGCTTCCTCAAACTTGTAGGTCCTGACGTCAGAATTAACTTCCTCGTGAAGTACCGTGGGAGGAAGCTTGGAGACCATCTCCGTGATCTTATCGGAAAGTTCCTTTATTCCGATCCTTCCGGCAGCGGAAATGACGAACACTTCCTCATAGCCCAGCTTTTTGACCTCTTGCACGAACTTTTCGACATATTCGGGATCTGCGGCATCGCACTTGTTTGCGACGACGATCTGCGGCCTTGAAGCAAGCTCACTGTTGAATTCCTTCAGCTCCTTGTTAATGGCATTGAAATCATCGATCGCTTCCCTTCCGTCGCTTCCGGAAACGTCAACTACATGAACGAGAAGTCTGGTCCTCTCAATGTGCCTTAGGAAATCGTGGCCTAAACCTGCGCCCTGATGAGCATCCTCAATGATTCCCGGTATATCTGCGATGACATACGAGAAATCGTCAACGGAAACAACACCCAAGACCGGTTCAAGCGTCGTAAACGGATAATCGGCGATCTTCGGCTTGGCTCTTGTCAGGACTGACAGGAGCGTTGATTTGCCGGCATTAGGGAATCCTACGAGACCGCAGTCAGCAATAAGCTTGAGCTCAATTGCAAGATTAAGCTCTTCACCCGGAGTACCGGGAGTTGCAAACTGGGGTGCCTGGCG
>SVJC01000087.1 GCA_015069215.1 Oscillospiraceae bacterium
ATAATTGATCTGCAGGGCTAGGTATTCTCTGGGAATGTATCTCGAATAAATCTCCATACGCCATTATGCGCACAAAACCGGCCGGATATTACCGACAAAAAACGACAAATAACGACAAAGCATGAGTCGTTTTCAGTACACCCATATTTTTAATTACTATGTGGAAGTGACCGGTACCTCTGAAAATTTCCGTAAACATTCGCGTAAACTTTTCTGCCATTTTCTTTACGGGAATGTTTATATGTGAACGTCTGTAAACTTTAGCGTAAACATTTGGCCCGGATTGTTTACGGAATAGTTTACAGTCATAAGTTTTGTGTTTTTTCCGGCGCTTTAAATTGTATAATTAAGAAAAATCCGGAAGGTTCTGATCATGACTGACAATACCCGTACACTCGTACCCGCCGGTATCTTCGGAAACGGAATGATACTTCAAAGAGGCAAGCAGGCCCGTATTTTCGGTAAGGCGGAAGGTGAAGTTACCGTTACACTCGAAAAAGACGGCGCAAAGGAAGAGTTTAAAGCTACTGCTGCAGGCGGGAAATTCGTATGCGCACTTGGCATTCACGAAGCCGGTACCGGGTTTAAGCTGACGGTATCAAGCGGCAATGATTCCATTACTTATCAGGATGTTTGCTTCGGTGACGTGTACTATCTTTCCGGTCAGTCCAACATGGAGCTGCCCGTTTACAGAACGCTGGATGTTACTGAAGAGGAGGTAAAGGCTTCCGATTATCCTTATGTCAGGCAGTATCTGCTTACTCCCGATTACAGGCTCGATCCTTCAAAGGAAGCCAATCTTCCGGTCAGTCCCTGGAAAAAGGCTCAGGGCAGTGATCTGATGGATTTCAGCGCGGTAGGCTTTTTTGCAGCGAAGAGACTTTATGACAAGCTTCAGATCCCGATAGGTCTTGTCCACGCGGCACAGGGAGGCGCTTCGATCGAAGCATGGATGCCTTTGGATCTTCTGGACGGGTTTGGCAAGTTCCGCGAGGATGCGAAGCCTTTCATGGAAGACGGCAAAGTCCAGGAATTCCTGAAGAATCAGGATATCACGCAGGCTGCATGGGTCGACACTTTGAACGGGGATATGGGCAAGGGATTTGAGGATTCCATACCTGAAGATGCGTCAGAGATCGAAGTTCCGTTTATCAGGAACACGAGTGACAGTGATATCTTTTTCGGAAGCATCTGGCTCTACCGTGAATTTGAGCTTGAAGAAGGCGATATCAGGGACGAGGATGCATTCTTATATCTCGGTGAGATGGTCGATTCCGACATTACATACATAAACGGGAACCAGGTCGGTACTACCGGATACTGCTATCCGCCGAGAAAATATCCTTTCCCTTCAAAGGTGTTAAGACCCGGCAGAAATCTTATCGCGGTAAGGCTGCTTGTCGAGCACGGATGCGGCGCATTCCTGCCCGAGCATAAATACTTTGTGAGATCGGGTGACAGGAAGATAGATCTTACAGGCAAATGGAAATACAAGGTAGGAACAAGGACTGCCATTGAGAAAGACAGATTCTTCATGGCTCAGTGGATACCGTCTGCGCTCTTCCAGTCCTCCGTGCTTCCCGTAAAGGATCTTGCGATGAAGGGTATCTGGTGGTATCAGGGAGAATCCAATGCCAACGATCCCAGACGTTACGACGAGAAGTTCAAGGCGATGGTACTCAAGTTCAGGGAAGTGTTTAATGATGATCTTCCCGTCATCTGCACTGTGATGGCTGATTTTGACGATCCCGCGAATGGCAAGAACGGAGATATCGCGACCGGTTTCCCCGATGACGGACTTACCATCCAGGACGGATGGAAAACGGTTCAGGCAATGCAGCTTAACGCACCTGAAATGGTTCCTCTCTGCGCAGCTGTCAGTGCAAAAGATCTGTCGGAGCCTTTTGAACTCCATCCTCAAAACAAGAGCATTTTGGGAGCAAGGGTTGCCGAACAGGCGCTCAAGTGGATATAAGGGGGATCAGCTGTGGTACGGTTATTCGAAAAGGATTCTAAAACTGCCATACTCATAAACGGTAATGACAAGGGCATTTACAGGGTGGCGACATCGCTTGCGCAGGATGTAAGGAAGGTAACCGGCTGCCCGGTCAAAGCAGTAAGGGTCGTGAGGTCTTTTGATGTCAATAACGGTACTGCGTCTGGCTGCGGTCTTGTGATCGCAGCGGGTATCTTTGACGAACCCGGATTTGACGGTTTTGCCGCGGGCAACGGATTTGCAATTCCTGAAGAGATAAAGACCGGCAGGGAACAGTTCTCAATCGACTTCAAGGAAGAATACGGGAAGATCATAGTATTTATCGCGGGAAGCGACAAGCTTGGCGTTGAATACGGTCTGCTTCATGTCTCGGAACTTTTCGGAGTCTCGCCCTGGCACTATTTTGGCGACGCGGTCACGGAAAAGAAGGAGATCGTTGAAGTCGAAGAAGAAAAACTCAAATTCATTTCAAAGATTCCTTCTGTCGAATACAGGGGCTTTTTCCTCAACGATGAATGGCCGTCGCTCGGAAACTGGGTCACGAACACGTTCGGTGATTTCAATGAAGATTTCTATGAGAAGGTGTTCGATCTTCTCTTGAGGCTTAGGGGCAATTTCCTTTGGCCCGCAATGTGGAGTGCCGTGTTCAGTGAGGACGGAAAGGCATTTCCGACTGCTTCCGCAGAGCTTGCAAACGATCTTGGGATATACATGGGAACTTCGCATCACGAGCCTTTGTTCAGGGCAGGAGAAGAGTTCTCTCATTATATGGGCAAAGACAATTTGGAGGGCTACGGCGCGGACTGGAGCTTTTATTCCAATCCTGACGGCCTTAAGAGATTCTGGGAGGATGGTGTCATCCGCAACAAGGATTACCGTTCGCTCATCACCATCGGAATGCGTGGCGAAAGGGACAGCAAGATCCTGGGCGAAAACGCTACGCTTAAAGACAACATCGATCTGTTAAAGAGCACGATAACTGCTCAGAAGGAGATCCTTGCAAAGCACGGACTGTCCGGTGCACCTAAGGTCCTGGCGCTCTACAAGGAAGTCGAGGATTACTTCTACGGTGACAAGGATACCGAAGGTCTTTGCAAATGGGACGGCATTGAAGATGCGACGCTCCTTTTGTCTGACGACAACTTCGGAAATCTGAGGACTGTTCCTGCCGCCGGCATGAGGGACCGCAAGGCGGGCTGGGGAATCTACTACCATTTCGATTATCACGGAGATCCGATCTCTTATGAATGGGTCAACTCAACCCCACTCATGAAGGCATGGGAGCAGCTTACGACTGCTTATGAATACGGCATCAGAAAGATTTGGATCGCCAATGTCGGAGACCTCCGTCCGCAGGAACTCCCGCTCAGCTATTTCATGGCGCTTGCATATGACTATGAGAAGTGGAGCGAGCCTGACCTGACTGATGATTTCACGCTCGGATGGATAGACCAACAGTTCGGAAACACGCTTGATACCGAAGAGAAGTCTGAAGTATTCAAGATCCTTTTCGATTATACAAGGTTCAACGGAATAAGGCGTCCTGAAGCCACGCATCCTGACACTTTCAAGTTCACCGGTTGCCTTGAGGCGTTTGAGGAATTATGGAAGGCAGAACAGATAGAGAGCTTTGCTGAAAGCTTCGGTATCGACTTTGGGACAGAACGCGGCAACGCTCTTTTCGGACTTGTGCAGTTCCCGGCACTGGCTTCGGCAAACCTCCGCAAGATGATGATCTATGCGGGTTTCAACCGTCTTCTTGCATCTTGGAATGTTTCTGCGGCAGGATATGTTGCTCAGCGTCTTGCCGGGACAATTGCAAAGGACAAAGAGCTGGTAAGGCAGTATAACGAAGACATGTCAGAAGGCAAGTGGAGAGGCATGATGTCTTCCAAGCATGTTGACTTCGTAAATTGGAACGATGAAGGTTCTGATTATCCCGAGCCTGTCGAGCCTGATTACAACAACTGCAAGGATGTGAAGGTATCTGTCAACTGCAGCACGCCCGTTCTCATTGGTGAAGACTTGGGCGAGATCGTTTTCTCTTCTCTTGAGGACAACACAGAAGCATTATTCATAATGAATCACGAGCACGGGCTTTCTATTGCTTCAGACAAGAATTGGATCAAGATCGACTCGCGGGAGATCTACCCGAGATTCATATGCTGCAGGTTAAGTGTTGACTGGAACTTGTTGTCCGGAGATGATGAAGCAATTCTTTCGGTCATTTACCGCGGTGAAAAGTCTGACATCAGGATAAAGGCGAAAGTATTTGAGCCTTCACAGTATGCATCCGGAACATTTGTCGAGACTCTCGGATATATCGGAATGTCCGCCGGCTGCTTTGCAGATTCATATGCGCCTGACGGTTCGGGCTGGCTCATCATTCAAAACTACGGCAAGGCCATCTCAGCCGTAAAGCCGTATCCCATCGCAAAGGATTACGATGAAGCGGATGCGCCTTCCTTAACTTACAGATTCGTTATCAACAACGAAGGAACATACCACGTTAATTTATGCTTCACGCCGAACAACAATCCGCGCAAGGATTCACGCGTAAGATTCGTGACAGAATTGGACGGTGACAGGAAAGAACTGTTCATGCTTCCGGAAGGCTACGGCATCGGTTCCGCCAAAGATACCGATTGGTGCAAAGCGGTCCTTGATAACCAGAGAAAGATAGGCTTTGATGCGGATCTTTCAAAGGGTGAGCATGTTCTTGTCTTCAAGGCGGTAGAAGCAGGAACCGTGATCGAGAAGATAGAGATCAATTCATCTGAAGATGACAGTTTCTACGGGTGCCCGTTCACTTACGTCAATAACGGCAAATAAGGTTTTCTTCATTTATTCTGCGGGTGCGGCGTTAAGAAATCGCTCAAGGGATCTTCGGTCAAGACGGTTAAGGTCAAGAAGTCCAAGGTGAAGAAATACAAGAAGTACTTTAGGAAGTCTAATTCGGGCAGAACAGTTAAGGTTAAGAAATAAACGGTATAACGCAGGTATGGCCCCCGTATATTTGATCCGGGGGCTTTGTATTTATAGTGAAGAATTACCTTTAGTGTAGTAAAATAACATGCGGTGTTAACCACTATAACATTTAAAGGGGTTAGAGAATGAAACATCTTAAAGCGACATCTGTTCTTTTGTCTGCCGCTATGTGCATGTCAATGGTCATTACACCGGCTGCCGTAATGGCAGATGAGACAGAAGTTCCTTCTGAGACTCTGACGACAGAAAGCTCTGAGACAAAAGAAAACGAGAAAACGGCTCCGACGGTAAATCCCACACCTTCCGAAACAGATCCTAAGGCAACCGAGTCTTCTGAACCTTCCGGGACCGAGGAGAAGGAGACGGATGATCAGGTCCCCGAAGAAAAAGACTCTGAAGAAAAAGCTCCTGAAGATCAGCCTGCCGAAGAGTCTGAAGAACCGGAAGAAGATAAAAAAGAAGCGCTGAATTCAATTGTTGCTTCCGGAAAATGCGGTCCTAAAGTTAATTGGTCCTTGGATAAAGCCGGTACATTTAAGGTCACGGGCAAGGGTTCGATGACCGGTTATAATTGTGTGCAAACGGCTGGAACGGATGATTATGTTGTTGACTCGCCATGGTTCTCAAGAAGAAAAGAGATCAGGAAGGTTATTGTTTCAAAAGGTGTAACTACAGTCGGTTCATATGCATTCAGGGAATGTTCCAACCTTGTAAGTGTTTCGCTTCCGACAGGTCTTAAGATAATCGGCAACGGTGCGTTTGGTTTTTGTGATTCTATTACTAAGATCTCTGTTCCGAAGACGGTAACCCGGATTGGAGAAGGAGCTTTCTCTTCTGATTACAAACTGGTCAGCATTAACATTCCCAATGGTGTTAAGGAAATATCCGATTATACATTTTCATTCACAGCTTTGACAAATGTAGTTATTCCCTCAAGTGCTACTGGCATAGGAAAAAATGCATTTTCGGGATGCAAGGCCTTAAAGAGCATAAAGATCCCTTCAAGCGTGAAGCATATAGACGATCGTGCGTTCCGCAATTGTACAAGCCTTGAAACAGTTGACATCGCGTTCGTTGGTCTGGATTGGATAGGAACATTTGCTTTTCAGAATTGCACCGGTCTGAAACATTTTCTGGTACCATTGTCTGTGATGTATCTCGATTCCCAGACATTTGGAGGTTGCGGTAATCTCGAAGAAATAGAGATGAGTGAAACACTTTATGATAAATGCAAGGCTCTTAATCATCCTTTCATTGCAAAAGCAAAGGTATTTCACTATTTACCTGAAGGACAGGATTTTTCCGATGAGCAAAGTGTCTATTATAGAATCTTAAATCCGGAGATCAACGGTACGGGTACCGTAATGCTTTACACGATCCCTTATTCCATCGAAAAGGTTGTTATTCCAAGTGTTGTAACCGGCCCGGAAGGAGTTAAGTATAAAGTCATCAAAATCGACCCATGGGCATTCAGATACCACCAGAACATTAAATCTGTTGTTATAGGTTCGAATATAACTTCCATTCGCGATAATGCATTTGAAAACTGCATAAACCTTGTTTCCGTTACGGGCGGCGCCGGACTCAGATCGATCGGTACAAGAGCGTTTAAGGGATGCACTAAACTGAAAACGGTCATCATAACTTCCAAGGCCTTGTGGAAAATAGGTCCTTACGCATTCCAGGGAGACAAATACCTCAAGACGATATACATTAAGAATACGACAAAGCTTGCAAAGAGCGGAGTGAAGAATTCTTTGAAGAGCTCTTCGGTCAAGACGGTTAAGGTAAAGAAGACTAAGTTAAAGAAATATAAGAAGTTTTTCAAAAAGAAGAATTGCGGAAAGAAAGTTAAGATTAAGAAGTAAACAATGCACCTGCAGTAAAATGCAGGTGCATTTCTTTTGCTTTAAGGGTACAATGGATAACGATTTTTACCTTAGGAGTTACGCGAATGATCTGCGATACGATATTGGATGCTGTCGGAAACACCCCGCTTATCAGACTTCACCGCATGGTTAAGCCCGGTGATGCTGAAGTCCTCGTTAAGTTCGAGGGCCTTGAAGTCGGAGGTTCCATAAAGACCCGCACGGCTCTGCGCATGATCGAGCAGGCTGAAAAAGACGGAAAGATCAATAAGGACAGCATCATCGTGGAGCCTACGAGCGGCAATCAGGGCATCGGCCTTGCGCTGATCGGCGCGGTCAAGGGCTATAAGACGGTCATCATCATGCCCGACTCCGTCAGTGAGGAAAGAAGAAAGCTCGTTAAGCATTACGGAGCTGAAGTGATCCTTACCCACGATGACGGCGATATCGGCAAGTCCATCCGTGACTGCATAGATATTGCCTACGACATGAAGAACAAGGATCCCAGGGTTTATATTCCGCAGCAGTTCGAGAATCCCGCGAATCTTGATGCCCAGTATTATTGGACGGCACAGGAGATAATCAAAGAGACGGGAAAGAAGATAGACGGATTTGTCTCCGGCATCGGCACCGGAGGTACCATTACCGGAATCGGCAGGGCATTGAGAGAAGTTAATCCTGATGTGAAGATCATCGCCGTAGAGCCTGAACATGCTGCCATCCTTTCGGGCGGCAGCATCGGAACACATGTTCAGATGGGAATCGGTGACGGTCTTATCCCGCCGATACTTGATACAATGATCTATGACGGGATAGAAATCATCACTGATGAACTGGCACTTAAGACGTCCAAGGATCTTGCCCTTAAGGAAGGCATCCTCTGCGGCATATCCAGCGGAACGAATGTTGCCGGCGCGCTTATCCTTGCCGGACGTTTGGGTGAGGGCCATACGGTCGTAACTGTGCTCCCGGATACTGCCGAGCGTTATTTCACAACGCCCTTGTTCGCTGATTAAATCGTAATTCGCAAAAATTATATCGAAAATCGATAAATTTCTCTTGCAATTCAATATTGCTAGTGGTACTCTATGCTCATAAGAAGCTTCGACTAATACAAAGGGAGGTTTATCAAATGAAATATCATGACGTAATCATAAGGTGGTCTAAGATCGCTACACTTCTTTTCATTGCGATGGTCCTGGTCGGAGACATTTTCGGCATACCGATCACTCAGTACATCTGCTATGTCTGGGCCGAAGTCTTTGATCCCGCAAAGTTTGCAGCTCTCGCCGTTGTTTACTATCTCGGAACAGCCGGAACCTATGTTATCTTATTCAGTCTCTTGAAACTCCTTTTCAACATGGGGAAAGACGTGGTCTTCGAGAGAACGAACACAAAGCTGATGAACATCATTGCCTATACATTCGTTGCTGTTGCAGTAGACTGTATAGTAGGCGGTTTCATCTGGAGCGGTTCATTCATCCTGGCTATCCTGGCTCTCTTCCTTGCGCTTGTCGTGCAGAGTGTCCGCGTTGTCTTTGACAAGGCGATCACCATGAAGGAAGAACTGGATCTTACGATTTAAGGAGGCGATACATATGATCATAGTGAACATTGATGTCATGATGGCAAAACGCAAGATCTCCTCCGGTGAACTGGCGCAGAAGATCGGAATAACTCCTGCGAACCTGTCGATACTGAAGAACCAGAAGGCCAAGGCCGTGCGTTTCTCAACACTTAACGATATATGCAAGGCGCTGGACTGTCAGCCCGGTGACATACTCGAATACAAAGAGGATTAATTCAAATGGACAATTCAATCAACTTCCGCAGGGCGGGCATTTTGCTCGCCTATCCATTGGCATACGCTTATGTAAGGCTGATGCTGAATTACTGGAGAGAGGGATGGATGGCTGCTATAGCATATACTTCGCTGGCTGTCTTATTCATCGTGGTCTCCGAGATCGTAAGAAGGGGAAGACGCCCGTTCAGCCGCAAAATGACCGGAGAGTCTGTCTTCTGGTATGTCATGATGCTTTTGTCGGCATTCACTGCTCCTTTCGGTCCCAGCGCAGGCCTTTCCTGCTTAGCGCTCCACCTCTGCGCGGTCTATTCGGTACTTGTATCCAATGACGTTCTGTTGGGAGGGAAGACATGCGGACTTATCCCGGCTGATCTCATCCACGGATTCTACGTTAAGTCTTTTGCGGGTTTTCCGAACTTCATAACCGACTGGACGGCATTCAAGAGGGAAGGTGACAGGAAGGCAAGAAACGTTGCCATCGGTTTCCTCGTGTTCGGCTTCGTTGTTGTCATGTTCATATTCTTCAGCATCGCGCTTAATCTCTTGTCCAAGATCGACAAGGACATTGCCGATTTCATGGATACATATCTTCTTACGATCCTTGAATACTTCCGCAAGATCGAGCTTGAGGAGATCTTGTTAAGGCTCATAGTCGCGATCCCTGTCTGCTTCTATCTTTACGGTCTCATCTCCAGAAGCGCCAAGTCTGACGGGGAAAGGGAAAAGCGGATCGGTGAGAATCTCGTGTCATTCTTCTCGAGAGGAAGAAAGGTACCATGCGTCATAACATCTGTCTGCGCCGGCTTCTTCGTTCTGATGTATATCCTGTTCTTTGCCAAGAGGACCGCATACTTTATGGGCGGGTTCACCGGCGAGATTCCTGACGGTCAGCTTGTTGCATATTTTGCAAGAAACGGATTCTTTGAGCTGGTCGGGATCATGGCGGTCAACATGTGCGTATATCTGACGATATATCTTTTCGAGAAGAGAAATAACAACGGAAAAGTCACTCTTCCCGGAAGGATCATGGTATCGCTCCTCATGACGGAGAGCATAATCTTCGCTGCGATCGCAATGAGCAAGCTTTGGCTGTATTTCAGCATCTACGGCTATACTCCCAAGAGGATGCTCGCGATGTGGGGAACATTGGCGCTCGGCTTCTCGGCTCTGATGTCGATCCTATCCGTAAACCGCGGCAAACCGCACTTCCGTCCCGGTGTTTATTTCACGGCAGTGTCTTACATTGCAGTCTGCATTTTGTCCTGGGTACTCTCGATCATGTAATTATTTACGATTTGTATAGTAAATATCCATTATGTTTGATAATATGTTTGAGAATTTAACTTCCATTGGAATAAGGAGGGAACATAATGGCACAGGTAAAATGTCCTGATTGCGGAAAGGTAGTAAATCCTGCTGAAGGTTACTGCATGTATTGCGGATTTACTTTTGATGACGGGCAGATCAAGTCACCCTTTGCTTCGGCAGGTGCTTCAACTCAGGCTTTTGCAGCAGGCGGAGACACACAGGATTTCTCGGAGCCGGAACAGGAAGAGACTTCGGGCGGCGCGCCGGTATTGCGTTTTGATTCATCAAGCAGCTACGCTGATGCAATGCCGATGAACTCATACAGCTACAGCGGCGGCAGCGGTCTGATGTTTGGCGGTATCGGCTTTTCAAGACTGCTGGCGATCGCTTTCGCGGCCCTGGTCATCATCTCCATGCTGATACCTTTTGTAACGGCACGTGTTACGATCAACAAGACAATGCTTCCTGCGAATACCGACACTACACCGCTGGTCAGGATGGCTTCTGAGAGGGATATGAAGTACAAGGATGACGGTACCTATATTACGATCAGCAAATCAGTCAGCCTGATCCAGTCACCGAATTATTATCTTTTCCTTATGATCGGTGCGTGTGTTGTCGGAATCATTTTCGCGGTCAAGGGCAAGCCTGCCGTA
>SVJC01000088.1 GCA_015069215.1 Oscillospiraceae bacterium
ATGAGTTTTGACGGAGAACGCATTGAACCATGTAAATACGAGGATACTGACAGCTATAAGATTACTAAAATGTTTGTTAATAACCGTAATCAGATATTAAAGCAGTTGTTTAAAGAGGATTAGCTGAGCGTCAGAGGCAGTTTTGTTTACGGGGAAAATATGAAATATTACAGAGTTCACATGAAAGACTGTGCTTACATCACTAAACAGCCCAGGGGCATCTTTACGGCTGTAGGCAAGCTCGTAAGCAGCAAGATGTTAACGGAAGAAGAGGAGAAGGAATACTGGCGCAATAGGGAGTATTTCGAAAGAGTACTGCCTGTTCCTCCTTTTTATGAGAAGAATAATCCTGACGGTGCCATCACATGGTTCAAGGACAATGAGGAAGCAAAGGACATCTGGGATCAGATGACGTTCTACCGTGAGATGTGTAATAAGTATGGAGTAAAGCTCTATATTTCCGAATGCGATGAGATCCCGGGCATACTCATATATGAGGATGCGTTCCAGATAGCCGTTAAGGATCAGCCTGAAGATGCTGCAATAATCACTAAGGAACTTCAGTATCAGATATAGAGACTTGATCCTGAAGGCGGGCTGACTAGCTGACCCATCTGTATCCTGCTTTGATCACAGTATCGATGTGGTAACCGTAATCCCCCAGGGCGGCGCGGAGCTTCTTGATGTGCGTATCGACGACGCGTTCATAGCAGTCGAACTCGTCTGCCCAGAGGTTGTCTAAGATCTGAGTCCTGCTCAATATGATGTCCTTGTTCTCGATGAGATACATTAGAAGATCGTATTCCTTGGGAGCTAAGGCTATCTCTTTTTTATTGGCGGTGACACGCCTTTTTGCGGGCTCTATCTCGAATTCGTCGATGACGATGAGGCCGTTCTTTACGAGAAGACCGCGGTATCTGTTGATCAGGGCGTTGATCTTCAGAAGGAGCACCTTAGCAGAAAAAGGCTTTGTAATGTATTCGTCCGCGCCGATCTCATATCCCGTGACGATATCGGTCTCATCGCCCAAGGCCGTCAGGAAGATGACCGGGACATCGTATCTGTTCCTTATGAACTTGCAGACATCCCAGCCGCTTTTTCCGGGCATCATGATATCAAGAACGATGCAGTCGTATTTGTTCTTTTCGATGAGCGTGCACGCTTCATTTCCGTTGTCTGTAACGTCCACATCAAGTCCGTTCTTTGTCAGGAACCTGACCGTGATGTCCCTTAAAGTCCTGTCGTCTTCTGCCAGAAGTATCCTGCTCATACTTTCTCCGTTTCAAACCAGAAAATGGTCTCTTTGCCCTTCATGTAAGACCCGCAGTCAATGCCCAGGATCTTCATGATGTTCTCGTTTATCTCAACGCCCATGCCGTTGTTATTTATCTTATCAGTATTGCTCTTTTTATCGTTGGCGCTGTCATTCTTAAAGATGACGCTGACTTTGCTGCCCGTCATGCTGAACCTGATCTCAGCCCTTTTATCGGCATACTTGACCATGTTTGTAATGTAGTTGCCCAGCGCGATCTTCATGAGCTTGAGGTCTGTCTTTATGATGACTTCCTCTTCTTCGGGGAGCTTAACGTCGAGGCTTCTTTCTTCTGCCAGAGGTCTGATGCGGTTATAAACAGACCTTATAAGTGATGCCAGATCGACCTCCTCGATCTCGGGCTTTAAGCTGCCGGAATCGATCTTATCCATCTCAAGGAGCGCGTTGATGAGGCTCGTCATGTCTTCGACTTCACGGTTCACCTTCTTGGCATATGAAGCGCGCTCTTCCTCAGTCAGGTAATCCCAGTTGTCCATGTAAGCCTTGGTTACGGCAAGAGGGGTCTTGAGCTCATGGGCAACGCCTCTGGAAAGCCTTCTGGACTTCATATCGTATTCCTTGCGGTTCTTGTAGAGCTTGCTCATTACGAAGGCGATGACAGCCTCGATCAGGATAAATGTCGCAGCAAGAATGATATATACGGCCTTGTTTGACGACAGAGCGATCTCCACGGGATGAAAGAGCTGCACGGTATAATATTTTCCGTATTTTGTGGAAATGCTGACGAAATAGTATGAGGTCCAGATATCCTCCTGCTTCGTGGGCGCGAAATCACCGTCAGCTCTCTTGGTGATAAGCTCATCCAGCATTTTTTCCGCTTCCTTGTTGAGCCTTTTCTCAGTGTTGTTCTTCGCTGTCCTGACCTTGGTGCAGTACAGATAATCGTTGTTTTTCCATGCTGAGGTTGGGACCTTATCGCCCACAGTGTAATCTATATCTGCGAGCTTATAAGTGTGGTTCGATGCGGTGACTTTTCCGCCGTGGATGAACAGATCGTCGCACTCGGCCTCGAAAACGGGATCGTACATGTGCTTGTCTTCGCATTCCTCATCCAGGAAATAGACCCTGACTTCCTCTTTGGTGACAGTGTGATCGCCGGCAAGATAGACCCACCAGTAATCTGAAGAAGTATCGAATCTGGTTCCGTCATTTAAAGTGACGCGTCCGTAGATACCTTTCTGGCCGTAACGGATCTGGAAATAATCGTTCCAGGAATAGTAATACGGGATCGCAATAAGGTCGCGTTCTGACTGGATGTGCATTGCCCTGTCACCATGTTCGGAGGCACCTTCCGCCTGCTCCATATTCTTCTGCATTTCCTTTTCGGCAACGATATATGTGTAAAAACCCGTTCCCGCCAGGAAGACCGTCAGGACCAAAAGCTCAAGTATGATGGCTGTAACTATGTATGTCTTCTTCATTTTCCCACACCTCAAATGATTGATGGTGCAATGATATTATCCCGGTGTGTACTCTTTGTGTCCTTTTAAGGATACATCAAAAAATCGGTGCGGAATTAGATACAAATTCAAGAAATTCTCAAGTAAGCCGACAAATGTGTCCGGATATGTTTCTTATGCAACATTCAGGGATGACATTAACCATTGGGTTGCGTTGTCAGAAGCGTAATAATGGGCTCATAAAACAGAAGATCTAAACAGGAGAACATAACCATGAAGACTTGCACTATGAATATTGAGAAGAACGCCATTCAGGAATTGAACTATGATGATATGAATGAGATTGCCGGCGGTTTTTCAAGTGAAGTAGTAAATGACAGTATATATCTTAAGAAGCTGGGTTTACTCCATGATACTGTCAGTGACATTCAAACTCTTTTTCACTGGGTCGAGGCCACTAAATTTGTCGAAGGCGGATGGGCAAAGGTCGGCATCACTTGCGTAACCATCTATCAAAGCTGTAACTTTTATTACTATCAGGGCAAAATGGTCAGCAGGGACGATGCTTTGGAGATCGCAAAAAAAGCCTGTATTAAAGGACCGAAGATTGGCCCCAGGGTTTATAATTGAGTATTACTTAGATAAGCAGGAACAGCAGCGCATCTTGAAGGATTAATCTCACTATGGCTTTCAGGCCGGGTGCGAAAGAAGAAACCAGGATATTTGCAGTTACCATCACAGAGGCCAGTACGAAGTGATATTCCTTGTGTTTCCTGAGCAGTAAGCAGATCAGAAAGACAACGCCGGCTGAACCCAGGACGGCTCCGGCCAGACCGGAGTAGGTCTTTATCCTTGCCGTTCTGTTGTTACGGGCTTCTTCTGTTCTTATTGCATCAAGATCGCGGGTGATGTCTTCCGGGTTTTCGATCCAGTCGAGATCGATCCCGCCCCAAAGAGTATAACAACCGCTCTCACAATCATAAAAGCATGTCGTTATCATAGGCTTCTTATCCGGATAATCTTTCATGTTGACAATGGCCACTTCGAGCCTGGCTCCTTTGGGCACGCGGAATACCGTTCCGTCGCTGTCCTCTTTGGTCGTATTGTTATGGTAATTCGTATAGTTGAGGTTCTTTTTCAAGACAACATATTTGGTACCGCTCTCATAATGTTTTGAATACTCGGGGTAATGTTCGATGCTGCCCATCGGCTTGAAAAAAAGAAACACCAGCGGATAGAAGACTATTATCCAAAACTCGACGATCACTGCCAGCACCAGACCGGGTCTTGTGGTTTTGTCTGACAGATATCTGCTGTTGGCGTATGCTATCAGGGCGGTAGATACGCTTAATACGGCGAACATGGCAAGGATGATGAACACATTGCCGATCCTGCCGAAGATAAAGACACCGGCCGTGACCGTTATCAGCATTTCCAAAAGTATAAGTACTATCAACCTGTGTTTGCTCATATTATCTGTCCGTACCGTTCGCCGGTTTTTCTCCTGCAAGCGCCCTTTCTATCTCTTCCCGGACTTTTTTGACATCCGGTGATTCTTTTCTGATATTGACCGACTTCGAATAATCCGGGTGTTTGTCCGTGTAGACCATTCTGCCCAGAACAGTGATCTCAGTGCCCTTCTGATAGTAGCCGATCCCGTTCTCATCAAAAGAATCAGGCAGCTGATTAAGAAAAGTAACGGTATAGACAAAGAAGAAACCGTTGTACATTTCCGAGCCGCCGTCTTTGATCCCGTATGGGCCTCTCGGATACAGGACGAATGCGGACAGCGCAAGGATCACCGCAAATGCGGTGATGAAACTCTTGTACAACTTTTTGTGCCGGGGATTGTTTTCCATATGCAGTCATAGCCTCAGTCAGAGAATGTCCGTTTACTGTCTTCAGTGTGTCATTTCCCCCGGCAAGAATAAAGCACCACCTGCGGTTTTCGACGCACCGTATTGGTAACATGCTTATTTTAGAGGCTTTTGAGGTGATTGACACTTACGGACAAGCATTGTAACAGTTGCGGGCAGGAAGCAACTGTTCTGTAAAGTCTGTGGATTTCGAGACTGTATGGGGTGCAGGTCACACAATGGCAGAACAGACCGGCAGTTAAACAGCGAATTTCATAACCCGGGTGAACGAGTGCATGCAGGACAAATCGTCCTAAGGTTATTCTTTTAACCGTTTACTCTTCCGAGATGATGCTCAGATCGTCCTTGACCCTAGCGACGATTGCTCTGTCACCTGCGTTGTAATCCTTTTTGCCGAACAAAATTCCGATCTTGCATTCTTCGAGACCTCTTACAACATAGTTGCCGCTGTCTGTCTTCCCGATTATCTCACCGTAGAAGAACTCGTAGTCGTGGTTCTTAAATGCCTTGGATGTCGCAAATGCATCGTATACCGCATAAATGGGGAAGAAGACCGCAAAGACCGCGATCAGGCTTATGACAAACCTGTGGAGAAAAATAACGGCAAGGATGACCAATGCCAGAACGATTGCTGCGACCAGAATAGAGATGGGAATGAGCTTGATCGAAAACGCCTTGGACTTCTTGATGAACTTCTGTTCCAGATCCTCACTCACAGCAGCGGGGAAGATAACCTGATCATCCGCAGCCTTCTTAACCGTAAACTTAACGTCAGCAGCCATATGTCCTCCAAATGTCTTATAAAGTGCAAAAATGATTAAACCGCAACAGCCTTATCCTGTCAACATTTTCGAACACATGGCGGGAGAGGGAGCCAACAATTACCCAAGCTTTTACAGAAATTGCTGAACGGCAGCATCACGAGATTTTAGTTGCTTAAGGGACAAACATTATGCAGGAATTTGAATTTACACACTAATTAGGACTTGACCAGCGGTTTAACTGAAATTCGCAAATATCCTCACCATTTGTTGCTCAAACAGTGACAAGATCTGCGAATTCCAAGCGGTTTAACCGATATTCGCAAATATCCTCACCATTTGTTGCTCAAACAGTGACAAGATCTGCGAATTTGCAAGCGGTAATGTCATATATGCGATTGGGCAAGATTACATTGATTACTACAACAATGAGAGAATTCAGGTCAGTCCTTATACTCGTTTTAAACCGTCCAACAAAGTGGGTTCACTTCATAGTTCTCAGGCTTTGTCTTCCAATATAATGAGTTGCAGTTTATACTTAAAAAGATTTGACAGGCAGTGTTGTGTGACTTTAAGGGAGGTCAGGCATGAAGATCAAGCGTATATTGGCATTTGTGATAACCACGGCTATGGTTGGATGACAGAAGATGGGAAACTGGTATACGGCGGATACGCATTTCGGAAGTGATTCAAATGACATCCTGATCCGCGACTTGCGTCCGTTCAAAGATATAGCTGAATATACAGCTGAACAGGTCAGGATCTGGAATGAGCAGGCGTCTGCTGATGACACGATCTATGTGTTAGGTGATTTCTGCAATTATAATTCTCACGAAAAGGATTATAGGAGCGGACTTGCCGTATCAAGGCTCGTTAACGCTCACATCATCTACATAATCGGAAACTCCGAAGAGCGTGTCATTGATGATCATTTTGACGGCGACTTTAACAGATTCAGAGAGTATTGCCTGACAGATCCGGAATTCAAATTCGATGATGTTATCAAGAACGCATACATCGAAATTAACGGCACGAGGTTTTTCCTGACCCACAAACCGTCTGACCATGATAAAACATGCCTGACGCTGTTCGGCCATGTTCACAAGGGATTGGGATTTTACCGTCCTTTCGGATTTAACGTGTGCACGGATATCAATAATTTCCGCCTTTTCAGCGATGATGATATACTGTTCCTGATGAAGCAGAAAAGAAACTATTGGGACAACGATCCTGATATCAACTGCAATTAGAATAAGGGAAAAAAGATGAATGATGTAAAGATGCATATCTGTCCGACTTGCGGGGGAAAACTCCTTGTCAATACAGAACGGCAGATGTACGAATGTCCGTACTGCGGCGGAACATTCGACTATGACTATTTTCGCGAGGATAATGTTAAAGACGTGGCGTCCAAAGCGATAAGAAGAAACGAGTTCGGTTCGGCCAAGGACGCATATGATTTCATGCTCACAAAGGATCCGCACGACTTTGAAGCGCTGCGCGGACTCTTCATCTGCAAGCATAAATGGCAGAGCATGAGCATGATGAACAGAGACAGCGAAGTTCATGTAAGCGCTGATGATCCCACGCTTAAGAACGCCATCGAGAAATGCCTTCCCGGGCACAGGCCTTACTTTGAGAAGGTCCGTGAAGCATTGAGTGAACTTCAGCATTACAGGGATCTTCTCCGGGAAGACGAGGACATCGTCAAGAGGAAATCAGTCGAGCAATCCGCGCTTGGAAATCTGAGAAGCGAATACAATCACAACTCCCAACGTTTCAAGGATGCCTGGTATGAGGTCATGGATCTGGAACCCAAAGAGCGTGAGGCCGTCCTTTCCTTCGCGATAGTGCTTCCCATATTGGTGGTGGGAGCCATCATCTTAAACCGCGCATGGCCGTTCCTTATTTTCTTCGCAGTAATGGCCGTATTTGCGGTCGGAATCTACCACCTGGCAAAACTCCTGACCGGAAAACACCTTCTTAAAATGATGGTCCCTTACGAAAAAAAGATCGAGGAACTGGCCGGACAGCACGAGGCAAAGAGCGCTGAAGCAGTACAGTCTCACGACAGATATAAAGAACTCGTACATGAGTTCATGGATATGGATCCTCTGGCTCAGAACATCGGACAAAGTGATAGTCAAAGCAGATGATCAGGCAACAACACTGAATGCTGATCAGCTTGAGAACGTATCCGGCGGTTTTGCGGTTGATGCAGCAGCGGACAGTGCTCCAGGTATAGACCTGAATGAGGATCACCGTTCGGTTTTTGGCGACGGGGATTGGTATATAATAAACAGGTCAGTCGAAAGACTATTTGAGTGATAAGGGGGACCGGATCAAATGAAATGTCCGTATTGCGGAAGCGCGAGGATCGAGGAAGGTGTTTCCTGGGGAAAAGCATCTGAGTCAGGAAACGTCGGCCTGAAGTATGATGCCGGCGTATTTTCCGGCGTTGTCCAGGCGTATTCGGATCTTTGTCTTGATTGCAAGTGCATTCTTAAGACGTATATCAAAGACGATACCAATAAGAACTGGAGCCATAATCCGGGATCGCTGGGTTCCGTTTGATCTGAGATGGAAGTAATTGACGGCCAATGGTATATGGAGGGTGTGGACCCGAAGGACCCGTCCTGTGTTCATTCTTCGGATGAACTTCTTGAAGTGATCGGGAAAGTCGGTTTTCTTCCGTTGTTTGCCAATGAGGTTCCCGGATTTTCCGTTGAAAACATGACGGACCCCGGTTGCTGGTGGAACGGCGATCCTGAGACGGATCCTTGGGAATGGCGCGGGATCCTTGCCCGCACCGGTAAAGTCGCGTATGGAAAGTTTTTCCATAACAAGGCAGGATTCGTTTCAAAGAGATGGTTTCCGGAATTTGCCAACTTCAGAAGAGACGGATACGATTTTGATGCCCGTTATGATGACGGCAAGGCAGGCCGCAAGGAAAAGCTCATCATGGATCTGTTCTGGCCTGAAGAAGGTGAGATATGGGATTCTCCGGTCAAGACCTCAATGTATTCCAATGAAGTCAAGGACCTGGCCGGATTCGGCAAGAACGGTGAGAAGGGCTTTGAAGGAACATGCACGAAGCTCCAGATGTCTTCCTATCTGACGGTTAAGGATTTCAGGCCGAGGCAGAATAAGAAAGGCGAAGAATACGGCTGGGCTGTTGCCATCTATACTCTTCCGGAATATTTGTGGGGTTATGAGTACGTAACCAGGTGTTATAAGGAATCACCTGAAGATTCTCATAAGAAGATCATCAGTCAGATAAGAAAACATTTCAGATCTGATGAGAAACTGATCAGAAAGGTATTGTAAAAGAACGGAACACCGTTTTGTATAATGAAGGCGTTGGCACGTAATGAACGGTTAGCTTGAGGGAGGCGTCTATAAGCGAGTTATTTCCGCATGTATGCCCAAGCTGCGGAGGGCACCTGGAGACCGATGATACCCGCAAACTCATGATCTGCGGATCATGCGGGAACACCTACGACTACGACTATTTCGCCGGGGAAAACCTTCTCAAGGCGGCAGACAGGGCTTTGGCACATAAAAGCTTTTCTGCTGCCAAAGACATGTACTCTTTCATGCTGGACAAGGAACCTGCAAACGTGAAGGCATTAAGAGGCCTTATCCTTGCGAAAAACGAAGTCACCAGACTGTTTGACATCACGCCCAAGATCAAGGACGGAACGTTTGTGATCGCCACCCTTAACCTTGATAAGTACAAGGATACCTCTGATCCCGGGGTTCTCGGATTCATCGGAAAAACTGACAGGATACTGGCTCTCTATAAAGAATACATTGCCTTGAAAAAAGCCCTGAAAAGACTCGGAAATGAATCGGATAAAGCTGAGTCTGAAGACAGTAACACTAACGGCGGATTATTCTACTATGAATCCGTTGAAGCACTTAAAAAGAAAGCGATAGCTTATTCGGGCACCCTTGCGATCCTTTTGATCTTAACCATATTGTGCGGAGTAAACGGTTCAGCTCCTTCGTGGCTGATGGTCACTTTGATCGTCGCAATGGGCGTGCTGGTGATCCTTGTCCTGACAGCAGTGATCAGGCTCCTTTCTGGCAATAGGAAAGCCATTGATCATGAGCCGACTGAAGCTGATGTGCGCAAAGCAAAGATAGAAGAAAAAAAGAGTGAATTGGACAGGATCTTAAACGGGATCAACGATGTATTTAAAGAGATGAACCGGATGGAATAGATCTCACAGGGCAAGGATAACGGCTGCGTTATCGTTCAGGACAAGATCTCGCTTAACAGCAAGGGTGAGATATACTGGTTTGCCCACACCATGGGGACGATCAGCATTGCTTCTGACGGCAGAGTGGTGACCATCGGCTCTTATGCATTTGCATACTGTTCGAAACTCAAGTCCTTCACCATTACTTCTCCGGCTCTTGCGACGATCGGCACGTATGCATTCAAGAAAGACAAGAAACTAAAGACTGTAAAGTTCAAGAACACCACGAAACTGACCAAATCCGGAGTGAAGAAATCTCTCAAGGGATCTTACGTCAAATACGTGAAGGTCAAGAAGTCCAAGATCAAGTCTTACAGGAAGATCTTTAAGAAGTCCAATTCCGGAAGATACGTAACCGTGAAAAAGTGATGCTGCCGGTCAGCACACAAAGACCGGATCATATTAAAAAGGGGGCTGTCTCACAAGTGACCTGTTCACTTCAAGAGGCAGCCCCTCATTTTTCAAAACATATCGGGAAGGTCCCGGCTGCGGACTGCACCCGGGAAAAAACAACGTAAACTTTAGCGTAAACTTTTGTGCTCAAAAAGTTTACGTTTGAGTTTATTTTTTTGAAAAGTAAAGTTTTTCGTAAACATTTCGGCCGGTTTTGTTTACGAAAATGTTTACGCAACAACAAAAGCTGATCCGGCGTTCCGCGCCGGGCGTGAAGATGCGCCTCCAAGCAAAATGAGACAACTCCTTTAGTACCATAGAAAGTGTAATTGTTAGAGAGTAATTAACTCAGACAGTTGCACTTTTTCTTATAATACGGGGAGTAATTGGCCTGACGTACAGCTCCTTGGATCTTGCATCCGCACAAAAAACTGT
>SVJC01000089.1 GCA_015069215.1 Oscillospiraceae bacterium
TTGTGAAATCGTTTTTTATCGTTGTGGTGCTGATGCTGCGAAACGGTGGTGCTCAAACGCGAATTGGCGGTGCTCCGCACGCGAAAGAATCAGTGAATTTGTCGAATGCCTTATTTAACATGTCAATTGTCTGCATAAAGCCTGGACTTTTTGAAATGTTATAAGAAACAATTTCCCTGTTATGCATATCCAGTATCGGTGACAGATAGAGCTTACCTGCTGCTATATGGAATTCAGATACATCCGTTGTCCATTTCTCGTTGACATCAGATGTACTGAAGTCTCTTATGTATTCTGTTTTATGCTTCTTGGTATCTACTTTCTTGTAGAGGAGTTTGTTATCTACAGTTCCGTTGAAATCGCCCTTATAGGACTTGTATTTGGCTCTGGGTGTAATTCCATAGAGGTTCAGTTTAGACATGAGTCTTTTAACCGTCTTATGGTTTACCGACCAGCCTTCGTTCTTGAGTTGCAGCGTAATCCTTCGATAGCCATAACGCTTATGGTTATCGGTATAGATTGTGGTTATTGCATCCATAAGATCCGAATTCTTTGTATCCGGATCAATTCGATTCTTCCAATAGTAGTAATCCGATCTGGGAAGGCTCGGCAGTGAATCGTTTGAGTTAATAGTTTCAAGGATAAAATCCAGAGAACAATTTAATTCTTGCCTTAACTCAGTCACTGCTTTGGTCAGTTGTTCTTTTTCTTCTTTTCTTCCTCTTGAGTTAAGGCTTGTAGTTTTTTTAATAATTCGTTCTCTATTGTTTTCCTCAATAGTTGCTCGCGAAGGAGTTCGTTCTCCTTCTCCAGCTCTTCGACCGTCTTCTTTTTCTTTGTCACGGGTTGAGGGTCTGCCTTTCTTCTTAGTAACGACATTATACCCGTTCTCGATGTAGGATTTAATCCATTGCCTCAATATGCTATCTGTTGCTAATCCCAGATCAACGGCGACAGATTCAACGCTTTCACCATTTACCATTACACGCTTAATTGCAGCTAATTTATATTCAGAGGAATAATTTGTGTATTTACGCCTGATAGCTTCTAACCCGTGTTTATCTACTAATCTGCAGATATAGCGGATTTTGGATGCATTAACGCCATAAATTTTAGATAGAGTGTTGCTTCCATAGCCCTCGCAATGTTTTTCATAGATTTCTTTTTTCAATTCAAAATCGTATTTCATGTAAAAACCCCCGAAGTTTGTTCAACTTCAGGGGTTCACTTCACTGCTTACTCGGTCACTTTATTAGGGCACATCTTTCGTTTTGTGGTAAGTTTGTGGTAAGTTCCGTTTTTGACGATCCTTGAAACCCATCAAACACCTGCAATTATTGAATGTTTGCATTCCCTGTTTTCAATTTGGTCGAGGTGACAGGATTCGAACCTGCGACCCCATGCTCCCAAAGCACGTACGCTACCAACTGCGCTACACCTCGATACTTACGGCGGTAATTATATATGTTTTGAGTAATTACTGCAAATAGAAGACCCGCACCATTTCTGATGCGGGCCCCGGTACTTTGTTCTTAACTCAGATTACTTAACGATCTTGATACCGCCAACAACGGGGAGTGTGAAGGTCTGTGTCTTTGCAGCCCTGATGATTCCCATGATGGCGAAGATGGGACCTACTACCCAACCGACAAAAGGAATGCATTCGATAATGCTGCAGACGATGCCGTTGTTAACGTGATTTCTTACGAAAGGACAATCCTTGTCAGGTCTGATGAGGAGACCCAGGAGCCAGAAAAGTCCGATGTAAGAAAGAATTGAGAAAAGCTTTGCGTTTGAAGTAAGCTGACCATTGTAAGGTCCGTTATTGTTTTCACCCATAAATACACCTTCCTTTGAGTAAGAATATAACTATAATAGCATATAAGATTATCATTCGGGGGATTTGTTTTTGACCAGAGTTTCCAGTTACAGGAAGGAATCTGACGAGACCTACGGCTTGGGTGCCACTGTCGTAATGGAATATCTTCTCCATGCGAGGGAGAAGGTAAGGGGAGTTATACTTCATCCGCAGTTCAGATCTGAAGAGACCATTTCGAAGATCAATTCGATCTGCGGAAATGACATACCTGTTTCCGTTGAAGAAAAGCCCTTCAACATTCTCTCCAAGAAGGAGAACTGCTTCGTTATCTGTGTCATCGCAAAGGAGGAGGAACACATCCGGGCCGGTAACCACATGGTCCTCGTGAATCCTTCCAACGCGGGCAACATGGGTACGATCATGAGAAGCTGCCTGGGATTCGGAGTAAGAGACCTTGCGGTGATCCCTCCGGCTGTCGATCATTTCGATCCCAAGGTCATAAGGGCTTCCATGGGTGCGGCTGCCAGCGTAAGGACGGAGGTCTTCGGTTCGTTTGAGGAATATGCAAAGAGATTCCCTGAAAATAAACTCTATCCGTTCATGCTCGACGGCAGCACAAAGCTTCATGAGACGGTCATTGAGAAGCCTTTTTCGCTGATAATGGGAAATGAAGCGACGGGGCTGCCCTCAGGGTTTTCTCAGATCGGACGCCCGATCAGGATCGACCATTCTGACGCAATCGACAGTCTCAACATCACAATCGCCGCAAGTATTGGGCTATATGAAGCAACTAAAGGTATTGATAACCATTTGCAATCGTGATAAAATTCTTCGGTAAATTTAGGATACCTATTTAAAAGGAGAGATATAAATGCCTAATATCAAATCAGCTATCAAGCGTGTAAACGTTTCCGAGAAGAAGGCTGCTGCAAACAAGAGCAAGAAGACTGCTATCCGTACAACAGTCAAGAAGGCAAAGGCAAATGTTGCTGCCGGCGAGAATGTCGAGGCAACACTCAAGGCTACACAGAAGGCAGTTGATCAGGCTGCTGCTAAGGGCCACATGAGCAAGAATGCTGCTGCCAGGACAAAGTCCAGACTTGCTAAGGCTGCAAAAGCTGACAAGTAATCTGTAACTTTAATCAGGAAATCAGATCCCGCAGTTAACGCTGCGGGATTTTTAATTTCATAACATCACGGGTTTGGCGCTCCAGGAATATGCGATGTCTCTGCCGTAGAGCTCGTTTGCTATTGCGGATGCCCGCATCTCAAGTTCGAAGACGTTCTTAAGATTCTCATCAGACGAGCAGAGCTCGAGCGCGTCCGAAGGATTGCTGATAACCGGGAGCTTCGTGCATTTTCCGATTATCTTGAGGCAGTAGCGTCCCTCGCGGTTGAATCCCAAAACTCTTATATAAGGCGGATGATTGAGCTTGACGAGTTCTTTATCCTGGCCTGCTTCGAACGAGGCAATGGCCCTGTAGATGCGTGTCATGGTGAAACGCTTGGTCTCAGCCTTTTTCGCAAAAGCTTCGAGTGAGTAATCGTCCTTCGGCAGATCACCCGGTCTTAAGTCTGAAACGAGATTCTTAAGATAGCCGTCAAGGTCATCTCCCATGTATGCATAACTTCCGATATCGCGCTGAGCTCCCGAAATATGCATAAGTGCACGGCGGATGTAAGCTGCCATGTCGGGGAAGGCAAATCCGCCTGAAGAATAACTTGCGAGCATTGAAGCAAGGGACTTATCGGGCATTGTGCCTTCAAGGCTTTTGAAAAGTTCCGCCTGACTGTATGAAGGTGCGCATCCGGAGATCTTTTTCCTGACCGATGTGGCGCTTTCGAGGCTCTGATCCCTGGGGATCATGATCACATTTACCCTGTGGAGCTTGTCGATCTTCTTGAGGGCAGCGAGATATTCAAGAGCCAGGATAGAGTTAGGGCTTTTCAAGACCGTGTCGATGTCTTCACCTTCACATGATACTGATGCCTTGATCGCCGACGCACGTGCGGCAGGGTACGAAAGGCCTTCTGCGAGTGCGTTTTTGAGATTTTCTTTGAATCCGGCCGAATCTTCGTTGATCTGATCTGCGAGATCTTTTAAGAGTTCGGGAGTGCCTGCATCATAGCCGAAAGCTATGTCGGTGATGACGCCTGTGGAAAGAAGCGTTGCAATGCCGCCAAGGGCAAAACGTGCCGAAGGGGCGCATGAATATGTGAAAGGCAGTCCGAGGACTACGTCGGCGCCGCACCTTAATGCCTGCCTTGTCCTTACATCAGCGGGTATTATGGCGGGAAGTCCTCTTTGAACGAAGGATTCCGAGATGACAGGCATGACGATGGCGCGGGGATCGTTTACGATCTCCCTGGCACGGGCGATAAGGTTCTCGTGACCCTGATGGAACGGATTGAATTCCGCAACAATTCCTATTACCCGCACTTAAGTTAAGCCTCTCTTCTGTTATAATTCATTTGATAATTATATTTCAAATGGCAGGCAGGTTGCAATGAAGCGTCGCACACTCAAGTTTATCGAGAAGGGAAGCGGAAACAAGGTTCCGTTTCTGGCACGCTTTACGCTGACACAGAAGATAATTGCCATCCTGCTCCTGATCGCGGCGCTGGCCGGCGTGTCTGCATATCTCCTCTACGTCAGGACATTCGGAAATGCGGCCAGCATCGTTCTTACCACTTATGAGAATCCCGGTTATGAATGGGAGCAGATCGCTGCCGATAACAACATAATGAGCAACTATCTCTGGGGCAGGACCAAGAAACTCATGCTCGGTAAGGGCGAAGACGATCTTCTCATCCCCACATACTATAAGATCGCCGGAAGGCTCGTTTCACAGCCGGCCGAGAGCTCCGAGATATACGATCTTTCGGATCAGGCATGGCTTCTTGACTGCTATGTTTATTCAGGAGATGCCGTTGCCGCGCGTAACCTCAAGAACAGGATCGTCGCAAGATTCCATTCCGATTCGGGACTTTATGTCAGCCTTGTCGGAAGCAAGGTTACGGCTGAGCAGAAAGACCTCAAAACGGCCGAGGACAACCTGGCCTGGCTTGAAGCTTATCTGCGTTATTACTGCGTTTACGGAACAAACAGGGATTTCCAGGAAATAAAAAAGCTCGTAAATGCGCTTTTCGATGATACCGGAGCGTTAAGACCCGAAAAGCTCGAGATCGCCAGATACGTTGATTCGCTTTACTACAGCCTTGACGATCCCAGAACGGCTGATCAGGAAGGGGAAAGCAGCCTCGGAGAGGCGTACGGCGTTAATGTTGACGGCGGAAACGACACGGAAGACGGGAATGTAACGAACCTTAAGGAGGTCACCGGAGTCAAGCTTTCCAACATCAAGCTGCCCCTCATAGCCGATCTCGAAAAGAACGGCCTCATAGCTGGCGGCGCATATGACAGGGCCCTCAAGATCATCAAGGAAGGCAAGGACGGTGATGAAGTCCCGTATTACGCCTATGCATACGAAAAGACCAAGAACGGGATCAACTACATTTATTCAGGTTCGCGTGCCGGTACCGTCGACGTCGGTGAATCCATAATCGTCATGGGCAACCTTGCTAAAATGAAGGAACTGGACTCAAATTCATACGTTGCTCTCAAGAACCTCATCGTCAATGAGGGAAGGATATACGGAAGCTATTACATCGTTACCGGAAATTACGGCGGCAATGAGGTCTTCAGGCAGTATGCCAATGCGCTTGAGATCGCTTTCGACATGGATGACCGTGATCTTTACAGGGCTGTCTGCGACTGTGTGGGCGCGAGAGTTGCGACCAAGTCGTCAAGCCCCGCCATTTATATGATCTTCAGGGAACAGGGCGGCAGATACGTCTTTTACGCGTCCGATAATTTAGGCGTCCGTAAAGCCGTTTGATGAATTGAAAAACCCCTATATAACGAGTATACTTTTACGCGTTATATTAATAATACCCAAAGGAGAAAATAGATTATGGCATTTATCGATGACATCATTGCCAGAGCAAAAGCTGACAAAAAGACGATCGTACTTCCCGAATCAATGGACAAGAGAACATTTGAGGCTGCCGAGAAGATCCTCAAGGCAGATATGGCTAATCTCATCATTATCGGAACACCCGAAGAGATCGAGAAGAATTCCGCAGGTTACGACATCACAGGCGCTAGGATCGTAGATCCTTTCACAGATCCCAACAAGCAGAAGTACATCGATAAGTTCATCGAGCTCCGCGGCGTTGACACCATGGTAGCTGCAGCTAAGAAGAAGGCTGAGAAGAAGGGCCTTTCCGAGGAAGAGACAGCTGCTGCGATCGCTGACGCTCAGAAGAAGGGTATCACACCCGAGAAGGCACAGGCTCAGATGGAGTCTGATTATATGTACTACGCTTGCCTCATGTGCAAGTGCGGTGACGCAGACGGTGCAGTTTCCGGTGCATGCCACTCAACAGGCAACACCATCCGTCCTGCTCTCCAGCTCCTCAAGATGAAGCCGGGCATTTCTTCCGTTTCAGGCTTCTTCCTTCTTGACGTACCTAACTGCGATCTTGGTGAGCACGGTCTCTTCATTTTCGCTGACTGCGCTGTTAACACAGACGTAGATTCCAATAAGCTCGCTGAGATCGCAAAGCTCTCCGCTGAGTCTTTCGAGCAGTTCATCGGCGCTCCCGCAAAGGTCGCCATGCTCTCTTATTCTTCTTACGGTTCTGCTAAGCACGACGACGTTACAAAGGTCGCTGAAGCAGTTAAGATCGCTAAGAAAAAGTATCCTGATCTCGTAGTTGACGGTGAGCTCCAGCTTGACGCAGCTCTCGTTGAAGAGGTTGGTCAGCTCAAGGCACCCGGATCTCCGGTTGCAGGCCACGCAAACACACTCGTATTCCCTTCGCTCGAAGCAGGCAACATCGGTTACAAGCTCGTTCAGAGACTTGCAAAGGCTCCCGCTTACGGACCTGTCCTCCAGGGCCTCGCACTTCCCGTTAACGATCTTTCCAGAGGCTGCAATGCTGATGACATCGTTGGAACAGTAGCTATCACCGCAGTTCAGGCACAGGCTGCTCAGGCATAAAACAAAAGGAGTACAAGGTTAATGAAGATCTTAGTTATCAACTGCGGAAGTTCATCCGCCAAGTTCCAGCTTTTCGACATCGATACGGGCGCAGTCCTCGCAAAGGGCAACGCTGAGAGAATCGGTATCGACGGCAAGCTCACATATAAGCCGGCAGGCAAGGATGAGTTCATCTCAACAGAACCCATGCCTGACCACAAGGTCGCTGTACAGATGATCCTTGATGCACTTGTAGATCCCGCTCACGGTGTTATCTCCGATGTTTCCGAGATCGCTGCAGTAGGTCACAGAGTCCTCCACGGCGGTAAGTACTACAGCGCTTCAGTCATTGTTAACGACGACGTAAAGAGAGTCATCAGGGAGTGCTTCCCTCTCGGCCCTCTCCACAATCCCGCAAACCTCATCGGTATCGAGGCATGCGAGGACGTTCTTCCCGCAGGCACACCCCAGGTTGCCGTTTTCGATACAGCTTTCCATCAGACAATGCCCGCAAAGGCTTACACATATGCTCTTCCTTATGAGCTTTCCGAGAAGTACGACATCCGCCGTTACGGTTTCCACGGTACTTCCCACCGTTATGTAAGCCACAGGGTTGCTGATTTCCTTGGCAAGAAGTATGAGGATCTTAAGATCATCACATGCCACCTCGGCAACGGTTCTTCCTTCGCAGCAGTTAAGGACGGCAAGTGCCAGGATACATCAATGGGTCTTACGCCGCTTGCAGGTATCTGCATGGGTACGAGAACAGGCGACATCGATCCGGCTATCGTTCCTTTCCTTATGAAGAATGAGAGATTCACACCTGACGAGATGGACAATCTCCTCAACAAGCAGTCAGGCGTTCAGGGCATCTCCGGTGTTTCTTCCGACTTCAGAGACCTCGAGAAGGCAGCTAACGAAGGCAACGAGAGAGCAAGACTCGCACTCGACATGTTCGCTTACCAGGGCAAGAAGATCATCGGATCTTACGCTGCAGCAATGGGCGGCGTTGACGTTATCGTCTTCACTGCAGGAATCGGCGAGAACACAGACCACATGAGAAAAGCAATGTGCGAAGGTCTTGAGTTCATGGGCGTTGAGTTCGACGAGTCCGTAAACGCAGGTCTCAGAGGCAAGGAAGCTATCATCTCCAAGCCTTCTTCAAAGGTTACGGTCTGCATCATACCTACAAACGAAGAGCTCGCTATCGCTCAGGAAACTGAGGCTCTCGTTAGAAAGTAATCCTTAAGTGATCGATCAGAAGGGGTGTCTCATTTTGTTATGAGGCACCCCTCTTTTTTCAAACACAGCGGGAAAGTCGGTCCCTGTTGCGGACTTCATCCCGGAATGACCGCGTAAACTATTTCGTAAACATTTGGAATCGAAAAGTTTACGTTTGAGTTTACGGTCGTCTGAACTGAAAGAAAAGTAACATTGATCGGAGATCGGACCGTGATAAAATCACATTAAAGGAATAAAGGGAAGAGGGTAAACCAATGAACGGACATCTGAACAAAAATACCGGAAGGATCATCGCGCTCTTCATGGTGATATGTGCCATGATGCTTTCGCTGATGACCGGATGCGTCAGGCGTAAGACACCGTCAGGCACGACTGCGACTACGGCTGGGGCTGTCACGGAAACTTCCGCTTCCGTGACGACCAAGGTCTCCGAAAAGACTGAAGAGACGACAGAGAAGACTTCTTCTCAAACGACGGAGGAGACTAAACAAACGGCTCCGATCGATGAGGACGGGACCTATGACAGCGCCAAAGACGTTGCCCTGTATATCCACACTTACAATAAGCTGCCGCCGAATTACATAACCAAGAAGGAAGCCAAAAAGCTCGGATGGAGCGGCGGTTCACTTGAGGGGTTCGCGCCGGGAAAATGCATAGGAGGCGACCGTTACGGGAATTTCGAAGGCTTGTTGCCCGAGAAGAAGGGGAGAAGTTACACCGAATGCGACATCGATACGCTCGGCAAGTCTTCCCGGGGCGCGAAAAGAATAGTCTTTTCCAATGACGGACTGATATATTACACCAAGGACCATTACAAGACTTTCACCCTGATGTACGGGGAGGAACAGAAATGACTGAATTTGTTATAGATCTGAAAGACGTATATACACCTGATGAGCTTCATGAGAGAATAGCGCAGATAATTCCGGTTCCTGAATACTACGGGGCAAATCTTGACGCGCTTTATGATGTCCTGACCGAGCAGAGCGAAGGCTGGATAATAATCTTTTCTTCCGCATCAGTTCCTGAAACGACGATGGGCAAATACATGAGAAACTTAAGACGCATGTGCGCGGCGGCTGCGGAAGAGAACGAAGGTCTCCTTAGCGTGACCTTCGAAGAGTAAGTCCGATTTATGTCCCCATATTTTACGGACTTTACTGTTATAATCTGTAAGACAATATAACGGAAAGCGGGAGATCCACTTTTGGCTGGTAATGGTTTTGAGAACGACGAGAGCCGCAGTTTTTTTGACGAGCTCGAAGAGATATACGGACAGACGAATGACGCGCCTTCGAACGCGCCTGACTGTTCAGACCTTTTGGAAGGATTAAATGACGAGCAGAGGGAGGCAGTCACCCAGACTGAAGGTCCTGTTCTCATTCTCGCGGGAGCCGGTTCCGGCAAGACACGTGTAATCACTTACCGCATTGCTTACCTCATGAGGCATGTCAACGCAGCACCTTCATCTATCCTTGCCATAACGTTTACGAACAAGGCCGCTAACGAGATGCGTGAGAGGATTACCTCGCTCGTCGGAGACCAGGCTAAGTTCATCTGGTGCGGAACGTTCCACAGCATCTTCTCGAGGATACTGAGGCGCCATGCCGATCTCCTCGGTTACGACAAGAATTTCTCGATAATCGATTCGGATGATCAGTTAAAGCTCGTCAGGGATTCCATGAAGGAATTGGATATCCCGGACAGCCAGTTCAAGCCCAAGTCCGTCCTGATGGAGATCTCCTGTGCAAAGAACAAACTCCAGAGCATAGAAGAATATACGGCTCTTGCGGGAAGATCGCCTTTCAACACAGTATGTGCGAGAGTTTACAAGCGCTATTCAGATAAGCTCATCGCGAATAACGCGATGGATTTCGATGACATCCTCGTCAACATGGTCAAGCTCCTTGCAGGTCACCCTGATGTCTGTGAGCAGTACAGGTCCAAGTTCAGATACATCATGGTCGACGAGTATCAGGATACCAACATGCCGCAGTACAAGGCGGTCATGCTCCTGGCAGGCGGCTACCGCAACATATGCGTCGTGGGCGACGATGACCAGTCCATCTATTCTTTCAGAGGCGCTGACGTCAGGCTCATCTTAAGCTTTGAGAAAGATTTTCCCGGAGCCAAGGTCATCAAGCTCGAGCAGAATTACCGTTCGACGGCAAACATCCTGAATGCCGCAAACTGCGTCATAGCACATAACAGAAGACGTAAGAGCAAGACGCTCAGGACCGGCGGCGAAGACGGTGACAAGGTTGTCGTAATGCTTTCCGACGACGGCCAGGGAGAGGCTTTCTTTGTC
>SVJC01000090.1 GCA_015069215.1 Oscillospiraceae bacterium
TCTTTCTTCGAGGTGTGAAAGCTTCTCGGTCTCTGTCTCAGAGATCGATTTGAGCGGGATACCGGTCCACATCTCAACCACCCTGGCAATATCCTCTACCTGTATAGGATCGGGTTTTACGTCATTTTCGAGAGCTTCAAGCTCATTCGTAAGCTTATCTACCTTTGCCTTGAGCTCAGCAGCCTTCTCATAGTCGCTCTCACGCTCTTCAGGCGAAGAGTTCTCCATGGAATCCAGCTGGCGCTGATGCTCGGCTTTTGCCGCGTCCAGGGCCTTCTTTGTATTGGCAAGCTTAACGAGCTTGATATTCTTGAGGTTAGCTGCAGAACCTGCCTCATCGATAAGGTCGATCGCCTTATCGGGAAGGTATCTGTCTGTGATGTATCTCTTTGAAGCCTTAACTGCGAATTCAATGACCTCATCGGAATATGTAACGTTATGGTGCTTCTCATAGTAATCCTTGATTCCCTTGAGGATCTCTATGGATGTCTCGACCGAAGGCTCGTCCAACATGACTTTCTGGAAACGTCTTTCAAGAGCGGAATCCTTCTCGATCTTCTTATACTCAGCCGTTGTCGTGGAACCGAGGATGCGGAGCTCTCCCCTTGCAAGCGCAGGCTTCAGGATATTAGCCGCGTTCGTAGAACCTTCGGCATCTCCTGCTCCTATTATCGTATGGAGCTCATCGATGACAAGGATTATGTTTTCTGCCTTTATCGCTTCGTTGATAACGCCCTTGATACGGCTTTCGAACTGGCCTCTGAACTGTGTTCCCGCTACCATCGCAGGAAGGTCAAGCTGCCATACCTGCATGTTGAGAAGCTTTTCGGGAACGGTTCCTTCAATGATCTTAACTGCAAGGCCCTGGGCTACAGCCGTCTTACCGACACCCGGAGCACCGATAAGTACCGGATTGTTCTTGGTCCTGCGGTTGAGGATCTGGATGCATCTCTCGATCTCCTTGTCCCGGCCTACGATCCTGTCGATCTTTCCGGCTGCGGCACGCTCGGTAAGATTTGTACCGAACTCGCTGAGATACTTCATCCTGGTACGGCCCTTACGCCTTGTATCCTTTGAACCTGCGTCTGAACCTTCACGTTCTTCAGCTTCAGAACCGGGTCTTCTGCCGAACAGATTATCAAAGAAAGACGGGCGGCCGTTATCCTTATCTTTATCCTTGTCTTCGTCCTTTTCGTCAGACTTTACGGGATCAGAAATGCCAACCGGCGTGCTGTCTTCATCAAACTCATAGGAATCATCGTCTTCGGAATATCCTTCGTTGAAATCCCCGTCGCTTCCTGCAAGCTGCTTGAGGAATTCTCCGGGATCCACTGACATGCCGTTGTTGGAGATCATCTCCTCGAGCCTGTCGCTCATCTCATCGATGTTGTCGGCATTGATACCGGTTGCCTTGAACATGTCAGTTACACCGGCTATGCCGGATTCATATGCGCATTTGAGGCAGAAACCCTCATCGATGCGCTTGCCGTCTTCAAAGCGGCTCGTAAAAACTATTGCATGTCTTTTATTACAAATGCTGCAAAGTGCCATATTTGTTACACCGTAGGTTTAATCCTTCCCTTGTTCCTTTATTTTTCTTCTCACCCTCGGCCCTGTAAGTATATCATATTGTTCTTCTTCGAGCCTTGCAGTATCGATAAATGCCGAAATATCGGCATACTGACCGCTCTTACGTGCCTTCTCGAGCACGGGCTTCAGGAATTGTCCTGTATAAGACTTCTTGACCTTGCAGATCTCCTCAGGAGTACCTTCTGCGATCACCTGTCCGCCTTCATCACCGCTCTCGGGTCCGAGATCGATTATGTGATCCGCAGTCTTGATAACGTCGAGGTTATGCTCGATCACGACAACAGTGTTCTTTGTCTCGGTAAGTCTCTCCAGGATCTCGACGAGCTTATGTACATCAGCCACGTGAAGACCTGTAGTAGGCTCGTCAAGGATATAAATAGTCTTTCCGGTAGCACGGCGGGACAGCTCGGAAGCGAGCTTGATCCTCTGGGCCTCACCTCCGGACAGCGTCGTGGAAGGCTGGCCGAGCTTGATGTAACCGAGTCCGACATCCTGAAGTGTCCTGACCTTCTTATAGATCGCACTGTGGTTCTTGAAGAAATCACAGGCCTCATCAACGGACATTTCGAGGACATCGGAAATGTTCTTGCCGTTATAGCGCACTTCAAGCGTCTCCCTGTTGTAACGCTTACCCTTACAAACATCGCAGGTTACGTAGATATCAGGCAGGAAATGCATTTCGATCTTGTTGACGCCGTCGCCTGAGCAGGCTTCGCACCTTCCTCCCTTTGTGTTGAAAGAGAATCTTCCCGGACCGAAACCTCTTGCCTTGGCATCAGGTGTTTCAGAGAAAAGCTTCCTTATCAGGTCAAAAAGACCGATATAAGTTGCAGGGTTACTCCTCGGAGTCCTTCCTATGGGGCTCTGATCGATGCATATGATCTTGTCGAGATTGGAGTATCCCGTAATGCGTTCGCACTTAACACGCGTCTTGTGGGCGCCGTTAAGCTCATATGAAAGGTAAGGCACGAGCGTCGAGTTGATAAGCGAAGACTTGCCCGAACCGGACACTCCCGTTACGACTGTAAAAAGTCCCAGTGGGATATCAACGTCGATGTTCTTGAGATTATTCACCGAAGCTCCCTTGATAGAAAGCATCTTCTTTGGATCAGGCTTTCTCCTGTCAGAAGGAACCGGAATGAACTTCCTTCCGGACAGATAGTCACCGGTAACTGATTCAGGAGTGTTGATGACATCATCAATGGTGCCCTGTGCTACTACCCTGCCTCCGAACACGCCTGCTCCCGGACCGATATCCACGATGTGATCGGCTGCTCTCATGGTCTCCTCGTCGTGTTCCACGACAAGGATCGAGTTGCCCAGATCCCTGAGCTTGAAAAGCGTCTTTATGAGCTTGTCGTTGTCTCTCTGGTGAAGTCCGATCGAAGGCTCGTCAAGCACGTAGAGAACGCCCTGAAGACCTGCGCCTATCTGGGTGGCAAGCCTTATCCTCTGCGCCTCACCGCCCGAAAGCGTTGCAGAAGATCTTGAGAGCGTCATGTAATCCAGTCCGACATCGTAGAGGAAGCGCAGTCTTGCGTTAACTTCCCTTAAGATGGGCGCTGCGATCTCAGACTTCATCTTCGAAAAGCTGAGGCCTTCAAAGAACGTGATCATGTTCTTTACGGAAAGGTTTGTAAGTTCGCTTATGTTCTTACCGCCGATCTTGACTGCCAGGCTGTTGTGATTAAGTCTTGCACCTCCGCATACCGGGCAGACGTCAATGCTCATGTAGCGCTCATATGAGGCCTTCGCATCTTCCGACATGGATTCCTTCCAGCGTCTGTTGACACTCGGTACAACGCCCTCCCAGGCGGAATAGTAATCGCCTGATCTCGGATATACGGAATTGGTCGTATCGATCTTCAGCTTCTCGCCGCCGTTACCGTACATGATGATGTCCTTGATCTCTTCAGGGAGCTTATAGTAAGGCGTATCAAGCGAGAACCCGTATCTCTCGGACAAAGCTATTATGAATCCTCTTCCCCAGCTCTTCGGATCATCGAAATTCCATCCTGCTGTCCTTACAGCACCTTCATTGAGCGAAAGCTTGGGGTTGGTTACACAGAGCTCGGGGTCAACCTTGATCAGGGTTCCTATACCCGAACAGTTAGGGCACGCACCCTCAGGGCTGTTGAACGAAAAGCTCCTGGTCGTAATCTCGCCAAAGGAGATACCGCAGTCGGGGCAAGCAAGATTCTGTGAAAAGAACTCTTCGTTCGTCTCGTATTCCTTCTCACCGTTGCTGCCTGTCTTGGCAGTCTGCGTCTCAACAAGCAGAAGGCCGCCCGAAAGCTTCAGGGCAGTCTCGCATGAGTCATTGAGCCTCGTGGTATTGGATTCCTTTATGACCAGACGGTCAACAACGACGTAGATCTCATGCTTGTTGTTCTTGTTGAGCTTGATCTCTTCGTCCAATTCGTACATTATGCCGTCGACCTTGACTCTCGCATATCCCGAGCGCCTGAAGCTGTCGAAAAGCTTTCCGAACTCGCCCTTTTTGCCCCTTACCATCGGAGCGTATATGATCATGCGCGTTCCTTCGCCGTACTCCTTGAGCTTGTCGATAATCTGGTCGATAGTCTGAGTGCGGATCGGCTTGCCGCACTTAGGGCAATAAGGATCGCCTACGCGCGCATAAAGAAGTCTGAAATAATCGTAGATCTCGGTTACCGTTCCTACGGTAGACCTCGGATTGGATACGGTGGATTTCTGGTCGATGGATATCGCTGGAGAAAGACCTTCAATGCTGTCCAGATCAGGCTTCTCAAGCTGGCCTAAGAACATCCTCGCATAAGAAGAGAGCGACTCGACATAGCGGCGCTGCCCCTCCGCGTAGATCGTATCAAAAGCCAAAGAAGACTTACCGGAACCTGAAAGTCCGGTAATTACTACCATTTCCCGCCTCGGGATATCGATGTCTATGTTCTTGAGGTTGTGCTCACGCGCGCCTCTTATCTTGATATATTTATTCTTTTCCATTTTATTCACCTAATACAATCAGTGAATTATATCACGGATTTAAATAATAAGTATGTTGATTATCAGGACAATTTATCACTCTGAAGCCATAGAGCACTGGCATTTTGCTCCGGTAAAAAAAGCATCTGCTTTTCAGCAGATGCTTTCGGATTCAATAACAGGTTTGTAAGGTTATTTCTTGACCTTTACGTATCTGCCTGAATTGGACTTCCTGAAGTACTTCCTATACTTCCTGATCTTGGATTTCTTGACCTTTACGGTCTTGACCTTGGAGCCCTTGAGCGACTTCTTGACGCCCGACTTCGTAAGCTTCGTCGTGTACTTAAGATAAAGCGTCTTGAGCTTTGAATCCTTGTAGAAGCAGTTCACGCCGATCTTATAAAGTATCTTGGACTTGATAACGAACGATGAAAGCTTTGAACAACGTGCAAATGCGTTCGTTCCAATGGTCTTAAGTCCTGCGCCTCCCGCTACCTTTTTAAGGTTGGAACAGCCGTAGAAGGCATTTGCATCGATGATCACCACGTTCGCTCCGATGGTTACGGACTTGAGGGTCTTATCACCATAGAAAGCCTTGGTTCCTATCCTGTTAACCTTATAGGTCGTCTCCTTGTAGACCACGGTCGAAGGTATCGAAACGACTTCGGAAGGATTTGCCATTCCTATGAGTTTTACGGTACCCGTACCATCTGTCGAAGGGTTGGTGACCTCATATCTGATGGCACCGATATCAGCCTGTTCTCCGAGCTTCGCAGCACCGATCGCAGGTATGATGGTCTCAACGGGCTTAACTTCTTCCTTGCAGTCCGCGTCCTTAAAATACTTGCCGCATCCGGGGCAGACATAGTACTCGTAGTTTCCGTCGTTATCACGGGAAGGTGCCTTATACTCGTGATGCTCGAGATGCTCCTTATCGTGGCCGAGCGCAGAAATGACAACCGGTTCACTGATCTCATTGTTTCCGTGCTCATCACTGAACAAATGGCCACATCTCTTGCACTTGAAATAAGCCTCATGGCCTGCTTCGGTACAGGTAGCATCCTTCTTGGCTACAGGTTCAAGATCGTGTCCCTTCTTGGGATCGACAATATCTTCGGGCTTGATCTCATGCACGCCGTACTTGTCGCTGAAGAGCTTTCCGCAGCCATCATCAGTACACTTGAAATGTGCTTTGACACCGTCCGCAGTACAGGTAGCAGCCTTTGCTTCGACAGGAGTCAGAGTATGAGTCAGCATAGGAATGACCGTATCAGCAAGCTTGATCTCATTCTTTCCCTGGGCGTCACTGTAGAGCTTTCCGCACCTTAAGCATTCATAGTACTTGTAATTGCCGGGTTCGGTAGCTGTAGGCACCTTCTCAGGTATTTCCTTCAAATCATGGCCAAGCGCATCCAAGGTCTCGGTACGTGTCTCCTGACAGCCGCTGTGCTTACACTTGAAGACTTTCGTACCTGCATCCTCACAAGTAGCAGCCTTTGTCACCGTACCATCGTCCCAATCATGGCCAAGTGCCTTGATGACGACCGGTTCGCTGATCTCCTTTGTACCCTCGCGGTCACTGAAGAGCTTGTTGCATCTGGTGCAGAAGTAATACTCTTCATATCCGTCTTCGGTACATGTTGCAGCTTTACCGTCCTTCTTGATAAGCGTGTGGGCTGCGAAAGTTACCTTTACCGTAACGTCTTCATCAGGCATGGTGAACTCATTGGTAAGTAAGACAGTTCCGTTCAGTTCAACGCTGACAAGATCGTATCCTGCTGCAGGAACAGCCGTTATTGTAATCGTATCGCCGCCCTTTGCCTTATCAGCGGATAATTTGACAGATCCGCCGGCATTTGCATCCATGGTTACCGAATAGTAAGTGAAGTCAAACTTTGCACCGGTCAGGTAATCGTTTCCTGTACCGATGACAATCTTGCCCCAGTCACTCTTGGTGCTTCCGTAATTAACAGTCGTAATGCCTGTGCAGTTACCGAATGCGGAATTACCGATGCGTGTTAAGCTGTCAGGAATGGTAACTTTGGTAATTCCCGTGCAGTTATAGAATGCATAGGTTCCGATCGAAGTAACGCCGTCTGAAATAACTACTGCTTTAATATCAGCTATATTGCCTTTCCAGGGATAATCACCGGTGCTTCCATAATCTGTCATGCTTCCGGTTCCGGTAATCGTCAGAACGCCGCCGCTAAGTTTCCACTTGAGATCGGTGCCGCAGGTACCCGAGGTGATGGTGGGAACGTAATTCTTGGTACTGATTACCAGTTCACTGCTGTATATGCTCTTTGTCTCAGTATCATATTTGTAAGTGAGAGAACCGCTTCTGGTCTTAAATGTATAGCCGGCTGCCACGCTGCCGCTGGTACAGCCTGCAAGGAAGAGCTTATCAGGATAACCGACAGTGCCTGAATCACAGTTGGTAACATCGACAAGATAATTCTTGCCGTCTTCCATGTTCACTATGTTCCACATGTGTCCGCCGCTGGTTACTCCAGTAACGGTAATACACGTGATGTCGGAACCGAAAGAAGTGAGATCACAAAGATACATGAATGCCTTGGAATAGCCTTCACATACGATGTTTGTAGAACTGTCATTATCAAAAGCCGAGATAAGCTGCCAGGGATCACCGTAATCTTCCCCGCCTCCTGCAGCAACGTGATCATAAGTGACCTGGTCACATATCCACGTGCGGTAATATCCAAGCTTCTCGTAATCCGTTTTGTTCTTGGCAGTTGCCACAACGGACTTAGCCGTGGCGATCGCATTGTTGACACGTGTGATCTTTGTTGTATCGATCAGGTTCTCAGAGTAAGAACCGGTAGCAGAGTCATAAACTGCATAACCCTTTGCTACACAAAACCCCATGGTAATCGAACTGGTAGCCTTAAAGGAAATGTAAGAACTGGTGTAAGAGTAAGGAACACCCGACATGCTTACGCCTGCAGTCTTGTCAAACCAATAGAGTTCAAACGGGCAATCAGCCAGCAATGAATTATTGATCAATTTAAGGTTGATATCGAGTTTTGCCATAACTGCATTCCTTGCCGCATCCGTAAGCTGACCGGAACTGTTGACAATAGATGAAACTCCGAGATCAGAAGCATACCACTTAACACCGGCAAGTCCGATCTCAGAATAAGTCATAGTGATTCTTGTGGAAATTCTCTCTCCTGCTGCAACCTCTGCCAACTTAGGCTTCACTGCATAATAGATATTCCTGTTATAGGTTGATAAGCTGTCACCGCTGTGGGCTGCTCTTTTACGGACCTTGACACGGCGGTTATTGACCTTTTCGTTTTCGAGCCTGTTCTCGATATAAGATTTAAACAGATCATCGTTATCGGAAGGAGACTCACCCTTAACGGTTTGCGGCGGTACCTCTCCGGTATGCTCTCCGTCTTCACCGGCACTGGTGCTCCCGATCTCTTGAACCTCGATCTCATCTTTCGCGAAAACGGAAACCGGTATCATACCGACGATCATCATCATCACGAGAAAGATTGCTATTAATCTCTTATGTTTCATTCTGAATCTCCTTGTAAGGCTTAATCCGTCCTGACTCACTTCTTAACCTTAACTTTTCTTCCTGAATTGGATTTCTTAAAGTATTTCTTGTATTTTCTGATCTTTGATTTCTTGACCTTAACGGTCTTTACCGAAGAACCCTTGAGAGAATTCTTAACTCCGGATTTAGTAAGCTTTTTCGTCTGTTTGATCGTGAGAGTCTTGAGCTTTGAATCGGCATAGAAAGACTGTGTTCCTATCTTGCTGAGCACTTTAGAAGTGATCACGAACGAACTGAGCTTCGGGCAGCGAGCAAATGCATTGCTGCCGATCGTCTTTAGGCCCTTTCCGCCGGAAACCTTAACCAGATTAGTGCAACCGTAAAAAGCATTCGCGTCAATGACAGTGACATTTGATCCGATAACAAGCGTCTTGATCGTGTTGTCCTGGAAGAATGCGTCTTGAGCAATTCTCGTGACCTTATACTTGATCCCGTTTATCTCAGCAACCGCGGGAACCGTCACTGCCTCAGTCGGCTTTGCCATACCGATAAACATTACCGTTCCGGTTCCGTTTGCAGCAGGATTGGTTATCATCAATTCATAATCTCCTGCTACGAGATAATCGTAAAACACTGCTTTAGGGCAACTGTCAAACAGTCCGGAAACTTTTTTGTGCAGGCTTTCTTCTATGGTAACCCTTGAAAGATTACTACATACGTAAAAAGCATTATTCCCGATCTTATCAACAGTGTTAGGGATCTTGATCCCCGTAAGATTTACGCATCCTGCAAACGCATATTCACCGATCTTGGTAAGGCCATGAGGGAGCGTTATGTTCTTAATTGCCGTAAAACTATAGAAAGCAAAATTGCCAATGGATGTAACACCATCAGTGATCACGACATTTTTAATATACAGTGAGTACTTTTCCCAAGGGGCGCCGGTGCCGTTATAATAGCTGAAATTCGTCATATCTCCCGTTCCGGATATGGTCAGAGTATTCCCGCTGATGCTCCATTGCAGATTGTTACCGCACGTGCCGGAAAGACCTGCAGGCATATAATTCACATTGTTCAAGACAAGCTCTGCGTTGAAAGTCTTATTGGTTATAGAATCATAAACGTAAGTAACAGCAGACGTTCCGGACTTGAATGTGTATCCTGAGCTTACATTGCCGCCGTAATAACCGACCAAAAACAGCTTATCCGGATAACCGACAGTGCCTGAATCACAGTTGGTAACATCGACAAGATAATTCTTGCCGTCTTCCATTTTCACGATATTCCACATATGTCCGCCGGAATCGTTACCGACCTTCATAGTTCCTGAAGCCAGAATGCAGTATATCTTGCTGCTGTTGAAAGAAGTAAGGTCACACAGATATTTGAATGCTTTTGCATAGCCCTCGCAGACAACATTTGTGCCGGTATCATTATCAAATACCGATACAAGCTGCCATGGATCACCATAAGGCATCGTAGCATCGTCGGCAGCAGCGTGGTCATATTCAACACGATCGCAGATCGCCTTGCTGTAATATACGAGTTTGTCGTAATCGGACTTGCCGGCGGCATTGGAGACGATCTTTTGGGCGTTGGTAATAGAAGTATTTACCCTTGCGATCTTGGAAGTGTTGATCTTGAATGTATCAACGGCATAACCGTCAGCAACAAAGAATCCGACAGTCATTCCGTCCTTGAAATAGAGTGCGGGAGTATTACCGATATATCTGACGCCGATCAGCGTTTCGAAAAATTCAACGCCTTTCTCCTTGTTATACCAATAAAGCTCATACGGACAATCAGCCAGCAAAGCATTTATTACCGGATAGATATTGGTCTTTTCCTGAAGCGCATTGAGCGCCGCATCAGGAATATAGTATGAACCGGTAGACGGATTCAGTGTAACTACTTCCTTGACGCCAAGCTGTCGGGCTGTCCATGAAGAAACAGTAGCTCCAGAAGCGTCCATATTGATATGGTATTTCGTTGAAGCAACGCTGCC
>SVJC01000091.1 GCA_015069215.1 Oscillospiraceae bacterium
CCGAAGAATTAAGGCACGACAATATCACTCATTATCTTGCTGACGGTACTTTCTATTGTAAGGATGAGGTAGTTGAGCCTTTGGCTGCGGATTACAGAATGCCGCTTTCCAAGGCCAGGAAGGTCGAACTCCCGAGGCTTGCAGCTTCCATGCTCGGCTGCAAATACGACGAGATCATCAGAAGAAGAAAAGCATATAAGAGAACGAGACTGCTTATCGAGACAGCACTCGTATGTGCTGCTGCCATAGCACTCATGGTATATGTGGGCTGGACGTTCATGAGGATCCAGGATGCATTGAACAAATCTCAGGTGAACCAGGCGAGATACCTGTCATCCGAATCACAAAAGCTGCTCGATGACGGTGACCGTATAGGAGCCATACAGCTTGCGCTTGCGGCATTTGAAGACAGTTCCGGCAACAGGCGTCCGATAACGAGTGATGCTCTGTTTGCGCTTTCCTCTGCGCTTGGCGCATATTCCACCGAGGGAAGATCGCGTTCCGTTCCGGTATGGAGATATGAAACGCCTGCAGAGATCATCAGTTATGAGTGCACCGAAAACGGAGATCTCGTCCTGGCCCTTGATGCAACGGGAAGCCTGCATATCTGGAAGAGAAACGACAGCAAAGAGCAGATCCTGAAAGACGATGATTACCGTCTGGTGGCTTTCACGCTCGACAAGAATGGCAATATAATCGTTTTCAACTCGAAATATGTTGCATCGTATGATCCGGCTACATTGGCGGAAAAATGGAAGACCGAGCATGAAGGATATGTTGCCGGAGGGCGGTCTCAATACATAGAATATTATCCCCAAAAAGGTTATGTTGTCTTAAACTGCAATGCAGCCATCATAATCGTCAACGCCGAAGACGGAAAGATCGTTAAAAAGCTCGATACACATGATAATGAAGTCTTTACGAAAAAATCCAAGAGAGAAAGCGACGTTTTCTCCACTTACCGGTTCCTGGTCAACGATGATTTCTCGAGACTCGCAGCCATCGGAACCTTGGGCGGTGATTACAGGACTTTTTTGATGTTTGTCTGCGATATCGAAAATGAGAAATGGACCTGCGTGACCGAGGGCTCCGGAGATTATCTTGACGCGGTATTCGACAGCGATGGAAACATCATTGTCCTGCGTCGTACCAACGATGACATAAATGCAGCATATCAGGCATCGATCGATCGTATCTATGATGCGACCGTCATACTCGAACAGATCAATACGTCCGGAAGAACAACATGGTCGAGTACATTCCCTTCCATAAACCGTATCATAAACATAAAACTCATCAGCGCAGATTACAAGACAGCAGAAGGAAATACCCTTCCCGTAATCTATGCGGCTTACTCCAACAGGTTATTGATAGTTGATAAGAGCAACGGCAAGCTGATCAAGAGTTTTGACCTCCCTGACAGCATAGTCAGAACTTCCAGTACGAAGCAGTATGTAACTCACATACTCAGGAACGGAACTGCTGTCTGGATCCCGCGTGACGGAAGCGTAAAGAGGATACAGACCAGCAAGTACTTCATGGCCGGCACCATGGGCATGTCCCCGTTCAGCGACGGAAAATCGACCTCGTATCTTGTCGAGGATTCCACGAAAAGGATAATCACCGAATACAGCGGTAACTTCTCTGATTCAAAGTATATCGAATTCGAGAACAGTGCTTCCGTAGGTGTGCCGGATTACAGCATAAGATGCGGGGATTATCTTCTTACCTACAATGATGATACCGACAAGTTCACGGGAACGGATCTGAAGAACAAGAAGGTACTCTGGACTAAAGATGCGCCGAAACGTGATTTTTATTTTTTCGATAATGCGGCTTCACCCGACAATCTGTTTGTATACTTGCTCGATAAGACGGTAACGGACGATAATGACGCAATATTTAAGCTGTTCAAGATCAATTGTGCCAACGGCCAGATAGCAGATGCAAACAGCGAATTTTCCGTGTCGAACATGACATATCTTTCCGTTACAAACGGTAAGATATGGGCGAAAACATATGAAGTGAACACTCACACGGTTACGCTCGTATGCTATGACATGAATGACGATTCCCTCAAGAAGACCACCGTTGATATCAATGAATTTCCTGATACTAAACCTATGTCAAGGATGAGAGCTTCCAATGATGCAAAAAAAGCTTTGATCTATCTTGAGACTAACGGTATTACCGATATAAAGTACTACCGTTTGAATGTCGATACCGCGACCGGAAAATATACCAAGGCAGAATGCGGAGAATGCATTTATTCCGTATGGAATGAGAAGGGAACTCTTTTTGCGGAGATCTACCGCGAAGGCAATATAAAAGTCTTCTCTGCAAGCGGTGAGGAAAAGTTCTCCAAGATCATCGAGCAGCGTGTTCCGAGAAACATGGTGTTCCACGATGACAAGCTCTATGTTTTTTACGATACTGACGAAATATGCTGTTATGACACCCAAGGCAACCAGACCATGAGTATCAATTTGGGCCATGGAGATCTGGGAAACGATGACCATGTTTACTTTGAATTTGTTCACGGCCTGCTATTCGTGACGGCAGGAGAAAACACGGATGTCATCAATCTCAGTGATAACAAGGTCATAAGTTCCTTTGCGGGTTTCTTATGCCTCTACGGAGTGACTAACAGCGATACACAGCTGAACGATGCGATCGTGGTCTGTAAAGCCAACGACAATATTAATTCCGGCGCCATAGGATTCTTCAATTACAAGACGCCTGAAAGATTGATAGAACAGGCAAAAGAGTATCTGAAAGAGCACGGCGTGACCATGACAGAAGATTTCAAGCGCAAATACGGACTTCAGTAATATCAGGCTGGTATGGGGACAAGGGAAAAATACATAAAGATCTTCATAATCGCATTCATCTCGGTCTTATTGATCGAGGTGTTTGCTTTTAACGTCCGGTTTTGGGAATCACTTACATTCAAAAAGCCTGAGAACTACTCTGTTTCTTATGATGACCAGACCGTGGTCATAAAAGGACTTGATTCAAAGATAAAAAACGTATACTTCAAAAAGACCGATTTCCCTGACGATGTTCCGCTGACGCTTTCGATCTCATATACAGATGAGGCTAATACGAACCTGACCGTATCAGAGACTGAAGTCTTGAATGCGGTCAGCGAGAGTAATTACATCCGCATCCATCCTGACGGAAAAGTATCTGACATGTCCATAAGGATCGTCGGTGAGACCAAAAAGAGCAACGTATTAAAGGTCAATCCGGAGACCGTCGTGATGGATTTCAATGTGGTAAGGCCTTTCCGTTTCAGGTTCATCAGATTCGCCCTGATGCTCTTTATTGCTTCTTTGCTGATCATATTCCGGCCAAGCTCACCCGTCTACAAGATAAAGCTTTTCGATGAGAAACTTGAAGTTAGTAAGGTAAAGAAATATGCCGTTATTTATTTCATCATTCTCTTCGTGCTCTTTTGGGGATTCCTGACGCTGAGATTTCAGGAGTATACCGGAATTGTTTACTATGAATCAGAACATGTTGAAGCGATCTTCTCATATCAGGCTGAAGCACTGCTTGAAGGTCACGTGCATCTGAACCAGATACCTCCGTCATTTCTGGCTCAGATGGAAAACCCTTACGACTATGCAAAACGCGTTGAACTTGCAGAGAAGTATGGCGAGATGTTCAATCTCGATTTTGCATACTATAACGGCAGATACTACAGCTATTACGGCATAACTCCGACTTTGCTGTTTTACCTGCCTGTTCTTGCTCTGACCGGATCTCCTGCCGGAAACTTTTATGCAGTGATACTGTTTGGCATATTATTCATTACGGCCTGTTTCAGGCTGGTAAGAAGCCTGTGCCGCAGGCTTAACAAGGACATCTCCATCGGAATGTATTTTGTTTTGTGCACGGTACTGATATTCGGTTCCGGAGTCCTTTATTGTGCGTATACCCCGAATGTATATTCAGTGCCGTTTATAAGTGCTTTATGCTTTGCCGTATCGGGTATCGTTTGCTGGTTCAGATCAACTGAATCCAAAACATTGGAAGAGGTCATTAAGAAGAGATGGCTGATGGCAGGGAGCATCTGCATGGGCCTTGCGATAGGCTGCAGACCTACGTTCGGACTGTTTGTTCTTTTGGCGTTTCCGATCTTTGCAAAAGAGATCAGGCAGCGAAAATTCTTCTCGGTCACAGGTATGGGAAATACCCTCTGCGTCATCCTTCCGGTGTTCCTGATCGGATGCGGGCTATTGTATTTCAATTACCTCAGGTTCGGTAATATTTTCGATTTCGGATACCAATACAACCTAAGCCAGACAGATCTCAAACACAGATACTTTGAGGGCAGCAGGACGTTTATGGGTATGTTTGAATACCTTTTCCAACCGCTTAACATAACCGCCAAGTTCCCGTACGTCAGATCCGTATATAATTACGTCAACACCAAAACCGATTACCTCGGTTATCAATTCTTTGACCCGATGTATTGCGGTTTCTTTGTCCTTTCGCCATTGTCTCTTTCGATCCTTCTATTGAAAAGGCAGAAGGCTTCGCTCAAGAAGAGTTATTTCTACGGGTTCTCGATAATGTCGTTGCTGTTTGCATTGTTCCTTATGATACTGAGCATTCAGAAGACGGGTATTTCGATGCGATATCAGCTGGACTTTTCGCTGTACCTCGTAATACCTTCGATAATGGTAATGGTGACGGTCGAAAAAGAACTGGCGGAAAGAGGCGGAAATCTTATAAAGATATTCAGGGGCCTGGTCTTCTGCGGCGTGATCTATACGATCGCGGTCAATCTGCTCCTGGCGCTTCCGACAGACAAGCTCAGCCCGATGGATGTCCTTTCGACAGAGCTTTATTATCAGCTGAAGTATCTGATCTTCGTACCGAGATAAAAAAAGGAACTGCCTCAAGGTAGAGACAGTTCCTGATTTCAATTGCAATTATCTTTTTACTGCTGTGCAGCCTGTGCTGCCTTATACTTTTCTTCGTCAGCCTTCTTGATCGCCTTGCGCATTATCTTGCCGCTTGCAGTCTTGGGAAGGTCTTCAACGAACTCTATGACCCTGGGGTACTTGTAAGGAGCTGTAGCGTGCTTGACGTGGTTCTGAAGCTCTTTAACGAGCTCAGGTGTTCCCTTTCCCTTGTACTGCTTTGTGAGGACGATGGTGGCCTTTACAGCCTGTCCTCTCATCGGATCGGGTACGGATGTGACCGCGCACTCGAGAACGGCAGGGTGGGTCATGAGAGCGCTCTCGACCTCGAAGGGTCCGATGCGGTAGCCGGAGCACTTGATAACGTCGTCGTTTCTTCCTACGAACCAGATGTATCCGTCCGGATCTCTCCATGCAGTGTCACCTGTGTTGTAGTCGGCACCGGGCCACTGGTCAGCCATTGCCTCAGGGTTCTGATAGTATTCCTTGAAAAGTCCGATAGGGTGCGAAGACGCGTTCTTGATGATGACGTTGCCTACGATACCGTCCTCAACGGGGTTGCCTTCGTCATCCAAAAGCTGGATGTCGTAAAGGGGAGTGGGCATGCCGGTTGAACCGGGCTTAACGTCGATCCAGGGGAAGTTGGCGAAAAGTACGCTTCCTTCGGTCTGGCCGAATCCCTCTCTGATCTCAAGACCAGTTGCATCCTTCCACTTGTAGAAGACCTCAGGATTCAAAGGTTCGCCTGCCATTGAGCAGTGCTTGATGGAGGAGAAGTCATACTTTGAAAGATCTTCCTGGATCAGGTAACGGTAGATCGTTGAAGGTCCGCAGAATGAGTTGAGCTTGAGCTTCTCGATTATCTCGAGCATCTTCTGGGCGTTGAACTTGCCCTGTGTGTCGAAAGTAACGTTGACAGCGCCTGCGATCCACTGTCCGTAGATCTTGCCCCATGCGAACTTGGCCCAGCCGGAGTCAGCCTGTGTAAGGTGTCTGCAGCCGTCGTAGACCTGCTGCCAGTACTTGGCAGTAACGATGTGTCCCAGAGGGAGAAGATAATCGTGGAGGATCATCTTGGGCTCACCGGTCGTGCCGGAAGAGAAGTAGATGATCATGGGATCTTCGTTGTGTGTTGCCTCATCGCCTGTGGGCCTGTCAAAAACAGGAGAAGCCGCATCGATGTCGTCGGTAAGTGAACGCCACCCCTCGGGTGCTTTGCCGATAACGCTGCAGATCTGAACTGTCTTGCAGTCGGGACGTGCGCTGTTTACGTTGTCGATTATCCATTGGTCATCTGCGCAGACGATCATCTTAACGTTTGCAGCATTGCAGCGGTAAACGATATCGTGGTATTCGAGCTGGAATGTAGCAGGTATGACGACTGCACCGAGCTTGTGGAGACCGACCATTGTGAACCAGACTTCGGGACGCTGACGGAGGATCATGAGGATCCTGTCGCCCTTCTTGATGCCCAAACCCTTGAACATGTTGGCTACGCGGTTGCTCTTCTCTTTGATGTCAGTGAAGGTAAAGTGCTTCTCATTGCCGTTATCGTCGCACCAGATGAGAGCCTCGCGGTCGGGCTCGGTATCTGCGTATACGTCGACGACGTCGAATCCGAAGTTAAAGTCCTTGGGGACTTTCAGCTTGAAGTTCTGCTTGAAATCTTCGTAGCTGTCGAAGTCAACTCTCTCGACAAATCTTTCCAGTAAGCTCATAAGTCTTTATATCTCCTTGAGGTTTTAGCCGTTGATTATCGTCAGGAACTTTGCGTTCTCTGTGACTGCCCTCTGTCCGTGGGGCTTTTCGGGATTGAAATAGATGGAATCGCCTGCGTTCAATGTGAACTCGCGGTCGCCTACGACTACCTTGATCGTGCCCTCGATAACGTAGTTGAATTCCTGGCCGCCGTGCTTAACGAGCTCTGCAGTCTCGGACTTCGAAAGCGTAACGATCATGGGGTCCATCTGTCTGTGCTTGTAGTTGAAGGCAAGAGCGCTGAAGGAATAACCGGGATAACGCTCAACCTTGACGCCGTTGCCGCCTCTGACGACCGTGTAATCGTCCATTCTGGGGACGTCTCCGGTCATGAGGACCGTGGGATCGACCCTGAACATTTCAGCGACCTTGTAAAGAAGGCTGATCGGGATCTCTTTCGCGCCGGTCTCATATGCAAGGTATTCGTCCTTGCTGACACCGATCTCGCGTGCGACGTCTTCAGCGTCCAGATCGAGTATGTCACGAAGTTCCCTGATCCTGTCGGAGATCTGCTTGATGTATTCGTTCATATCGGGCCTCCATATATATTCTTGTAAGATTTCTTAATTATAGCGTACGGTATTATACAACATATTAAGCCGTTTTGCGAAACCAAACGGAAAAGCCTGAAAAACAAGGGCTTTAGAAGAGGCTTATGAACTTTTCGCCCAGCTTCTTTAGGTTCGGCTCGACAAAACGGTAGGAAAGAAGGCCTATGCCGAAGATCACAAGGCAGGTCAGATACTCGAGCCACCAGTTTTCGAAATTGAGGTGAAGCCCCCAGGCACGGTCCGCGCACTTTAAGAGGAGGAGGCACAAAACGTGCAGCACGTAAGTATCAAACGATGCTCCTCCCAATATGTTCCAGATCTTGGCGGAGAAGAGCTTATTAACTGCCGGTGAGTTGAAAATGATGATGACCGCCGGGAAGAAAATGAACGAGAGAGCATATCTTTCGAGAAGGAGCCTTTCATCACTGAGCGCGAGCAGGTAAAGACCGGCTCCGCAGATCCCCATAAGACCGACAATAATGTAATGAATGCCTTTGAGCGTATGTTTGTTCAGGAAGATTGCAAGCAGTACACCTAAGAAAACGCCTATTACGGATCTTCTTGCACCTTCTTCGTAAAAAGGAAGTTCGATTCCGAAAAGATCACCCAACACCGCAATGAATATCATCGTGATGAGAATATACACATATGCATGTTTTGCTTTGGCTTTTCTGCTTAGTTTTGTTGCCAGATATAAATATACACAACCTATCAGGAGGGAACTGATATACCACATCGGAGGATTCAGGTGGCATTTCTCAAGACTTGCCCAGCTGACCTGAATACCCAGGAACGTAAGAATAAGTTCACGTCCGGTAGATCTCGCAAGATAGTATTCGCCCATGATGCCAAAATAAAGATAGTTATTGACGAGATAGTAGATCACACCTGCGGCGGATACCAGCGGCAGTAGTCTGGTGCAGCGCTGAAGATAGTATTTTTTGAATTCGAGCTGACCATCCAGTATCTTTGTGACTGCGTTGAAAGAACAGAATCCTGACAGCAGAAAGAAAAGCTCAACGAGAAATCCCCAATAGAAATGGCCGCTGTAGAAATTGACGCCGTTGTCGATAAAGACATTGTTTACCTGCTGGTAGTGATGCAGGACCAAGATGACCGAAGCCGCGAATTTCAGGAAATCCAATGCTCCGTTACGGTTAGACAGCGCTGGTTTAGTGTCGGTCTTCATGGTCTCTCTTTCCGGAATGTGTGTTCTTGACGGTGTTTGCCGTCATTTATCATTTTAACATGATTTCTATATAGTGCCATTGGAACGGCACCTCTTACGCGGCTTGTATTGTATAAGGTGTTGATTGATAGTTTTCAAGAAAAATTTATAATTAGTTAATACTGTTGTTTTGTGCTTGGTGTTTTATATAAATTGAATCAGTGTTCGCTGAAAGCGAGGAACAGATAATGGATAAGCAGTTATTCAGACAAAAGAGCATCGATCATATTTCATCCCCGGAAGAACTTCACGACTACATGCGTGTTACCAGCCCGAAGCTTTGGATGCTTCTTACGGCAATAGTGGTCCTTCTTGCGGGTTTCATCGTTTACGCATCGACCGCACATCTCGAGAATACCGTTACCGTAAAGATGGACGTCCAGTCTTTTGAAGACAGTTACACTCTCGTAAATGCCCAGCTCCCTCTAACATATGACAACGTCATCAAGACCGACATGAAGGTCAGGCTCGGAAACGAGAACGGAAAGGTCTCCGGCGTATATAACAACGGAGACGGATATATCTTCGTCATAGTTGAAATGGATAATCAGCATCTTCCGATCCCTGATGGCGAATACGACGTAGTTGTCGTGATCGAGGACACCACGCCGATAAGCTTCCTTTGGAACTGACGCCGGAGGATGGTTATGTCGGAAAAGAGAGTAAAGCAACCCGTTAAAAAGGGCGTGGCTAAGGTTCCTGTGATAATGCAGCTTGAAGCACTGGAGTGCGGAGCTGCGAGCCTTGCCATGGTATTGGCCTACTACAACAAATGGATCCCCCTGGAGCAGGTGCGTCTCGACTGCGGTGTCTCAAGGGACGGCTCTAACATGAAGAATATCTTCCTCGCCGCCCAGCATTACGGACTTGAGGTTCACGGCTACAAGATGGAGCTTGACGCCATCCAGAAGGAAGCAACGTATCCCTGCATCATCCACTGGAATCACTCGCACTTTGTCGTCCTCGACGGCTTCAAGGGCAACAAGGCAATAATCAACGATCCTGCCAGAGGCGTTGTCAAAGTTCCGATGGAGGAGTTCGACGTATCCTTTACGGGCCTTGTCTTGACGTTTGCCCCTTCCGAAGATTTCTCGCCTTCGGGCAAGAAAAAGAGCACTTTGGCATTCGCGAAAAAGCGTCTTAAGGGAGCGGCACCCGCGGTGATATTCGTTGTTCTGACTTCGGTCATCGCTTATCTGTTCGACGTCATCAATCCGGTAATGTCACGTATCTTCTTCGACAGACTCCTTACGGGAGCCGCGCCAAGCTGGCTTTATCCGTTCATTACCGTCATGGTGATCCTCGCCTTTTTCCAGCTCATAGTCATGTGGGCGCAGACCGTATACAGTTTAAGGATCAACGGAAAGATGGCCATCGAGGGTAATGCCTCATACATGTGGAAGGTATTAAAGCTCCCGATGATCTTCTTTTCGCAGAGAATGGCAGGAGACATCATGCAGCGTCAGGGTACCAATGCTTCGATAGCCGGCACCCTCGTAAATACCGTTGCTCCTCTTGTTTTGAATA
>SVJC01000092.1 GCA_015069215.1 Oscillospiraceae bacterium
TCGATCAGGTGCATTACGCCGTGTATCGCCCTGTGGACGGCACCGCCGCCTGCAGAGCTGTCGCAGAAATCAACGCGTCCGGGCTTCTCGTTATATGCCGCCACGTGGATCGCGTGATGCACAAGTTCTTCGATACCTTCATTCTTAGCAGCCGAGATAGGTACGACAGGGATCTGGAGGAGTTCCTCCATTTCGTTGATCCTGATCGAACCGCCGTTGCCCCTTAGCTCGTCCATCATGTTGACGGCGAGGACCATCGGGATCCCCAGGCCCATCAGCTGCAGCGTCAGATAAAGATTACGTTCGATGTTTGTCGCATCGATTATGTTGATTATCGCCGTCGGCTTTTCCTCAAGGATAAACTGCCTTGAGACGATCTCCTCACTCGTGTAAGGCGACAGCGAATAGATGCCCGGAAGGTCGACGACTTCCGTGTTCGGATAGTTCCTGATCGAACCGCTCTTGCGGTCAACGGTAACGCCCGGGAAATTGCCGACATGCTGGTTTGCGCCCGTCAGCTGGTTGAAGAGAGTCGTCTTTCCGCAGTTCTGGTTTCCGGCCAGCGCGAAAACGAGTTTTCCGGTATTAACAGGGCCCGCGGCATGCTCTTCTGCATAATCGTGACCCGAATAGACCTCACCGATCCTCGGGTGCTTATGTTCCTTGGGCTTTTGTTCCTTTTTGGACTTTGTCTGCGGCTGTTCAGGCTCCGTCTCTTCTTTTTTCTTCTCGCTGATCTCGATCTGCTCAGCATCCGCAAGCCTCAATGTAAGCTCGTAGCCGTGTATCCTGAGCTCCATGGGATCGCCCATCGGAGCTAATTTTATCAATGTGATCTCAACGCCGGGAATCACGCCCATGTCGAGAAAATGCTGCCTTAAAGCGCCTTCTCCCCCGACCTTTTCAATAACCGCCGACATGCCCGGCTTCAGTTCATTAAGTGTCATATTACCCCTCTCAAATAACCATACGAATTATAACAGAATTTACAGATAATTCGGCGCTTATAAAGCGGCATATTAACTGTAAGTGTAGCTGTTTTCAACAAAACGGATACACTTACAGCTAATTTGTCGTGCCGAAGCTGCATATTAGCTGTTGCCTCCTCTGTTTGCTCCAAAACAGAGGAGGTAACAGAGAACGAACGGCAAAACCGACGTATATTCTGCGACAGCTCCTCTGTCCACGCCAAAACAGAGGAGCTGACAGAGACTCGCCACACACCAATAAAAAAGGGCCGCACAAGGCGGCCCCCAAGTGTTCAGTTAATGTATCAGTACTCCGGCTCAAGAAGTCCGTATCCGCCGTCGTTCCTCTTATATACGATGCATACCGAGTTGGTATCGCTGTCGAGATAAACGTAGAAATCGTGGCCGAGCATCTCAAGCTGCAGAATGGCGTCCTCGGTTGTCATCGGGCGCAGAGCGAACTGCTTGCGCTTTGTGATCTTGTCCTCGGGTTCGTCTTCGAAATCGAAGTCTGCGCCGCCGTCGTCCTCAAGGAAGTTGACGATTCCGGGATAGTCTTTCTTCTTCTTAAGGAACTTCGTCTTCTGCCTTCTGATCTGGGATTCGAGCTTGTCGACTGTCTTGTCGACGCCAGTCAGGATGTCTTCATCGCGTGCCTCGGCTCTGTAGATCTTTCCGTCGAGCTTCATGGTTATCTCGATTACCATCTTTGCGCCCTCAGGTCTGATGCGTACATTAAGGGTTCCCTCGTCACCGAAATACTTGTCGAACTTTGCCATCTTTGAGGCGATCTTGTCCTCGAGTCTGGGTCCGATCTTGATTCCGTTGCCCTGTGTTGTGATCTTCATAAAATCACTCCCTTCCGTTTTGAAGATTGCAAAAGGCTTTGACCTTTTAATCATTATAAGCCAACAGTTGCCTGAATTGAATTAATTAACTGTTAATCTTTCAATTCTGCCTTTTTTGAAGGGATGACAAGGTAGAGTACGATGAGTGCCGCAATGCAGATTCCGAGGTCAACAGCAAGGAAGCTTCCGTTATATACCATTGAATAAATGAGTGCATTGTCATAGCCTGCATCAGCTGCATATTCCGCATAGAAGATGACGCCTGAAGCAACGGAACCGATCCATCTGATCACGTATGCGACCACAGCGAAAATAGCAGCTCTTACGATCCCTGCCCTGCGGAAACGGAACAGCGGATTCTTGATCTTGATCCTCTCTTCGGCCTTGAGTCCTGCGAAGCCTGCGATTCCGAGCGCCGCATAACCGATCACGTAATCGAGGAACATCTGGAACGGGCTTACGAACCATCGCAGGCCGTCAATGAGCTGAAGGATGCTGTAAACCACTGCAACGATGAAGCCCCAGAAAGGTCCGAAGGCCATTCCGTATACGATGATCGGCAATGTGGAAGCAGGTGTGATCGAACCGCCCATGGGCATCTCGAAAATAGTGATCTTCGATAACACGAATGCAAGCGCGATAACCACGCCGCCTGCAGCGATCGAGAGGATCTTCTCTTTGTTCGAAGTTTTTGTTGTCATAAAAATACCTCCTATCAGAAACCGACCTGCGTCATATTCCTTAGGAGGAGATACATGTTAATAGATGTGTTCCCTACGCCGGCATTATCCGTCAGGTTCAGCGGGTCGGCGATTACTGCCCTCTCAGCCTGCTGACGCGTCAGATCACTGCGTGCAAGCTCCCCGTTATTTCTGTTCGCGAGAAAATATACTACAAGCGTCCCAGTTTTACAAGCCTGATAAGACACGATTCCAGGAATTTTTGAACTTCTCGCTCGTAAAGCGCCTGGGCGTTCTCATAGCACATGAGGTGCCTTGCATCGTTGACCACGACCATTCTCTTGCGGCATCTTAAGTTATCGTAAATGTCGTTTGCTCCCCTTGGCGGAGTCTCTTCGTCCTCACCGCCCTGGAAGATAAGTACCGGGACCCTTATCCTGCCTGCGTGAACGGCGCAGTCGCAGACGTTCATGTCGAATCCGAAACGGGCCTTGCTCATCATCCTTAATCTGTAGAGCACGGCGTCAGTATTGATGAACTTGTCCCTTGAAAGATAATTGCGGAGATAAGAAGGAAGCGTATCAACGGGCGAATCGGCGATTATGCCGCATACTTCGGGGCAGAAGCCGTTCTGCTGTGCCGCGAGCAGCGCGGCCGTTGCGCCTACGCCCCTTCCGAAGATGTAGATCCTGCAGTAAGGTCCTAATCTCCTTCTGGTGAAATCAAACCATCCTTCAAGATCGACGCTTTCCCTAAGGCCCCATGTGAAGCTCTTTCCGTCGCTCATACCGTGCGCTCTCATGTGAGTGATGAGCACGTGGCAGGAAATCTTTTTCATGAGGAGCTTTGCGTATGCCGCGACTTCAGTCGGATCCTCGTCATAACCGTGGATCATTATCAGCATGTTGCGGCATCCGGGATCTGAAGACGGCCTGTAATATGCGGAAAGCCTTGTTCCGTCGAAAGAACCCGTACGGACGTTTATCCATTCCCTTCTGTACGAATAGAACCAGTTGCGGCCTCTTCCGGTGATGGTTGTCCTGTCGATCTGTGTGGGTGCCCTGTCAACCTGAGGAAGGGGCTTGGGTCGTGAATATATCCGCTTGAAAAGTCTCTCACAGTACCAGAGAAAATAACCGAATGCGCAAGCGGCCGCGAGGAGCAATACCAACACGGCAAGGACGACGACAAGTGCGCCGGAATTCATCTCAAGTTTTACGAGAGCAGTTTCAATCTGCAATAATTCCCTCCAGGTCGTCAGCTCCGGAACTCAAAAGCCGGCAGCCGTCCGTAGTAAGAACGACGTCGTCTTCTATCCTGAAACCGACACCCCATTCGGGAATATAAACGCCGGGCTCAACAGCAAGGCAGTTTCCCGTGGCAAAAGCGCGGTCGCGCGAACCGACGTCATGAACGTCGAGCCCAAGAAAATGCGAGGTGTTGTGCCAGTAATAAGCAGTAACATCGTCCTTGCTGAAATTATCATTGATTAAACCCTGCTTCGCAAGCCATTTGCCTGCGATGTCATACATTTGTGAATTAAGGTCCGCAAAAGTCTTTCCGGGAGCGATGAACGAGAACGCTTTTTGCCTCAGTTCTCTGATCAGACCGTGAAGCTTAACGCGCTTGTCGTCATCAGATTCGGGGCGTCCTACGAAATACACTCTCGAAATGTCTGCGCAGTAACCGTTGACCCTCGCGCCGACGTCCACCTGGATGATGGAACCTTCCTTGGCAACGCCATCACCGTCTCTCTCGGGATCGCCGTGATGCAGATAGAACGTGTTGGTTCCGCACGATACTATCGTCTGGAATGCGAAAAGCATGCCGCTTCTCTTCGCCATCTCATACTCGAGCTTTGCGTAGAGCTCATATTCGGTCACGCCCGGCTTTATTAGCTTTTTCATCTCTGCTAAAGATTCTTCTGTAATTCTCGCAGCCTCTTCGATCGAAGCGATCTCTTCGCTGCTCTTTACAAGTCTCATCTCGGTCAGGATAGAAGAGATGTCAAAAGGCTCTCTTCCCTGCTTGCGCGTCCTGTCTGCGAACTCACGGGTTGCTGTCATAACAGAGCTTCCGTCAACACCGAAACGCAGCGAATTCTCGGACGCAAGATTGAATACGTAATCCGCAAAGTTCTCTCTTGCACGGATATTGTCCTCCGAAATGCCGGAGATCTCCGCAATCTTCGAAAAATCCATGCGCTTTCCCGTCCAGCGCTCCTTAAGGTCATCATGCTCGGGTGCAAAAAGGTGCTCTTTGACAACGCCATCCTTCTTAAGGATGACCAGCATGAAGTCAGGCTTTTCGAGGCCTGTCAGGTAGAAATAATTGCGGTCGGGCAGAAACCTGTATTCGGTATCTGCGCACATCTTCTTCTCTTCGCCTGAAAAAACGAAAGCCGCCGTGTTATCTGGCAGCTTTTCTGCGAAGACTTTTCGGTTGTTCTGAAAGAATCCGGGACCCATTACCATTGCTTGACACCATCCGAACGGACGTTATACTCGTCGAACAGTATCGTATTGTTGATGTAATTGAGCGTAGCACCGGGCGAACGTCTGATGAGACCCGGGTTGCCGATTACGATCGAACCGTCGGGCACGTCAAAGTTAACATACGCACCGGGTGCGATAAGGACGTTGTTGCCAATGTTGATATTGCCGACTATGACTGCGTTTGCGCCGATCCAAACATAATTGCCGATATGCGGAGAACCCTTCCTCTTGCCTCTGAACTGAGTGCCGATGACAACGCCCGTCGAAACGTTGACGTTGTGGCCGATGACGCTCTTCGGGTGGATGATGACACGGCCGAAATGCGCAAGATAAAAACCCTTGCCGATATTGGTGTCGTAAGGGATCTGGAAATGATATTTGCGGCTCAGTCTGTCGAGTCTCCAGTTGGTTACGTGGAACTTGATCTCAGCGATCTTCCTGCGGATACCGTCGAACTTCTGGATCTGGTCGTAGTAGTAGCGGGTACGGCGCATGACGCTGATATAGCTGAATTCGGGGCTTGAACGTCTCTCCTGGAGATAGCATGCATAGATGTTCTTATAACGCCTGGCATTGCCGGTATACCTGAACAAGTCTGCATATATGATGTCTTTAAGTTCGTCAGTCATCAGTTCAACCCCACTAAGCTTACGAAAAAATTATATATATTTTCGAAAAAATACTCAATAAGCGGAGTAGCCGATTTTTACCGAATATGGCAGTTATCTTTACATGTTTCGACAAAAAATATAATATTTTAGGTGTATAGTCAAAAATTTGTGATAAGACCGCTTCCCGCGGCGAAAAGAAGGTCCGCATGATCAATATCGAAAAAGAACTTGCAAGAAGACTGATGGACGAAGGAAACGCGGAAGGACGCCTCGAAAGTTACAACCGCGAGATCAATTTTTACGAGATAGTAGCCAGTGGTAATACAAGGGCGTTGGAGGAACGTCTTAAGACCTTCGGAGCTGACCAGGTCCTGGGCAAGCTCAGCAATAATGCCCTTCAGAACCGCAAATACCATGCAGTTATCCTGACGGCTCTCGTAAGCCGCTTCTGCATCGAGCAGGGCATGGAGATCTCCGTGGCTTACACATTGAGCGACATCTATATTGAGCTCATCGACAACGCAACTTCCGGCGAGGAAGTCAGGCAGTTCCAGATGGACCTTCTCCGCCACTACTGCCGCAAGATGAACGAACTTACCAAGAGCAAGGTCGTTTCGCGCCACATCGTCGTTGCGATCGACTACATCCGCTCACACATCCAGGACAATCTGACCGTCGAATCCATCGCTGATTCGCTGTCACTCAACTCGAGCTATCTTTCCAAGCTCTTCAAGCAGGAAATGGGGATCACGCTCAGCCGTTACATCAGGGATCAGAAGATAACTGTTGCCTGCAACATGCTCCGTCACCTTGACGAGTCTTCACTCACGGTCGCAAATTACCTCGGATTCTCATCACAGTCCCATTTCATCCAGGTATTCAAGAAGACGACCGGAATGACGCCCGAAGAATACAGGCGCAAGAACTACCACCAGAGCTGGATGAACGGAGAGGCGGATACCCCTTCGAAATAAGGTTTCAACTTAATAAGAAAACACTAAAAAATGACGCGTGATCTCAAAGGTCGCGCGTCATGTATATTCGGTATACATCGGCTTGCAGTCGTATTTCTGGTCGTACCCCTTCCACTTTGAAGGAAGGCTCAGATAAAGCCGCGGGCAATCGTCGAAAGCCCAGCTTCCCATGCGCTTTACGGACTTGGGAACCCTTACGTAGGCAAGCTCGTCACAGCCGTCAAAAGCTTCCTGTCCTATTCTTTCGAGGCCTTCGGGAAGATAGATGTATTCGAGGTCCTCGCAGCTGTTAAAGGCTTCCTGCCCTATCTCAACGACCGAGTCCGGGAGGATCACGCTCGTGATAAGGTCGCAGTCAAAGAAGCACTTCTTTCCGATGCATGTTATCTTGGAATCAGGCGCGAAAACGATCTTCGAAAATCCGTTTACTCCGTAAGGCATCTGTATGGTGCCTGTTCCCGATATCGTGAGGGTTCCGTCGCGCGAAATGCTGAAAGTAGCGTTCTTTCCGCATGAACCCGATCTCTCGTAACCATGAACGGTATCTGCATCACAGATCTTATGCGCATACGAGAAAGCCTCCAAAGGAAGCAGATAGTAGTTATACGTTGGAACGCCCTCAACGATCTTGCCGTTGTCCCAGGACTTGCCTTCGTATGTCTTGCCGGAATCATAAGTCGGATCGACGAAACGCCATTTGCCTCCGACATAGACCGCTGCCCACGCGTGATCGGGCGTCTCATCTTCGGGTAAGTTATCCGCCATCATCTCATCGTAGCTTGCAAGACCTACTCCGAATTCAACGGTCGCAGGTATCCCCTGTGCCCTGCAGAGCGCGGTGAAAACATTTCCGAAGCCTTCGCAGACAGCCATTCCGCGCCTCATGAGGCAGATGGAACCGTCCTGATAGACCATCTTGTTGTTCTTATCGGTCTGTGAATTGTCATAGGCCATCGCGCCGATGATGTAAGTGTATATGTGATACACCTTTTCCCAATCGGACTTGCTGCCTTCGCATATCTGGTTTGAGTATTCGACGATTACGGGATCGTCTGACTCTATGTCGTTCTGCGGCTGAAGGCACTCCTTGAGCGAGGCCTCGTCGTCTTTCAATTCCTTGCATCGTTCAACGTTGAATGCATAGGTCGGTGACTTGTAGAAATGGATCTCGTCATCGTCACCCAGGAAGATGTAGTTATCGTCCTGGGTAATGACAGAAGAACCGTACTGATAACTTACGGCAACGAAATACAGCTTTCCCTTTTCGAGATACCCGTCGAGGTCAACAGAGAACTCACCTGTCTGTTTCTTGAAACGCCTTACGACACGGCTTGTGTCAGCCCTGTAAAGCGTTATCTCGAAATAGCTTGCGGCTTCGGTAGAGACGGTGAATTCTTTACCCTCAACACCGATCTTTATGACCCCGCCCTCATAAGTGACGAGTTCATACGAAGTGAAATCAGCTGCTTCAAAATTGGCTTTCTTCTTGGCCTTATCAGCAGACACTTGCGGGCATGGGCCTAAGCTCACTGCCATGACCGCGGCCAGGGCCGCTGCAAATACCCGCAAAAGAGATGATCTCATCAGATCTTGAGTGCCTCAGAGACAGCCTCGTCGGCAGTCATCTCGGAAGCATCAGCTCCGCCTCTTGCCTTGACTTCAACGATGCCCTCGGCAGCCCTTCTTCCGACAGTGATGCGGAGCGGGATTCCGATGAGGTCGCAGTCCTTGAACTTGACGCCGGGTCTTTCGTTCCTGTCGTCGATCAGGACGTCAACACCCTTGTCAGAAAGGTCGTTATAGATCTTTTCGGCAAGACCCATGATGGCCTCGTCATTTGTCTTTGTGGGAATGACCATTACCTTGTAAGGTGCAACGATGGAAGGCCAGATGATTCCGTCGTCATCGTGGAACTGCTCGATGATGGCTGCAAGGACTCTCGAAACGCCGATGCCGTAGCATCCCATTACCATGTTGTGCTCCTTGCCGTCCTTGTCGAGGTAGATGCAGCCCAAAGCCTTGGAATACTTGGTTCCGAGCTTGAAGATATGTCCAACCTCAACGCCTCTAGCCATGCCGAGCTTGCCCTTGCCGCACTTCGGGCAGATATCGCCCTCTCTTGCGTTCGTGATATCGGCTACCTGATCAGCCTCGAAATCCCTTCCGATGTTGACGTTCTTGAAGTGGTAATCAGTCTCGCATGCGCCTACGACGAAGTTTCTCATTCCGGCAACTTCGGGATCGACTATGATGTCGATCTTCTGCTTGAGGCCTACAGGGCCTGCAAAGCCTACCTTTGCACCTGTGATGGCTTCAACGTCAGCAAAAGCTGCGAGCTCCATCTCAGTTGCATCGTAAAGGTTGCCGAGCTTTGTCTCGTTGATGTCACGGTCGCCCCTGCACATTGCAGCAACGAACTTTCCGTCGATGTTGTAAAGGATCGTCTTTACGAAAGCCTCAGGTCCGCAGTTAAGGTAACCGCAGAGCTCTTCGATCGTCTTAACGTCAGGCGTGTGGATCTTTTCGATCTCGAGCATGTCAGCAGTATCTGCCGCACCTCTTGTCCAGCCTGCCTTCTCCTCGTTTGCGGCATATCCGCACTCGTCGCAGAAGCAGATCGCGTCCTCACCGACTTCACTCTTTACCATGAACTCCTGTGAGCCTGAACCGCCCATTGCGCCTGAATCAGCGTCAACGATCGTGTAATCAAGGCCGAACCTGTCGAAGATCCTTCTGTATGCGGCATACATCTTCTGGTAAGAGACATCGAGGCCTGCCTCGTCAACGTCAAAGGAATAAGCATCCTTCATGACGAACTCTCTGGCCCTGATAACGCCGAATCTCGGGCGCTTCTCGTCCCTGTACTTGTGCTGTATCTGATAAAGGGTTACAGGAAGCTGCTTGTAGGATCTGATGGTGTCCCTGACAGCCTCTGTGAAAGGTTCCTCATGCGTAGGACCAAGGCAGAAAGATCTTCCGCCTCTGTCTGTAAGCCTGAACATCTCGGGACCGAACTTTTCCCATCTTCCGGAGCCCTGATAAGCTTCAGCCGGCAAAAGCGCAGGCATTATGAGCTCCTGTGCGCCCGCCCTGTCCATCTCTTCACGGATGACAGCCTCGACCTTTCTGTAGGCGCGGTATCCGAGAGGCATGAATGAATAGATTCCCGAAGCAGCCTTACGGATAAGGCCTGCTCTGAGCATCAGCTGATGCGAAGGTATCTCGGCATCTGCCGGGATCTCACGCTGTGTTGCCATGAACATTTCTGAAACTTTCATCTTGGAAAACTCCTAAATAATAAATATTTCGGGAGTTAGTATATACGAGCATGGCTTTTTTTGCAATTTCCGCCCCGCGTTCCGTTTTCCTGCTGCCGG
>SVJC01000093.1 GCA_015069215.1 Oscillospiraceae bacterium
AATGAAACCGGGCCAGGAAAAACTGTCCTGATATGCGTTTATCTGTTATCTACCTTTTCGGGATACATATCGTGATTGAAGAGCCTGTCTTCAGCTACCTTCTCCCACTTTGTTCCGGGCTTTCCGTAGTTGCAGTAAGGATCGATGGAGATCCCTCCCCTGGGTGTGAACTTGCCCCATACTTCAATGTATTTGGGATCCATCAGCTTGATAAGATCTTTCATTATTATGTTCACGCAGTCCTCGTGAAAATCGCCGTGATTGCGGAATGAGAACAGATAAAGTTTAAGAGACTTGCTCTCGACCATGCGGACGGCAGGAACATAAGAGATTGTGATCGTGGCAAAATCCGGCTGTCCCGTTATCGGGCAGAGGCTCGTAAATTCAGGGCAGTTGAACTTAACGAAATAATCGTTGTCAGGGTGTTTGTTCTCGAAAGTTTCAAGAACGCTTGGATCGTAATCCGTGCTGTATACGGTGCCGTTACTTCCGAGCTTTGTAAGACCTTCTTTTTCGCGCATGGTATCACCCCTTTACAAGATTGTATTTGATGCCTTCATCGTAAACGTCAATGCCCTCTTTCCTCTTGATCAGCTTAACGACAAGATACGTGACAGGCGTAAAGAGGATCTCATAGGCAACCTTGAACAGATACTGGAAAAGGATCATGTTGAGGACTACGGAATTTTCCATAGTTCCCCAGAACGAGATCATGATGAATATGAATGAATCCAACCCTTCTCCTATGACGGTTGAAAGGATCGTTCTTACCCAGAGCTTTTTGCCCTTGCTCATGACCTTGAGCTTGGAAAGGATTATCGAATTAGAGAACTCTCCGAAAAGATATCCCGCAAATGATGCAACAGCAACCCTCGGCGTTGTTCCGAGAACCGCTTCGTACGCACCCTGGTTCTCCCAGTAGCCCGGATGAGGCAGAGCTATCGTAATGATGTAGATGAGGACAGCAAAGAAGCTGCAGACGAAACCCAGCCAGATAATGCTCCTCGCCTTTCTGAAGCCGTATACCTCAGTGAAAACATCACCGATGATGTACGTCAGAGGGAAAAGGATTACAGCAGCAGGCAATGTGATATCATCAGTCACTGCCCACATCTTGCCTGCGATCAGGTTTGACAAAAGAAGGCAGGAGACAAAGATTATGCCTATGCACATAAAGGTTTTTGAAACTGTTTTAGATTCATTCATACGTTTTCTCCCAAATAAAAATGACTCCAAAACAGGAGTCACATTCAATCAAACACCACAGGATTTGCGGTGAGAAAACTGATATAAATGATTGTCCTGGTTTTGTTTTCCGACAGGATGGCACAAACGAACTGTCGGCGCTTTCTGCGCGCGTATTAAAATAACATCTAAGTCTTTTCAGGTCAAGTTAAACGGTCAAATATCAGGTTTACCTTACAGTCTTATGGCGGTTATGGCAAAGAATACGGCAAATACTATGCACGTGATCTTCACCGCCTTCACTGATATGAATATGGGGGGCGATCTTACCTGCTGACAAGAGGATATAGAGCGCAAATTAATACCGTATAAAGAATCTGGCTAATTCGTTTATACGGTATTTGGTAAATGACTATGACTTACTGCTTATGCTTTCGTTCCGTCTGTTGTCCCTGATGGATTCTGTTCATTGGACGGCTGGTTTCCATTGTTTGAATTTCCTCTTCTGAAATCACCGTTTCCCTGGCGTCCCTGATCACGGTTGCCTGAATTGTCCTTATTGTTCCGGTTGTCCCATCTTCCGTTGTCATCCGTCCTCTGGCGGTTGCCGGAATTGCCGTTTATCCCGCCTCTTCCGAAGTTCTTCCCGGAATCAGGTCCTGCATATCTGACGATTCCTGCTTGTCTGAAATTTCTGCCCCACATTCTTCCGGGACCATGCATTCCCATAAACGCCAGAGTTCCACAGACACCTATTGCAATTCCGGTTAACGTGCACCCTATTGCAAGTGCGACAACACGTCCTGCCTTGGCTTTCTTCTTTTTCTCTTTCTTTACGGGTGCTGACGGCTGCAAAACCTGCTTACATTCCGGGTTTGTCTCCTGCTGCTCACCGGGGGTGGTCTCAGTTGCCAAGGATACTTCTTCCTTTACTTCCACGTCTTTTTCGTTGTCCATAATGTACCATCCTTTCCTTGGATTTGAGTTCATTATGTAACGGCAACTTTAAACAGACCTGAAAGAATTGAGGCAAAAACAAAGTAATGCTCCAGGGCAGGAATATCAGACTTTCTTGCCTTCAAGGATCTCTTTATAATCTTTAAGATTCTTCTTTAAAAGTTTGGGAATGTCGAGTTCATAAGGGCATCTTGTTTTGCAGACGCCGCATTCAACGCAGTTATCTATCTTCAGCATTTCTTTCTGCCAGAAGTCCGTGAGCCAGTTCTGAGACGGAGCTCTTCTTATCATCTGGCTCATCCTCGCGCACTGGTTGATCGTAATCTCAACAGTACATGGCATGCAGTAGCCGCATCCCCTGCAGAATTCTCCGAGGAGTTCTTTCCTGTCCTTATCAATGAATGCTCTTATTTCGTCAGTCATGGTGACATCCTGATCGAAGAACGAGAGCCATTCATCAAGCTCAGATTCTCTTTGGATGCCCCAGATCGGGAGCGCATTGTATCCGCTCATGAATGCCATGCAGGCTTTCGAATCAGTCAGGAGCCCGCCGGACAATCCTTTCATGGCGATGAAGCCCATGCCGGCTTTCTCACAGTCTTGTACGAGTTTGATATCCCTGTCAGATGCCAGATACGAAAATGGAAACTGCAGCGTCTCGTAAAGCCCGCACTTGATTATGTCTTCGGCTACACCGATCTTATGTGCGGTTATGCCTATGTGCCTGATCTTGCCCTGCTTTTTTGCCTCTTTCATGCACTCGTAGAGTTCGTCTCCCTCCACGTAGCATTTGACGGCACAGTGCAGCTGATAGATGTCTATGTAATCTGTCTTAAGGAGTCTTAAAGATGTCTCAAGATCTTCCCAAAACTTCTCTTTTGTAGTAGCTCCCGTCTTCGTGGAAATAAAGACCTTGTCTCTCATTCCGTCAAAGGCCAGGCCGACCTTCTCTTCACTGTCGGAATATGCTCTGGCAGTATCGAAAAAGCGCATGCCACCGTCATAAGCTTTCCGCAAAAGCTTAACGGCTTCATCATTGCTTACTCTTTGAATGGGAAGCGCACCAAAAGCATTCTGCGGAACAGATATTCCCGTGGTGCCCAAAGTGATGGTTCTCATGAATGTACCCTAAAGATCAGAACAGGCTTACGGACTTGCCGTCATCGTTATAGATCTTCTTTTCGTTGACTACTACGTAGCAGTCGCCTCCGAGCTTAGCAGCTTTGCTCTCGATCGTCTTGAAGTCGATCTGTCTGCCGTTGATCTCGAGCATGATCTTGCCTGCCTTCTTTGAAGAGGTGGTCTTTGATGCCGTTGTCTTCTTGGCCGCAGTTGTCTTGCTTCCGGTTGACTTCTTTGTCGTTGAAGCTTTCTTTGCAGCAGTAACACCTGCCATGGTTGCCTTATCGAGCGCCGAAGTCTTTTTGGTGGTTGTTTTTTTCTTTGTTGTTGACTTCTTGGATGTCGAAGAACTCTGAGGGAGAGGGATGCCGGCTATGGAAGAAACCTTCTTTTTGGACTTCTTCTGTGTCTCGCCTGACAATGCATTGGAAATCTGCTTAAATGTATCTCCGAAGATAGATGAAATATCGAGTTTGTCGTCTGCCATGGGTTTACCTCCGCATGATTTTTCTTATAACCCTGATTCTATAAATCTTCGGAATAATCGTCAACTTCACATTAATCTCTTGTAGATGTCCAGCATGCTCTCGATCTGGTATTTAAGCAGCCATGCCGCATTACTGTATTCGATCTCTCCCTTCAGGACTTCAATGAGCCTGGGATAGTGTTCTTCAGTCTCCTTGATCGTACGGTAGATCCTCTCACGGCTCAATGCCCATGACATTGTAGTTATGTTGTTGCAGCGGTCGATGCATTTTATCAGTGCTGCTTTGGGATTACCCGCGATCTTATCGTAATAATCCTTCAGGATCTCAGAGGGGGGGGAAGATTCAATTTCAGATTCAAGCCTGGCTTGAATCGGTTCCTCAATAGCCGATCTGTCCCAGGACCATGTCGAGGACCTTGGCATTCCTGAGCGAGAATTCAGGGGTAATGTGCGGTGTTTCCCCGTTTTCAATACACCTTCCGAGCTGTTCGATCTCGAGCATGTAATTATGGGGAGCATCGACCGTAGGATGATACTCTTTCATTCCGGCCTTAATGGTGTATGTCAGTTTACCGGACTGGTTAAACTCAACATCCGAGACAATGGTTCCCTTTGATCCGTGGATATAGAGTCTGTCGCGTCTTCCGTCATTCGAAGGATCAAATATCATTCCGACGTTAAACGCAGCTCTTACGCCGTTCTTGAACTTCATGATGGCGGCAGCGAAAAGGTCTGCACCCTCATCATTAAACTCGGCATCAGCCTTCACGTAATCGATATCAGAACCGATCAGTGACAAGATCAATGTGGTGCAATAGCACCCGAGATCATAGACAGCGCCGCCGCCCATGTCCTTATGGATCCTTATGTCTTCGACATAGCCCTGCGTATAGAATGCAGTCTCAAGGAAATCCACGTCACCTATGACTCCGCTCTTGATATCCGATGCGAGTGATGCAACATAATTGCTGTGAAGATACGCAAAAGCTTCCATCAGGATGACATTGTTTTCCCTGGCAACGGCGAACATCTCTTCAGCATCTTCAGCGTTAAGTGCCATGGGCTTTTCGCAGAGGACGTGCTTGCCGGCCTTCAGAGCCTTGATGACCCATTCCTTGTGAAGATGATTGGGCAAAGGGATATAGACAGCCTGAACCTCAGGGTCTTCTATGAGCTTTTCGTAACCTACGTAAGCCTTCTCAAAGCCAAACTCTTTCTGATAACTTAAGACCTTCTCCTCTGATCTTCCTGCAATCGCATAGAGCTCGCAGTTAAGGGCTTCTTTCATGCCCGGGATCGTACAACCTTTAGCGATGTTAGCCGTGCCTAAGACACCCCATTTAACTGACATACGGAAGCCCTCCTTTTGCTTATACGCTTGCCTTGAAGATATTGAGCATGTCCTCTTCGTTCAGGACTCTTGCAGAACCCATCTCACCGCCTACGCCGACAGCGCACTTGTGAGCCATCGTGACAAGATCTTCCTCTGTTGCATTAACGCCGAGTTCCCGCAGGTTCGTAGGCATCTTGATGGACCTGTAGAAATCCTCCATCGCCTCGATGCCTTTAAGCGCGATCTCTTCATCAGTGCCTTCGTCCTTGACATCCATGACGTTTAGCGCAAACTTCTTGAATCTAGGCAGGCAATTCTTATATACATAACGTGCCCATGAGCCCCAGATAGCAGCGAGGCCTGCACCGTGAGCAACATCGTAAAGACCGCCAAGCTCATGCTCAAGCTTATGAGTCATCCAGTCGCCGCCGTCGTTGCCGCATCCCGTAAGGCCGTTATGCGCAAGGCTTCCCGCCCACATGACTTCGGCTCTTGCATCATAGTTTTTCGGATCGTCACGGAGGATGACAGCGTTCTTCTTAACTGTGCGGAGAAGTCCTTCAGCCAAAGCATCAGTGATCTCCATGTTGCCGCCGTTCGTGAAATATCTTTCCATCGTGTGCATCATGATGTCGGTGCATCCGCATGCCGTCTGATAATCAGGAAGTGTCATCGTAAGCTCGGGGTTCATGATCGCAAATCTCGGACGGCCGTAATCGCTGCTGTATCCGCGCTTAACGAGCCCCTCTTCCTTAGTAATGACAGATGAATCGCTCATCTCGCTTCCCGTTGCCGCAATGGTCAGGATGACGCCCAGAGGAAGGCAGCCGCTTACCTGACGCTTATAATCGTAGTAATCCCATACATCACCTTCATTTGCGACACCGTATCCGATAGCCTTGGCAGAATCGATGGCACTGCCGCCGCCTACAGCCAGGAGAAAATCGACATTTTCTTTTTTGCAGAGTTCAATGCCTTCGTAAACAAGTCCGAGATGAGGATTCGGAACAGCTCCTCCTAAAACGATATACTTGATGCCAGCTGCATCTAGCGTATCCGTAACACGCTTGAGAAGACCGGAACGGACAACGCTTCCGCCGCCGTAATGGACCAGTACTTTTGTGCCTCCGAACTCCTTGATAAGGTCAGCAACCTTGCTCTCTGTATTCTTTCCGAAAATAACTTTTGTGGGGGTATAGTACTTGAAATCGAACATGATCTGATTCTCCTCTCAAGAAAAATTTATAATGTGCTAATTCTAACATCAATTAAATTGCTTTATTATTAGAGAAAGTAAATTTTTATCATATTTCAGATTTTCAAAAGACACTGCAACATTTTTCTCCTTTTATCTGTATAAAGGTTGAAGGCACGAAAAAGGAGATCAAGACTATGAAGATAGCACAGGCTAAAAACTACAAAAAACCGCTCTATGCCATAGGATTGGCGGCAACCATCATGGCCGCATCAGTATCCGGATGCACAGACCCCGGCAAAGGCCCCGACTATGCGGGCGGAATGGATGTTCGTCCCACCGAGACGACTGAAGTTCAGCTTGATGGGGAAGTGGCAGAAAGTATCACAGAGACATCTGAAACCAGACTTGAAGGCGGAGTACCCATCGATGACAATTACTGCAAGGAAGCTTGAGGTAAACAGCTATGAAGATATCACCGTTAAAAGACTATAAGAAGCCGCTTTACGCAATAGGCATCGCTGCTGCAATCGCAGCAACAGCATTAACCGGCTGCGGCGAAGTGGAATATGCAGGGACAGCAGATACAAAACCGACAGAATCTCAAGTTGAGCTATCCGGCGACGTGGCTATGGTGCCCGAAGAAACTACATCAGAAACTGAAAAACCCTTGATCACCGCAGGAATCGTTTCGAATAATATTGACTGACAACAGATTATGAACCTTACACTTCACCTTACAGATAATTGCAACATGGACTGCAGCTACTGCATCCGCGAGAAATGCCCCAAAGACATGAGCGAAGAGGTGCTCTATAAAGCCTGCGATCTTGCGTTCTCGAAAGGGACGCGCGCGGGCCTCTGCTTTTTCGGCGGCGAACCTTTGCTCAAGAAGGACCTCATATACAAAGCCCTGGATTACTGTGAAAAGAAATCGGAAGAAACAGGGATAAGATTCGACTGCAAGATGACCACCAACGGCACTCTATTAGATGAGGAATTCCTTGAGCGTGCAGTCAAGGCTCATCTCGGGATAGGCATGTCCTTTGACGGCAAGGCGCAGGACGTCTGCAGAGTCTTTGCAAACGGAAAGCCCACTTCATCTGTTGTTGAAGAAAAGGCAAAACTTCTTCTTAAATATATGCCTGAAGCATCTGCTCTTGCCACGATCGCACCTCAGGCTGTTCCCTTCTATGCAGAATCAGTAAGGTATCTTCACGAGCTCGGATTCAAGCACGTATCTTTTGTCATCGCATACGGTCATAAAGTAAACTGGACCGACAGTGATCTCGATCTGTTAAGAGAACAGCTTGAAAAAACTGCAGTTTATCTTAAAGATCTCTTCATCAAAAAAGACAGGTTCTACATGTCCGCCCTGGACTCTAAGATAAGCGACTGCATAAGAGGCAATAACACGGCTGAGCGCTGCCATCTTGGAGTAAGGCAGCTCCCTGTCACTCCTTCAGGAGAACTTTATCCTTGCACCTCGTTCATCGGAGATAAAGACTATCTTTTAGGCAATGTATTTAACGGCATCGACAATAAAAAAGTTGCAGAACTTGCCAAAAAGTCTTCGACTCCGGAGACATGCAAGGGATGCGATCTGGTCAAGCGCTGCACGAATTCATGCGGATGTGCTAACAGGATGAATACCGGCAACGAGAATCAGGTATCGCCTCTGCAGTGCACATATGAGCGCATGCTGATCGAGATAAGTGACAGATTAGGTGAAGAACTGTATCAGATCGATCCGGTAAGATTTGCAAGCGAATTCGCGTAACAGAAAAACTATTTTCCTGCCTCGTTGTTTTCTTCAAGATGCATTTTCGCATCCTTTATAAAACTTGCAATTATCAATATCATTACGATTCCTATCGGGAATGCCGCAATGATCGATACTGTCTGAAGATTTGCCATAGTTCCTTCCGAAAAGATAAGTGCTATCGGAAGCAGAATAAGAAGAACAGCCCAGAAAAGTTTCATCTTCTTGCTTGCTGTCTCATTATTCTCGATGTTCTTATAACTGTAGTTTGATGCGACCATCGTAATGCTGTCAAAAGACGTAGCATAGAACGCAAACATTGCAAGAGCAAGAACTACAAGAAAAACAGCCGGGAACGGCAGCTGATGTATGATGTCGATTATCGTCTGGTAAAGATCATCTCCGTTGGCATGATACTGTGCGACAGCATCAAACCTGCCGTGCACTTTCATTCCAAGGCCGAAATTACCCAAAACGATAAAAGATATCAATGTGCTCGCTGTTCCGAAAACATATGAACCCATAATGACCTGTTTGACAGTCCTACCGCGGCTTATCATTCCCATGAAGAAAGGCGCTGCGACACACCATACCATCCAATAAGCCCAATAGAAGATCGTCCAGTTCTGCGCAAAGCCCGCTTCCGTCCTTGTTGCGTCTGTCCACGTGGACAAGCCGATGAAATTCTGGACCATATTGCCAATGGATGTTACTCCCGTCTCGACTGAGAATCTTGCTTCTCCGCCAAAAATGAAAACATACGCAAGGATTATCCCAAACAGGATCATGCATATCTTGGAAAGCATGTTGACGCCTTTTAGTCCGTTCATTACAGAACATGTATAGATTCCGCATACGACCAAAAGGATACCGATGGAAACATATTTGGAACCGGCAATGCCGAACAGATCAGTCAGGGCCATGGAAAGAAGCGGTGTTGCGATCGAGAATGTTGTTGCTGTTCCTGCTATGAGCGCTATGACGGCAAGGATATCTATTACTTTTCCCGCTATCCCGTCAGTGCGTCTTCCAAGCAAAGGTCTGCAGGCTTCGGAATACTTCTGTTTGTGGCATCCTCTGACATACAGCATGAATCCGAAAGCCGCTGCCAGAACTGCATAAAAGCTCCAGGGTATCAGGCTCCAGTGATACAAAGGAAAAGTTGCAACCCATTCATTGATGTTGCCGAATGACTGCACGTGAGGTTCTTCGTAGTAGTAGATCCATTCACAGAAAGAATAAAACAGGATGTCTGAAGCAAGTCCGCATGTAAAGACCATCGCCCCCCATGCAAAAAAACTGTATTCGGGTTTCTCGCCCTTCTTGCCTATAGTGAGTTTTCCAATCTTTGAATAAGAAAGCCAAAGTGAGACCAGGAAGAAACCAAGACCTATAATGAGATAATAGACACCGCACTTATCTCCAAGAAAACTCCTGATGACCCCGAGAGCATTTGTCGAGTTTTCCGGGGCCAGCACAAAATACGCGCATAACGCAAGAACGCATCCGAACGGCACAAACGTTGTAAACGGATCAATCTTTTTTTTGCTGACTTCTTTAACGATTTCTTTAGCCATATTTCCTCTCACACGTTTATGTATTTCGGATCGATTTTTTTCAATTCTTCCAGACTGTCTATCTCGATCAGATCATCACTATGCATTTCTTTTATTCCAAGCTTGAAATCACTGAAATGAACGAACATGGGTATGTCATCCCAATAGATATCCCGTCTTTCATTTTTCTCAAACTCAAGCTCAACAAACCCTTTGAGTTTAGCGGCATCTTCCCTTCTCCACCTGGATACGCTGAACAACTGCCAGCCATTAT
>SVJC01000094.1 GCA_015069215.1 Oscillospiraceae bacterium
TTGCTGTCCGTGATATAGAAAGGAATGTTCTTGTAGGCTTGTTCGGTGAACGTGCCGCCGTCCTGATTGTCGGTCTCGATGCTCTGGCCGTTCCTTATGAAGCTGCCGTAACGCTCGCCCAAACCGTAAACATGCTCTCCGACCTTGAGGCTCAGCTGCTCTCTCATGTATGTGCCGTTTGTGCCTTTGACATAAGCGAGAGCGCCGCCTTCGGAGGCCGTTATAACACTGTTACAGCGCCTTAATTCATACATATAGTTTTCTTTATTTATTGAAAGAACGGATTCGCCGCTGCTGATGGTGACCTCTTTTTCGTTTTCGCTTACTTCTATCCCGGCTGATCCTTCATTGAGCCTGAAATATGAAGGCTCAAGGGACTTGTCGCCCTTAAAGTGATATGTCCTTATGCGGAAAACGTTTTCGGAAGGTGAAGAGATCTCGCACGTTATGTAAGGACCGTTTAAAGTGCAGCCCCTGTTGTAGACATGAAATGCCGGCATCGTAAGGATAACCTTGCCGCCGCTTTGCTTAACGAACCTGACTTCGCGGGCAGGATGTATCTCAAATCCCGCTGCAGTTTTCCATGCGCCGTCAGTAAATCTCATAGGGCACCCCCAGCTGCTGATATTAATGTGATTGTATCATGACCAATTCCATCTTACCTCCTGCGTTTCATTTAAAACGAAGGAGGCCGCGTGGAATGGAGGACAAAAAGAGTGAGGATTCCATCTTACCTCCTGCGTTTCATTCAAAACGAAGGAGGTAGCGTGGAATGAAGGGCAAAAAGAGTGAGGATTCCATCTTACCTCCTGCGTTTCATTCAAAACGAAGGAGGCCGCGTGGAATGGAATGAAAAAACCTGACTCACGAGAAGGGAATCAGGCTTTGGATCTGCAATTAGTAATAAATTATCTGTCTAAAGGAACGAAAGGACTTGAACCGGGTTCCCTCTTGTAGGGTTCCTCATCCGAACCGCCCGGTTTGGAGGGCTTGAACGGACTTGCGGCACCGGAAGTATTTGACTTGAAGGGCGAAGGGCCGCCTGAGGGTTTGGTCAAAGGCGCTGCCTGAGGCTTCTTTACCTTGGGGAAGAAGCGGTCGGAGGAGCTGTCCTTATTTGAGGAAAGCGATCCGCCTGAGCTTGAGGAACCAAGTGAACCCAATGATCCCAGAGAACCTGATGAACTTGATGACCCGAGTGATCCGAGTGAACCGAGGGAATCTGATGAGCCCAAAGAGCCCAGAGATCCTAAAGAACCTAAGGATTCAGAAGAAGATTCGGAACCCATGGAAGGTCCGAAAGAGCTTGATCCTGAATCAGACAGGGTCGACAGAGGACCTGAACCGGAGGATCCGATATGGAACATCTCGTTGGGATTGATCTGTTTCTTGTGCGCACTGTCAGTCGATAATGCAGATGAAGCGGAAGGTCTGTAAGGTCCCGGGAATTTAGCTTCCAGGGGAGAAGCCGTTACTGCCGGAGCGTCTGCATCAAGGGGCTTAAAGATTCCGGGACGCGTAACTGCGAGAGGAGTGACCGGCTCAGCGGGCTTGATCTCTTCAGGTGCGGCTGTTGCTGTTTCCAGCGGTTTAAAAGGACTGAAAGCGGACGCTGCTGCAGGTGCGGATGCAGTGGGAGCAGGTGCCGGTGCTTCAGGTTCGGAAGCTGCCAACGGCTTGAATGCGTTGACGCCTGTTGTGACCTTGGGTGTTGCGGGTTCTTTCCTGACAGATCCCAAAGGCTTGAAAGGACCTGCAGGTGCTGCGGGAGCAGGAGCGGGTGCGGGTTCTTCTTTTGCCTCGACCTTTTCGGGTTCGGCAGAAGCCAAGGGTTTAAAGCCGGGACGTGCCGTTGCCTTAGGCGCAGCAGCTCTGGGAGTTGCGGCAGGCTTCTTGGTCTCTATCGGCTTAAACGGACTCTGGATTGCAGGTGCTGCGGGAGCAGCAGGTTCTGTTTTCGTGTTGGATTCTGTAGGTCTGAACGCACCGGGACGGCCCGTTGTCTTGGTGGTGGCAGCTCCTCTGGGTGCTGCAGCGGGCTTCTTGGGCGCGATCGGTTTAAACGGACTGGGAGTGGCAGGAGCGCCGGCAGCAGGACCTGTCTTGCCTGCACCCATGGGCGCGAAAATGCTTGCCGTGTCTCTATGAGGCGCTGACTCTGATGCTTCTGTGTCCTTGGCAGGAACGCCCTGCGGTGAACCGCAGCTCCAGCAAAACTTTGAGTTTTCCGGAAGTTTTACCTTGCAGCTCTTGCAAGTTACTACAGTGGTATTGCACTTATCGCAGAATGCAGCTCCTTTTGGAAGGAGATGTCCACACTCCATACAAAACATAAAAAGCCTCCCTACCTAGCCAAAGCGGTGTCCGTCCAACAAGAACTATTATACAACAGGTCGTATAAAAATTCTTGACTCTTACAAGCAATATTAATTTTGAAATGAGGGGGATCGTTTACAGAAATGCCGTTTTGTGTTGCATAAGCATCAGTTCGGCACGACATTAATGATGGTTCTGGGGCTGATCGACGTTGATAATTGAGCCATCAACTAAGGAGAAAAAATCATGTTACAGTTTTCAGATTACTTTTTGATTTTCATGGCAGCTTTCTGCATTATCAGAGGACTTATCACCGTCTTTACCGGAAACATCCCGGAAGGTGAAGCGCAATATTTCGGAAGATTCTCTGAGGAAGGATTAAAGAGATACAAGATCCTTTCTGCGGTAATAAACATTGCCGGCGGTGTATTCATTTCAGGGCTTTTCTGCCTGAAGTTTTTCAACATCATCAACGGCTTGCTCTTCACCGTAATAGGCGTAGGCGGCGCAGTTTTGATGCTCGTTGTTTTCCTCGCAGTCAGAAAGTCCTGCGGCAAGGTAGGATTCTCTGCCTGAAAATGAAGGTCAGACGGCTTCTCCCACGGAGAAGCCGAAGACCTTTTTATGCAGCGGAGTCTTGATGCCTGCCGGCATCTTGAAGTCTTCCGCGCTGAGCTCATATGTTTCGGGAACATCTTCTTCATTGTCTGAACTGAAGTTCCTGTATGCGAAGTTTAAGATCGCTTCTTCCACGAGATTTCTGCAGAAGCGTCCGTTTCCGAACCCGGGTGTTTCAGAAGCCATGGAGCAGATCTCATTGACCTTGGCACATGCCTCATCAGATAAGCTGAAGTTCCTTTTAGAAGCCTCAAACCTGACGATCTCAGTAAGGACATCCGCGTCGTAATCCCTGAACAGGATCTTAAACGGAACGCGGGATCTGAGACCCGGGTTTCTTTGGAAGAACTCTTCCATCTTATCCGGATAGCCTGCGAAGATCACGATGGTCTCATCGCGGTGATTTTCCATTTCCTGGACTATCGTGTTGATGGCTTCATCGCCGTGAGTGTTTTCCCAGTATTCGACGAGTGAATAAGCTTCATCTATGAAAAGGAGCTTTCCCCGAGCCTTTTTGAATGTATCCCTTACCAGCTGCGCAGTCTTTCCGGAATATTCACTGACCAGATCGGAGCGCCCTACCTCGATAAGTTCATCGGTCTCAAGAAGACCAGACTCATGGAATATGCCTGCAAGGATTCTTGCGACCGTCGTTTTGGCGGTTCCCGGATTTCCCATGAAGCATGCGTTCATCACCATGTTGAGATCGTTTGCGCCTTGCTTTGAGAGGGTCTGCTTCATGCGGGCGAAAGCCCTGATCTTCAGGACCTGTGTCTTGATGTCATCCAGACCGATGAGGTTGTTGAGTTCCTCGATGGCGGATGGTTTTACAGGTTCTTCGGCCGGGGTTTCCTTGTTTTCGCCTTCGTCGGAACTGTCTTCTTCTGCCGTTTCCGCGCTTGAAGGAAAATAGTCCTTATCGATGTCGAAAAAATCTTCTTCATCTTCTTCCGGATTGCAGGGATCATTGATAATGTCCAACGTTTCACCAAGGATGTTGCTGAGATAACGCCAGCCGAACTCTTTGGAAAGACAGTCTCCTTCGTCTTGGGAGCCTTTTATTTCCCTTATTTCCGCACCGTAGAATGCCAGTCCGGTTATCGTGCGGAATTTTATCGTTACCTCTCCCGGAATGCTGAAAAGGATCTTTACCGAATCTGGGTCTTGCTTGCCGGCGAATACCTGAAGCTTTATTCCGGTGCTGTTCATTTCGTAGAGCAGATCTGTCAGAAATATGTTGTTTGCAACTCTTTCCGTATATTCAGGCAATATTTCCGGCGGCGTGAGGCAGTAGATCTTTCTGCCGGGTCCTGCGAAAAGATCTTTGTCGGAAGTTCCTTTCGGGATATCAGCGATATCGTTGAAGATCCATTCCAGGTCACTGTCATTTAGTGATGTCTTTTTGTCTGATACCACAAAGACATCGAAAAAATCCTTTTCGTCCGGAACAAGCTGGATCCCGAGAAGATCATTTCCCGGAAGAGCCGAACTGTAAGCCACAAACTTCTTCCAGACCGAAGCGTTGGAATATTTCCTTCCGGAATGGCAGAGCTGAAGCTTTTTGCCGTAGTTACCTTTAATAAATTCTTTCATTTTAGTCACCTCTATTTTTGTTTTTTATGGTTTTTTGTTTTGGAGTTCAAACCCCCACCGAGTACTTAAACGGACCCTTGGCCCGCTCCGTGTCATGGCTGGTGACACATTACAGCCGGCTTCCCCGGGCAGCCCGTTCTTTTGTGAGTGGGGCGAGATGTCAAGGTTCAGAGGTGACTGAAAAACGGAAAAGCCGTTATTTAGACACCAGCGAATGGACAGAGTTAGCCTCTTCGCATTCGCAGATTTCTAAATAACGGCTTTTCCAAAAAAACCTTGTGCGGCTAATATATCACGCAGTCAGTGTGTTTGCAAGTGTTTTAAGATTACTTGTTGCTTCCTGCGTATTCAAGGCAGAGCATCGTAAGGTCATCGAACTGCGGAGCATCCTTAACGAAGTTCTTGACCGACTTGTCAACGGCCTGGATGATCTCGTGCGGGTTTCCTTCTTCGTTCTTTATGAGAGTCTCGACCAGTCTGTCGATACCGTAGAACTTGTTGTTTGCATCAGCTGCTTCAGGGATTCCGTCAGTGTAAAGGAAGAGCTTTGCACCGGGATCCATCTGGATCTCGTACTCGGAATATCTGACGCCTTCCATGCCGCCAATAACGAGTCCGTGCCTGTCTTTTACGAGCTGGAAGCTGCCGTCGGCGGCCTTGAGGATCGGGTATTCGTGACCGGCGTTGGCAGCCGTCAGGATACCGTTTTCGAGATCGAGACAGCCGTACCAGACGCTGACGAACATCTCTTCCGGATTGTTCGAGCAAAGCTGGTTGTTGACGAAACGGAGGACCTCGGAGGGGCTGTTGCCCATCATGGCGATGTTCTGGATGAGGATCTTGGATACCATCATGAAGAGGGCTGCAGGAATGCCTTTTCCGGAAACGTCAGCCATTACGATACCCAGGTGCGACTCATCGATAAGGAAGAAGTCATAGAAGTCACCGCCGACTTCCTTGGCCGGATTCATCGAAGCGAAAATGTTGAAATCGTCGCGCTCAGGGAATGCGGGGAAGATGTTGGGCAATGTCTCTGCCTGGATCCTCGTGGCCATCGTAAGCTCTGTGTCGATACGGTTCTTTTCCTTGCGCTGGTTCTCATATCTCTCAGACTGGATCATGATGACGGCAAGGTTAAGGCCACCCGCGGAAATGACCGTAGCGAGGATGACGAACTGAACGCCGGGGAAGAAGAACTGCAGTCCGATTGCAACAAGAGGGGAAATGAGGAAGAACCAAAGCGCCTTCGAAAGTCTCCTGTCAAAATTCTTACGGTATTTGATCATCAGGAAGATGTTCTGAATGAGCATCAGGATATGCATGATGTTTGAATAGCCATATCCCCTGGCTCTGTGGTACACGTTGGCTGCATCAAAGAAGTAGTAGAAGTTGGTGAACAGATTAACGATGAGTCCGATCGCATGTATCGCCATGAGTATCAGGAAAATGGTGCTGATGATCTTAGCATATTTCCCGGGATTTGCGACGTACACGATGAGGAGCGACAGCATGTAGATCATGATCCCCGACACGAAGAACTCGATGAAAGTTGCTCCGCGGATCAGTATCTCGGGAAACATCCCAGTATGACCTTCGGCAACCATACGGATGAGGTGCATCGAAATGTAGATGTTGATTATCGTAAAGAACTGCTGGAATATTATCCTCGCATCTTTCTGGATATGCATTCCGGTGCCCATCTGCATGATGCTCATTGTGCAGATGCCCAGACCCAATGCGATGAAAAAAAGGTTTATAAGATCCGCAACACTGGTTCCGTTACCCATAGCCGTTCACCCTTTATCAAGATTTTTATAGGTTTATGGTAACAGAACTTTTTAGGGTGATGGTTAATAAATCTTAACGGTTCTATAAACAAGTTTTGTGATATCAGTTCCAGAGATACATGTAATAGTTGCTCTGTTCGCCTACGAGGAATGAGTTGATCATGAGCGAATATCTGCTTGCTGACGTAACGTTTTCGGTATATTCAAATACGAATTTCTCTTCGGGTTTGAATTCGCCGTTTTCGTCGGGCGCGAATCTGATGACCTCTGTGACAACACTGTTTTCGACTTTGAGTTCATACTTTGACTCTATTCCGTCGTTGCCTTCGCGGTAGACTGCGGAAAGCTCGTGAACGATGCCGTTGTTGTCATAATCTGCCGTGTATATTCCGTTGAAACGCAGCCACTCCTTCTGGACTGAAGGTGCCCAGTATGCGTACATGCCCGTGTTGACGGTCTTCTTAAGGAGTCCGTTCTCCGTGTATACGTTTACGGAATCGTTCTCTTCCGCGTATTCATCCTGATCAGGGGTCTCGCCGGCCATGTTCCTCTCGCGGAGCACCATGGTGAAATAATCGCCGCCGTTGCCATACTGGATGTAAGCCTTTTCGGCGGCAACACCGTCGCCTGTCACCTCGCTCCAGCTATAGGCTCTTCCGCCGTTATACTCGATCGTGACCGTGTTGCCGTTGTCGTTGTTATGCTCAACACGCTTTACGGGAACGCCGTTCTCGAAAGTGTATTCGAATCTGCGTTCATACGTTCCGGCATCGTCCGTGTCAACGATCGTTACGGGATATCCGTTCTCATATTTGTAGTCGTAAACGTGAGCCTGAGTCCAGTCCGTTGAATCCATCGGCATGACATACGTCGTGACCTTGCTTACGAGCCTGGGGTTCAATACCGGGTCAGGCTTCCTGCTGAACGGGGGCTTTCTGGAGCACCCTGACAGCGAAGCCAGCTGCACCAGCGAGACCGACAGCAAGAGCCCCGTGCCGATCATCCTGATGACTGTTTTATGTGTATCTGCAATATTCTTTTTCATGATCTATGTCCTCACGTGACACTTTTTAGAATGATTATCACAGGCGGATAAGTGCAGAACAACCAATAAAATCAAGGCTTTTCGCCGCCTAAGCGACACTTTGGGGTGAATGTGTTGGTTTTTGTGTGACGGAAAATGCCGACGTCCCGACCCATGTCATACCAATTTAGCGATTTTGCCTGTTTGGAATGAAAAAAACAGGCTTTTTCGGGCGTAATGGCTCGAAAGTCATTCCAGATTTTCGATTCTGCTTTTTTGGAATGAAAAAATCAGACATTTTCGGGCTTGGCGGGACGAAAAGTCATTCCAGATTTACGATTTTGCCTTTTTGGAATGAAAAAATCAGGCTTTTTGGGGCTTGGTGGCTCGAAAAGTCATTCCGGATTTACGATTTTGCCTTTTTGGAATGAAAAAATCAGACATTTTCGGGCTTGGCGGGACGAAAAGTCATTCCAGATTTACGATTTTGCCTTTTTAGAATGAAGAAATCAGGCTTTTTCGGGCTTGGCGGGACGAAAAGTCATTCCAGATTTACGATTTTGCTTTTTTGGAATGACGGAATCAGGCTTTTTCGGGTTTGGCGGCTCAAAAAGTCATTCCAGATCAACAAATTTGCTGTTTTGGAATGACAGTAACAATCAGCGTCCCGACTCGGGGCCCTTGTAGCGGGGTTTGCCGACGGAACCCTTGCCGTATTCGATGGCGTCCTTGGGGCACTGGTTGATGCATGCCATGCAGTGGGTGCAGTTGCTGCCCCAGGAGGGCTTGCCGTCCTTCATCGTGATGTTTGAAAGCGGGCAGATCTTAGCGCACTTCCCGCAGGAGATGCATTTACCGGTCGCCTTGAACTTCGTTGTCTTCATGAAGCTCTTGTAGTAGACGTCCCTGACCCACTTTGTGACGGAGTACTCGACGGAGCCGATCTTCTTGGTCTCCAGGACTTCTCCGTTTGCGATCAGGGGGGATATCCGGCCGATCTCGTTCTCGGCTTTCTCGATTATGTTGATGTTTTCTTCAACCTCTTTGGTCGTGAAAAGAGCGATGTAGTTCTGGGGCATTTCGATCTGCGCGGCGCCCATGTACTGAAAGCCTTTCTTTCCGCAGAGTTCGCTCGTGACCCTGGGGGTTATTCCCATTGAGGCGGCGCAGGTGACGATGAAGTATGCCTTGATCCCTTTGGGAAAATCCGCCCACTCGATGAAGTCAGTCATTGCTCTTGCGGGTGCGGACATGTAGGAGGGACAGACAAAGACATACACGCCAGGCTCGGTAAACGAGGGCTTTTCGTTGGCCTTGGTATATGTAGTGATGTCGCGTGCTTCCGAAGAGACCGCTTCCGCGATCCTTTTGGCGACGAATCTGCTGTTTCCGGTGCCGGAAAAATAAAAGACCATGTCAGCTCTCCTCGAGGGGCATGATGACGGTTTCCATGAAGGTTCTTGCCCCGTCTTCTTTGAGCAGCATCTTGAACGTCTTGCTCGAAGGGTTGCCTTGGGTTATCATGCGTTCCCTGAATGATCTCAGTTTATCACGGTAGTCAGGGATAAATCTCGTGGTGCTGACGGAACCCAGATATGCCTTTATTGAGTCAGAGGCCATGCTGACCAGCTGATCCGGCATGCCCGTCTTGATCAGCGAGTAAGGCATCCTTTCTTTGATGTACCAGTTCTCTTTTTCTTCGTAGTCGGGGAGGTCGCGGTAATCGTCATAGACGTCCTTCAGGGCATCGTCAGAGAGCTCTTCCATGCCGCAGCCGTAGTATTCGACGAAGACGCAGCGCTTCTTTTTCATGCTCATGGCATCGACCAGCAGATAAGGAAGATCGACTGACTCGGAGGGCATGAATGACATCGTTAGAAGCTCCATTCCCATCTTGGTAGTCGTGTGCATAAGCATCACGTGGCCAAAGCCCGGGACCTTATATCTGTCTACACGAAAACGCATAATTGGCAGGATCTTCGGGTATTTCATATTGGTATGGCGGTCCTCCGGAAGAAGGACTGCATTGCTTTCGGATATGAGGCTTACGGCTTTTTGTTTGAGTTCACCGATCATTTCGAAAAGCTCTTTTTGATGTACTCGGCAAAGCTCATGTCACCTGCTATGGTGTCGCCCACCATGTCGTTCGTGAGCGTCCACTTGGAGAAGCGGATTATCGCTTCCTTGCCGTTTTTCTTGAGTTTGTTGATGAACGCGAGTATGTTGAATATCGAGGGTGAAGCGCGCTTGATGACGGGCTCTTTGCCTGCTGCGGCAAAGCACATTTCCGCGATCTCCTCGTAAGAATATTTCTCTTTGCCGCCGACCGAATATGTCACGTTCTCATCGGTCAGGTGCGCCACGATGAACTTCGCGAAGTCCTCCGTGGATACGATGTTTGCATAAACGGGATCCTTGCCCAGAAGAGTCACCTTGCCCTTTTCGATCATGGGCTTGAACACCTTGATGATGTCGTAGAAATAGCCTGTCGGGCGGTGG
>SVJC01000095.1 GCA_015069215.1 Oscillospiraceae bacterium
CTCATGAGGATCGGTGCCTGGAATCCCACGCGTCCCGCAGGTGTCTCGTCAGAAGCCATCTTTGCGTTTCTGATCTTGCCTGCGATGTCTGCCGGAGGAAGGTCCATCGGAGGGTGCTTGATGTCCTCTCTGACAAACCTCAATGCTTCCTGCGCGATCGACAGCTGCTGCTCGGATCCGAGAGTGCCTGAGATCGCATACATAAGGCTTCCTTCAGCTCTCTTGAACTGGCCTTCCCTTGCAAGGCAGAGGCCGAAGATGAGAGCAGGGTCACCCCATTTCTGATACTGTGCAATGAGCGGCTTGAGGAAGATCTGCGCGACATCCGTACCCTCGCCCTTCGCATTTTCGAGAGCGCGGTTGTACTGCCTGACGATCCTGCCCTTTTCTTCGTTGCTTACGTCGAAAAGGATAAGGCTCGATTCAGTGATCGGCTGTATCATCATGATGTATCTCAGATAGTCGTGCATCGGATGATTCCTTTCAGATAACCTCTAACCTGCCCGGCAAGATAAAGCGATCCCGTCACGAGAAGCGGCATTCCGTCAGCCTTTGAAAGCTCAAAAGCGGTACGGACTCCTTCTTCGGGCGTTTCAGCCTCCCGGGTTTGAACTTTGTTATTATACACATCATTTATTATTTCTGAAAGATTGGCAGGATCCATGCTCCTGCTGTTGGCCGGCCTGACCGTAACGGCCTCGGCAATATTGATGCCGCCGTTTCTGTATGCCTCATATACGCCCTTCACATCCTTGTCAGCCATCATGCCGGCAACGATGCGCATCGGCCTGCCTTTGAGCGTCCCCGAAAGGATATCGTTAAAGGTCAGTGCAAGGCTTTCCGCACCCTGCGGATTATGGCCGCCGTCAATGATGACAAGCGGATCCAAAGACAATATCTCACAGCGGCACTTCCATCTGGTAAGGCTTACGCCTTCGGATATCGACTCTTCAGAAGCACCGCAAAGCCTTGCGAGAGCTATTGCGAGCGCTGCATTTGAGACCTGATGTCTTCCGTTAAGGCATGTGCTGTAAGACTTGCCGTCAAGCTCGAAAGTCATCCTTCCTTCCATGTCAAAGCGTGCCTTTTCGCCTGCACCGTGCGAAGAAACAAAAGTCAGCGGCGAACCCTTTTCGTCTGCGGTTCTTATCATGGTCTCCCTTACGGAAACCTTCATTTCTTCGGGAAGTATCATTTCATCGGGGTCAATGCAGACAGCGGGTGCGCCCGGCTTGAAGATGCCAGCCTTCTCGGATGCTATCTCCGCGATCGTTGAACCGAGAACGCCGCAGTGATCCAGACCGAGTGCGCAGATGCCGGTGGCAACGGGGTTCTTTATGACATTGGTGGAATCAAGTCTTCCGCCCAGTCCGGTCTCAAGTACGCAGATGTCGACTTTCTCCTCTGCATAGTAAAGGAACGCGATGGCGGTGATAAGTTCGAATTCCGTCGGGTGCTCAAACCCCTCGGAAAGCATTGTTTTCATTGCGGCTTCCACTCTGCCGGACAGATCATCGAGCCTGTCAGAAGGGATCTCACCGTAACTGTCATCTTCGGCAAGAGCACTTGCGCCTTTCCTGCCGTCGATTATCCTTATCCTCTCGGAAAATCTCTCGAGGTACGGAGATGTGAAAACACCGACTTTCCTGCCGTCACAGGCAAGTATCGTTGAAAGGAATGTGCATACGGAACCCTTGCCGTTCGTGCCGGCAACATGTACCGACTTAACCAGGGCCTGGGGATTCCCCAGAAGATCAAGAAGTTTGGTTATGCGTTCAAGACCCGGCTTTATTCCGAACTGCAATGCGCCGGTCAGAACATCAGGCACCTTATTGTAAGGCATCTGCTTCTTCTTTCTCTGAAGATTCTTTTTCTTCCGCGTTGTAATCTACCATGTCTGAACTCTTGAATACCATGAGCTTGCTCATGACATAGTTTGCAATAACAATGAAAACCGAATTAACAAGCTTTACCAGATACTCATAAGTGAAAGCAAAAGTTCCGATCATTAAAAAGGGCGTATCAACCGGTTTACCGGTAAGCGCCGTACAGCCGAAGATCATTAACGAGTAAAGTCCTATCTCGAGGATGATAAAGGATATAACTCTGGCGCCGGCAAACGCAAACAATTCTCTGATTATATTGCCCTTTGACCTGAAAACGGTGATCCTGTTAAGGAAGTAAGCAACTATGACTGAAATTATCCAGCAAACGATCTGATTGATGACAAACTTCAGGGAAACCTGGTTTCCGAACGCATCGATCGTCATGTCAGCTTTAACAAGTTTATCGAAAGCTATATAGCAGGCCCAGTTAACAGCGGTTGTAATAACACCGCTTACCAGGTACATGAATATCTTACGCAGTTTTTCCTGTTGTGGAGATAGATGCTCTCCTCCGACAACGATAGTCTTTAATCTCATTAATTACTCCGTCCTCAAACTCTTTTTGGCCTCGGATTGGCCTTGTCAGATATGATCTTTCTAACCATATAAACGGTTATGATCAAACTCACCGCTTCAATGATAGCGATTATGAGAAAAACTTCAAACATATATTTGTAGAGAATCTCGGCTCTTCTGTCCGCAGGTCTGTATATTTGGTACGAACCTGTCTCCGGATTATAGAGGTAAAAATCGCCCACACCCGTCTCATCCGTCATGAAACTGATGAAGTTGGAATTCTTGTCAACATACCCTTTGAGAACGATCCTTCCGGTATCGTAAGTTGCCGCAACAAAGCCCGAAGGGACCTGTACATTCTCAGGAAGAGGCGAGATCTTCAGGATTCTGCTGGCTCTGATTATCGTGTTTTCCGGATCGTACGGGGTAACGGTCTTCTCAGTCGGATTGTAGAAATAGAACGCCGGCGAATTCGTGCCGTCGAACAGATAAAGGAGCACGCTCGATACGCCGTCTCTTGCATAAGTCTGAACGCTGTATCCGTTTATTACCCTCATGGTCTGAACAAAGCCTTCAGGTACCGTCACGGTATCAGGAATGTCAAGGAACGTGTATATGTTGCCTGAGACATCGACCAGCGTCGCATTGCTGGGCGCAAAGCTTTCCTTTCTGGTGATATGGATCGTGTAGTGCATCTTCGTCTCACCATCCTGGGCGGTAACGTCGATGCTGATTACGTTCATTCCGATCTGAAGGTTCTTGTTGTTCTCGATGACGATCGCAGCCCACATGTTGTTTGCCGTGGCAGTGACCTGAACCTCCGTCACCGCACGTTCCACAGTTGCGGAATAGTCGGTAATGTTGGGGTTGAAATCAGGTGTGATGGCAACGCCGTCCAGCGAAAGGAATGCAAGAGTGGCATCCTTGGAGACTGTCGTAACGCTGATGGGGAGCGATACGGAAGCGCCTTTTACAACATCGGCTTTTTCACCCGAATCGTTCTTGAACGTTCCCGTGCTCTCGATCTTTATGTTGAGATTACCTGCGCTCTCCGGACGGATGCGCAAAGATACCATGAAGAGCGTTACTTTCTTGTCGGAACGGAACGGCTCGACTTCGTATTCATCCGGATTGGTCTCACTCTTTCTTACGTTCTGGTCTTCGGCGGAAACGGTTATCTTGCCGCTTTCCTGTGTCTCGATGAAAACGAAGTTTCCCGAAACATCCTTGCCCTGGGAGAAAGAAACATATTCGGCTTCATCAGCCTCATAGCTTAAAACGATCGGACCAAATTCGGTTATTCCCGGCATGTTGTCCGCCGTGACCCTGAAAGTCACGATGTTTCCCTGTGCCGCGGATTTTGCGTCAGACTCAACGGCCAGCGTGATCTTGGAAGCTGCAAATGCTGTGGAAGCACATACGTAAAACAAAACGGACATGGTAAGCATGAGCGCTGCAAAAGAACCGGCCAATGCCTTTCCGGTCCTGATAAACTTTGATGCACGCTTTCTCATGTTACTTCTCACCGTTTATAACCCCTTGGGCAGGTATCCGTATTCAGCCGGCATATCCGAATAAACGGGTATTACGAATACGAAGGCAGAATCCGTCTTTTTTATCGAATCATAGCTGTTATAATACCGAATCGATTCGGAGTAAGCCATCATTATGTTCTGCGCATATTGATGATTGTATCTTACAGTACCGTCGTCCAGCACGTCGAATTTCTGGAAATACAGTGTGTTCTGGCCCTTATCGATGTAGCCGGAAGCGATCCACAGAGCACCGCCGGTTATAGCTTTCTCCTTGGTGTCCCACGGCAGAAGGAGTTTTGCCTCAGCATCGGAGATCTCTTCCTTGTCAGGCTCTCTTCCCCACTTTGCGTATTTCGCGCCTCCGACCGTTGCACCGCCTTCCTTGGTGGAAGAAGCAGAACCGATGTTGTAGAAATTGTAATAACCCTCATAACCGGTGACGGTTCCCTTGCACAGAGCCGACCTGCCCGAAAAGCCCATTTCCTGGATTATCCTGCTCGCAAGGAAGTAAGGCGAAACCCCTGCCTGACGGCCGGCTTCGTAGATGGCAGTAACATAATCAAAGTCATCGGTATCCATGAACGAACCGGAGATTATCCTCTTCAGGCCGTCTTTGGTATGAACACTCTCATCAAAGCCCAGAAGCTCGAACATGAAGATCCTCTTATCGTTAAGGAAATTCCTCGGATCCATGTAGAAGCTTACGACCTCTGTCTTCGCCGCCTTCCAGTCCGGCTTATCGTAAAGAGGACTTCCGTCCTTTACGTACTCGGGGAATGCGCCGTCCTGTACAAGGCTCTTGTTGCCGACTGTCTCAGCCTTTAATGCTTCACCGAAAGTTACCTTCGTATCATATGCCCTGAACCTGTATGTCGGGTGCTTGCAGTGCATCAGCCAAAGACCGCTGTAGTAGCTTTCAGGGAACTGGGACAAAGTCTCTTCGGCAAAAGATCCGTTGTCATCTCCTGCGAGAACGTAAAGGCTGTAAGAGCCCTTCTGTCCGTCAAAGGAAATGACATCTGCCGTTATCACCGTCTCCCCTTCCGGAAGCGCAAAAGGCTCGCCGGGTTTGATCTCGGTCTTTGTTCCGTTGTTCTCCGCGGTGATCTTATATTTCGCCGCATATCCTTCAGTAGATTCACATTCCAAGGTAATGCTCTTCGCACCGGAAGCATAGTAACCGTACTTGTCTTCATTGACTTCGAAAGAAGGATAGACTCCACGGTCGCCTGCATCAGTGCTCTTAACATCAAGATGTGATAGCGTTGCGTTGATCGGGAGTATCTTTACCTTCTCCTTGGAAGCCTGATAAACGTTGCCGAGCGCGTCAGTCAGTTTATACTGGTCGTCGGATTTTCCGGGCGCGACCGAGACATACTTTCCGTCAAAAGACGCGACGTCACGGCTCTGGACCATCTTGAAAGAGACCTCTCCGGATCCGTCACCGCCGTCTAACCTTCTTGCACATATGTAGAAGCAGTTTGAGACTCCGGGAATTCCTGTCTCCGAAGTTATTCTCCCCGTATCCTGTTTTTTTGCCCTGAGGGCCGCATAACCTGCGCCCGTGCTCATGTTCGTTCCGATGAGCTTTCCTGAAAGATCGTAGAGCGAGACTGATATCTTTTCGCTGAGTCCTGCGAAATTGACATAACAATCAGAGTCTCCGGCATCGTAAAGGAACCATGCCGTCTTTTGTCCTTCCGCAATGGCTCCGTCTTCGACGGAAAGGGTCTCCACTCTCTCCTTCTTCGGGATGCGCACTTTTCCGCCCGCAACGGTAACGCCTCTTCCGTCCGAACTGCGCAACAGAATGGATACATCGTGGTCACCCGGATCAAAGCCCGCGGTGTCCCAGGCGAGTATGAAGCCCTTCGTTCCCTGCGAACTCTTGTCGTATTTCAGGTAGCCTCTGTAGAGAGCTCCGTCAACAAAAAGATCAGTCCTGATCTCGTCTCCGGTAGCAGAAAAGCTTCCGCTGATCTCCTTTATGCCAACCGTATATTCATCGTCTCCTGCAAGACCCTGCTCGAGATTAATGCCGGTAATGACGCTTCCGGGGCCGTTTGCGATCTTGCCGGTAACCGCAAAACGTCTGTCGGCCTGCGAGATGACATCGTCAATGACGGTCATTCTGTTATAAGAACCCAAAGCCTGCGTGATGCTGCTTACCGCGCCCTCATCGGCGTTTCCGTAAAGAATTTTGCAGAGGTCTTTGGCAAACTGCCTGTCGTCAGGGCTCTTGATCAGATATTCAGGAGATGTGAGAACCGACAGAACGTAATCTCCGGCGGAATAAGAACCGGTATTTACGCGCATTATGGCTGCTGTCTTGTCTTCACTGCCGAGTTCAACTATATCCGCTGCCCTGGTTACGATCTGGGCAGCGTTCTGTCCCCGGGATCCTGACAAAGCCGGTGTGCCCGTATCAAGCGAAAACACAGTCACGAATGCTGCGCCGATGGCAGCAACGGCAGACAACGCAAATACGGCAAAATACTCCGGCCTTCTCTTAAGCATCGTTCCTTCAGTCTTCCTTTCCGCTTAGCCTGTCTAAGGTATAGCCGTACGGAGGAACGAAACGCTCCATGAAATACCTGACTTCCTCAAGGTCATATTGGGCAATGATCTTGCCGATGGATTCCTTCGCAGCGGAGAATTCCCGGTTGCCCGAGGATTCCTCCCTGAGGCATTTGATGTATGCAGAGATCTTGTCGGCTGCTTTGACCAGAGTGTGTATCAGCTTAGCTTCATCATCGCCTTTCGAAGGCGCGAGAAGATCTTTGTATATCTCTTTGAATCCGGTATCGGGCGGCAACAGATCAGTAAGTGTATCAGCAGCCCTGCGCTCGATATCCTTATAAGCATCCGTTATTACCTTGCTGTCGTATTTGATCGGCGTGGGAAGGTCTCCCGTTAAGATCTCGGTGCAGTCGTGATAGAGTGCATAAGCCATGACCTTATAAGGGTCAGGAAGGATCGCGCCTTCCTTTCCTTCATTAAACCTGTTGTGAAGGAGACACAGTGCCTGCGCTATTACCGCAACGTCAAAACTGTGTTCCTTGATGTTCTCATATCTGCTGTTGCGCATGAGTGCCCATCTGTTGATGTACTGCATGCGGTCAAGCATCGCAAAAAATCCGTACTCTTCCATTCCCAGATTCCTTCTTTAGTTTTTGTAAAGTTCGTTGAAGCATGCAGCCGCATAGCTGTCGGTCATGCCCGCGATATAGTCTGAAACAAAAATTGCCGGCGGCATTTCGCTCTCGGGGAGATCCCTCTGAGGATGCTCATTTACGAAATCCGCGAACTTCCTGATCGCGTCATTCTTTGAATTTGAAGCGCGGTCGATGTTTCTGACTGCCTCGTAGTAAGCATCGAAAAGACCGTCTAACAAAACGTTACAGTACTTTTCATAAGTTACGACCTTGTTCGATCTGTAGATCTTTGAGACATTGTTCTTGAGGGCATTTTCAAGTGCCCTGACCGCTCTGTCGGAGATCGCGATCTCATCTTTGTCGATGCTGTTCTCAACGATGTCCTCAACCAGATAGTTGATTATCGCCGAATTGGAATTACCCATCTCAATGCTCTCTTCAGGGAGCTCGAATTCACTCTCGATGACACCGGTGCGGAGCGCGTCCTCGATGTCTCTTCCGACATAAGCGATCTTGTCCGAGAACCTGACGACGCAGCCTTCAAGCGTTGCAGGGCCTTTCCTGTCCTTCTTCGGAATGAGGTAAGACAGATCGTCCTCGGTCTTGTCCCTGCAGGGAACCAGTCTCCTCTCACCGTAGAATTCACCGCAGTGGCAGATGATGCCGTCCCTGACTTCAAATGTAAGATTCAAGCCGAATCCGCCGTTATGCTTTTCCATGATGTCCAGGACGCGGAGGCCGTTTGATTCATGTTCGAAATAAAGATTGGGATCGATCGCTTTGAGCTTCGCGTTCAGAACGCGTTCACCGCTGTGTCCGAAAGGCGTGTGTCCCACATCGTGTCCCAATGCCATCGCCCTTATCAGATCAACGTTGAGGCCCAATGCCTGGCCGATCGTCGCGGCTATGTATTCAACATAGAGAACGTGCTCGAGTCTTGAGCAGATATGGTCGTTTGCAGGATTAAAGAAAACCTGTGTCTTATGCTTTAAGCGTCTGAAAGCCTGTGAATACATTATCCTGCCAAGGTCTCTCTCATAGCAGCTCCTGACATTGCAGTCATCTTCAGGGATCTTTCTGCCTCTGGTCTGAAGAGTTTTCTGCGCATTCGGGGCAAGAAGCCTGTCGCGCTCCCTGCGCTGTAATTCGATCTTTTTGATGGTCAGGTCTGAGATCCTGTTGGCGTTCTCAAGTTCCTTGAAACTGTCCTGAAACAGTTCGAAAAGACTGATATTCGAATCCATTGGCACACCTCCGCAAAAGCTCAATATAATATTATACTACATTGCTCTGCGGACGCTCCGTTACGGCTTTCTGAGCCCTGCCGCATTCGCCAGCATGTTCTTGCGCATTCCGTCGAAATCAACGGTAACGAGCGCATCTCCGCCTACCGCTTCAACCTTGAGGATTACACCGTCACCGAATCTCGGATGCACAACGTTCATGCCTTCCTTTAACTGATCCGCCGTAAGTGCATCAGGGTCTGATGCGGCCTTCTTCGCCTTCTCTTTTTTCTTGTCGAACTGCGATGAGAGTGCAGAAGCTATGGACTTGCGTGACGACTCTCTTTCGGGAGCAGCCGCAGGCTTTTCCTCCTTTGCACGGTTCGAACCCATTATGTACAAAAGATTCGGATCGATCTCCTTGATGAATCTCGAAGGCTTGTTGCAGCTCGTCTGACCAAAGAGCATCCTCTGTCTGGTGAGCACGATGAACATATCCTTCTTGGCTCTTGTTATCGCAACATACATGAGCCTTCGTTCTTCCTCCGTATCATCCTCACTCTGGATCGATCTGTAACTCGGGAAAACGCCTTCTTCCGTACCGATGAGGAACACGGCTCCAAACTCAAGACCTTTTGCGCTGTGTATCGTCATGAGCTTTACGAAATCATCGTTGTCGTCATAGGAATCGCCCTCGGTAAACAGGGAACAATTCTCCAGATAGAGTCCCAATATGCCTTCCGTCGTGTCGCTCGTGGCAGTGTCGAAGAAGAAGTCATCATCGATCTCAACAGGCATGTCGCCCGATTCGCCCTTCTCTTCTATCTCGAGCGTCTCCATGTCGACGGGTGCAGCCCTGTGTGCCTTGTCATACTCGGCCGCTTCAGAGAGAAGTTCCTTCAGGTTCTCGACCCTGTCGATGATCTCGCCCTTCTTCTCGCGCTCGGCGATGACGGCATCGATGATGCCGGATTCATTCTCAACATAATCAACGAATGCCGCGAAATCCTTCTCGTTCTTCAGAAGCTCGTCACGCATCTCCTCGATCAGTTCTGTAAACGGGATCAGCTTGCCTGCTGCCCTCAGCAGATCCGGATATTTGCGGCTGTTGGCCGCACACTCGAACATGCTGATGCCCTCATCCATTGCGATCTGTCTGAGCTTCTCGATCGTCTGGTCTCCGATGCCCCTCTTAGGAACGTTGATGATCCTCTCAAACGCGAGGTTATCCGAATAATCGTGAATGAGCCTTAAGTAAGACAGTGTATCCTTGATCTCACGTCTGTCATAGAACCTCATTCCGCCATAGACCCTGAACGGGATCCCTGCATTGTGGAGCGCGGTCTCGATGTTACGGGACAAGGCATTCATCCTGTAAAGAACCGCGCAGTCGGAGAACTTGAACTTGCCTTTATCGACCATCATCTTGATCGTTTTTGCG
>SVJC01000096.1 GCA_015069215.1 Oscillospiraceae bacterium
ACGAGGTTGGAATATACCTCTTCAGTGATGAACGGCATGAAAGGATGCAGGAGCTGCATTGATACTCCGAGAACGTAATTAAGCAGATAACGTGCCTCAAGGCTTGTCTGGCAGTTCTCATCGAACAGTCTGCTCTTGCAGATCTCGATATACCAGTCGCAGAAATTGTCCCAGATGAAATCAACGATCTTGGAAAGAGCAACGCCGAAATCGTAGTTATCGATGTTGACGGTTGCCTCAGCAACAACGTTGTGGAGCTTTGTAAGGATCCACTTGTCTTCAAGTGTGTACTTCGCAGGATCAAGACCACTGTAATCGATCTCGTCAGGCATGTTCATGATGACGAATCTCATTGCATTCCAGATCTTGTTGGAAAGGTTTCTTCCCATTATGATCTTATCTTCCTGGAATCTCTGGTCGTTGCCCGGAGCGTTACCGGTAACGAGAGCGAATCTCAAAGCATCTGCACCGTTCTTTTCGATTATCTCGAGCGGATCTATTCCGTTGCCCAAAGACTTACTCATCTTGCGGCCCTGTGAATCCCTGACAAGACCATGGATAAGAACATCCTTGAAAGGAACCTGATCCATGTGAGCCATACCTGCAACCATCATTCTGGATACCCAGAATGTGATGATGTCGTAACCTGTTACGAGTGTATCGGTAGGATAGAAACGCTCAAGATCTTCAGTCTTTTCGGGCCATCCCAATGTAGAGAAAGGCCAGAGTGCTGACGAGAACCATGTATCGAGCGTATCGGGATCCTGACGCATCGGCTTGCCGCACTTAGGGCAGACAGCGGATGATTCCTTGGTAACTACGATCTCACCGCAGTCATCGCAGTAGAATGCAGGGATCCTGTGTCCCCACCAGAGCTGTCTGGAGATACACCAGTCACGGATATCCTCCATCCAGTTGTAGTAGTTCTTGGAGAATCTCTCGGGAACGAATCTCGTACGTCCGTCTCTTACAGCCTCGATAGCAGGCTTTGCAAGAGTCTCCATCTTAACGAACCACTGGAGTGATACCCTCGGCTCGATAGTGGTGCCGCAGCGGTAGCATGTACCGACGTTGTGGGTATAGTCTTCGACTTCAATGAGGAATCCGCCTTCTTCAAGATCCTTAACGATGGCTTCTCTCGCCTCGTATCTGTCCATACCGGCATACTTCGGATAGTCCTCGGTGATCTTGGCATCTTCCGTAAGAACGGTAATAACTTCAAGATTATGTCTGAGACCTACTTCGAAGTCGTTGGGATCGTGACCGGGAGTGATCTTAACCGCACCGGTACCGAATTCGATATCAACGTAGTCATCTGCAACAACAGGGATCTTGCGTCCGACGAGAGGCAGAACGAGCATCTTACCGATAACGTCCTTATAACGCTCATCTTTAGGGTTAACAGCAACTGCCGTATCGCCTAAGAGAGTCTCAGGTCTTGTCGTAGCGAGATTGATATATCCGGATCCGTCCTCGAAAGGATATCTGATATGCCAGAAATGACCGGGCTGCTCCTCATACTCAACTTCTGCATTGGAGATCGAGGTAAGGCAGTGAGGGCACCAGTTGATGATGCGCTCACCTCTGTAGATAAGACCCTGGTTGTAGTACTTTACGAAAACTTCCTTGACTGCATCTGAGCACCCCTCATCCATCGTGAAGCGCTCTCTTGACCAGTCGCATGAAGAGCCCATTTTCTTGAGCTGCTCGACAATACGTCCGCCATACTGCTCTTTCCATGCCCATGCTCTCTCAAGGAACTTCTCTCTGCCGATATCTTCCTTATAAATGCCTTCCTTGCGCATCTCCGCGACGATCTTTGCTTCGGTCGCAATGGATGCGTGGTCTGTACCCGGAAGCCAGAGAGCAGCGTAACCTGCCATTCTCTTATATCTCGTCAGGATGTCCTGAAGAGTGTTATCAAGGGCATGGCCCATGTGAAGCTGTCCCGTGATGTTCGGCGGGGGCATTACAATGGAAAATCTCTTCTTGGATCTGTCTTCTGAAGGCTTGAAATAGCCTTTTTCCATCCAATTCTTGTAAAGCCTCGGTTCCTCCTCATTAGGATTAAAGGTCTTGCTGATACTATCAATTCTAGCCATTTAAATATTGTTCCTCTTTTCGATTTAATTACTTCTTGATCATTGAAAGCGCGCCGTAAAGGATCGAATCGTCACCCAAGGCAGCCTTCTTGAATACAACGCTCTGCCTGATCGAAGGCATGCAGTATCTGTCAACTTCCGACAGGATCTTCTGAAGGAATACATCACCTACTGCCTCGATGACACCGCCGCCGTATATGACGATCTCAGGGCTGAACGTATTTACGAGGTTGCCTGATGCGATGGCCAGATAGTGGCACGCACGGTTAACTGCTTCAGTAGCTACGGGATCACCGCTGTTAAGAGCTGACTTCAGAGCCTTGGACTTGAAAACGCCCTCAGCGACGGCCTCAGCCATGGCAGACTTTCTGCCTCTTGCGACCTGCTGTCTGATGTAAGCACTCATACCCTGCTTGCTCGAAAATGCTTCGAGGCAGCCTCTCTGTCCGCAGTTGCACAAAGGTCCCTCGGGATCGAGGATCATGTGGCCGTACTCAGCAGCCTTGAACTGGTTGCCCGTATAAAGTTCGCCGTTGAGGATAAGGCCGCCGCCCATTCCGGTACCTACGAAAAGGCCTACGACGTTGTTGTATCCCTTGGCTGCGCCATACTTGTACTCGCCTAAAACGCCTACGTTTACGTCGTTTCCGATATAGAAAGGAACACCGAACGCGTCTTCGATCGGCTTCCTGATGTTATAGTTCTTCCAGGGAAGGTTGGGTGAGAAAAGAACGATTCCGCTGTCCTGGTTGATGACGCCGGGAGCGCCTGCAGCAATGGCATGTATCTGGCTTTTCTTGATCCCGGAACCGTCAATGAGATCCTTGGCAACGTTGATTATGACTTCTTCAACATTCTGTGATGAATCTCCGCCTGCCTTGGTCTTCTTCTTCATCCTGTAGACGATCTCGCGCTTGGAATTGAAGATAGCTCCAAGAACCTTAGTTCCGCCGATATCAAGACAAAGATTATAAGATTCTGCCATTGTTATTCTCCCCTCTTAATTGTAATTGTTCAAACCGCCCGTCAGCTGACGCCTAAAACGGTATTACCGCCATTCTCTCCGGAATTCTGAGGCTTAACGGCTGTGCCGTTCTTGTAGATGATGATCGGCTGCTTGCCTTCCGTAATGCACTCCTTCTTGATGATGCACTCCTTGATGTCGTGCTCTGAAGGAACATCGAACATTACCTGTCTCATCGTTTCCTCGATGATGGCCCTTAAGCCTCTTGCACCGGTATTCTGCTCAACAGCCTTGTCAGCGATCGCCCTGATGGCGTCTTCCTCAAACTTAAGATCGACGTCATCCATCTTAAGGATCTTCTGATACTGCTTGATGATGGCGTTCTTGGGTTCCGTGAGGACTCTGACGAGAGCGTCGGAATCAAGCCTGTCGAGGGCAACGGTAACCGGGATACGTCCTATGAACTCAGGGATGAGACCGAACTTCATAAGGTCATCCGGCTTTACTTCGTGATAGTAGATACCGCTGTTCATGTCGCGGCGTGACTGTACGTCTGCACCGAAGCCGAACTGCTTCTGCTCAACACGGTTTGCAATGATGTCATCGAGACCGTCAAAAGCACCGCCGCAGATGAAAAGGATATTCGTCGTATCGATCTTGATGCACTCTTCGTTCGGATGCTTTCTTCCGCCCTTGGGAGGAACATTCGCGATGGTGCTCTCGAGGATCTTGAGGAGTGCCTGCTGAACGCCCTCGCCGCTTACGTCACGGGTAATCGAAACGTTCTCGGACTTCTTTGTGATCTTGTCGACCTCATCGATATAGACAATGCCGATCTGGGCACGCTCAACGTCGTAATCTGCAGCTATGATCAGTTTCAGGAGAATGTTCTCAACGTCTTCACCGACGTAACCTGCCTGTGTAAGGCTCGTAGCATCAGCAACGGCAAAAGGAACGTTAAGGATCCTTGCCAGGGTCTGTGCAAGAAGTGTCTTACCGGAACCTGTAGGTCCGAGAAGGAGGATATTGCTCTTCTGGATCTCGGTCTCATCTGAAGGCAGATCGGAGAAAACTCTCTTGTAGTGGTTATAAACGGCAACAGAAAGAGCAATCTTGGCATCATCCTGACCTACTACATACTGGTCGAGCATGTCCTTGATCTGGTGGGGCGTCACAAGCTTCTTGGGCTTGATGGAACGCATCTTGCTCTTCTTCTTGACCTTTTCCTCTTCGGCAATTATGCCGTAAGCTGTCCTGATGCAATCAATGCAGATATAGCAGTTAACGCCGGAGAAAAGTCTGGGTACTTCGTACTCTGATTTTCCGCAGAATGAACAGCTGAGGATCTCCCTCGAATCACCGCCGCCGTAAGTATTTTTAGAATTCGCCATCTTGAACTCCCTTTTTCATTTAGGAAAGACCGTATACACAGTCAGTCCATTATATTTTATAGCAATATAAGTAATATTACCAAATATTTATATTTCTTATATTTCAACTGCGTGAAAAAGCTGTCACAGACGCTCTGAATCAAGGATTATCGTAAACGGTCCGTCATTGGTCAGAGTGACCTTCATGTCAGCCCCGAACTCGCCCGTTCCGACTTCTCCGACAAGGTCAGAACACTTCCTGACGATGTAACCGTAAAGTTCCTTTGCCCTTTCAGGCTCGCAAGCATCGGTAAATCCCGGTCTGTGGCCCTTTTTGCAGTCGGCATAAAGGGTAAACTGCGAGATAAGAAGGAGCTTTCCGCCGACCTGCGAAAGATCCAGGTTCGTCTTGCCCTCACTGTCTTCAAAAATCCGAAGGCCGATCATCTTCGAGATCAGCTTGTCCGCCACGGCCTCATCATCGCCTTTGCCGATGCCGATAAGGACTGCAAAGCCCTTATCTATCGAGGCTTTTGTATGTCCGTCTATGTCGACTCTGGCCGAAGTAACGCGCTGAATAACGAATCTCACTTAGAGCCATCCCCTTCCGTCATTTTCTTTACGTAATCAAGATACTGTCTGACCTTTGCCTCATAACCGATGTCAGTCGGCTCATAGTAAGTCCTGCCCAAGGTCTTGTCAGTCATGTACTGCTGCTTGGTGATATGTCCCGGGAAATCGTGGGGATACTTGTATCCTACTGAATATCCGAGATCCTTCATTCCTTTTGCCGGAGCATTGCGCAGATGCATTGGAACGACGCCCGTATCAGTGTTCTCAACATCAGCGAGAGCCTTATCCATGGCGAGATACGAAGCATTGGACTTAGGAGATGTCGCTACGGTTATGCATGCCTGTGCAAGCGGGATCCTGGCCTCGGGCATGCCGACGGCCCTGGCGCAGTCGTAAGCGGCCATAGCCACGAGAAGAGCATTCGGATTTGCCATTCCGACGTCCTCGGATGCGCAGATCATGATCCTTCTTGCAAGGAATTCTATGTCCTCGCCGGCCTTCAAGGCCCTGGCAAGGTAAAGTATGGCGGCATCAGGATCAGAGCCTCTCATGGACTTTATCATGGCGCTTATGTTGTCGTAATGGTATTCGCCGTCCTTGTCGAAGATGACTGCCCTGTTCTGCATGCAGTCCTTCATTACTTCATCGGTAATGACTACTGATCCGTCTGCTGAAGGAGGCGTTGTAACAACGGCAAGTTCCAATGCGTTAAGAGCAGAACGCGCGTCGCCGTTGGATGTCTCGGCAATCTTGAGAAGCGTATTCTCATCACACTTAACGTCGATGTTGCCGTATCCCCTTTCCTTATCCTCGATCGCGTTCCTTAAGACCTTTGCGATATCCCTGGGCTCCAGAGGCTTTAGCTGGAGGACCGTCGAACGGGATACCAAAGCCTTGTTAACTTCGAAAAAGGGATTCTCTGTGGTTGCACCGATCAGGATGACCGTACCGTCTTCTACGAACGGAAGGAGCGCATCCTGCTGGAGTTTATTGAATCTGTGGATCTCATCGATGAACAGGACAGTTTTGCGGCCTTCCGAGATTATCGGATTACGGGCATCTTCAGTGACCTTCTTTATATCAGCCACACCTGCCGTAACGGCATTCAGTCTTTCAAAGCGCGATTCGGTGGTGTTGGCTATGACACGTGCCAAAGCAGTCTTGCCGACTCCGGGAGGCCCAAAAAGGATAATCGAGGACAGACGGTCTGCCTCGATCATTCTTCTGAGCATTTTGCCCTTGCCAATTATATGTTCCTGCCCGGCATACTCATCGAGAGTGCGCGGAGACATCCTAAAAGCCAGGGGCTCTTTTTTCCCTTTGCTTAAGTCAGCCAATTCGTTCTTCCTTACTTGATGTCAGGATAGATAGGATACTTATCGGTAAGAGTCTTGACTCTTGCGATAACATCAGCCTTCTTGTTCTCATAGTCGAAGATGCAGTCAGCGATGCAGTCAGCAACGATCTTGCAGTCCTCTTCCTTGAAGCCTCTTGCAGTAACGGCAGGTGTACCGATACGTACGCCGGATGTAACCATCGGCTTCTCGGGATCGAACGGGATAGTGTTCTTGTTTGCTGTGATGTTGCAGTCGTCAAGTCTCTCCTGGAGATCCTTACCGGTAACTCCTGTGCCTCTGAGGTCGATAAGCATCAGGTGGTTGTCTGTACCGCCGGATACGAGGTTAACGCCTCTGGAAAGGAGCTCTTCACTCATGACCTTTGCGTTTGCGATGATCTGAGCTGCATACTGTCTGAACTCAGGTGAAAGTGCTTCCTTGAAAGCAACGGCCTTTGCAGCGATGATGTGCATGAGAGGGCCGCCCTGCTGTCCCGGGAATACTGCGGAATTGATCTTCTTTGCATATTCCTCTTTGCACATAATGATACCGCCGCGGGGTCCGCGGAGTGTCTTATGTGTAGTTGTGGTAACGAAATCAGCGTAAGGAACCGGATTCGGGTGAAGTCCTGCAGCAACAAGGCCTGCGATGTGAGCCATGTCTACGAAGAGGTAAGCTCCTACTTCATCAGCGATCTCTCTGAACTTCTTGAAGTCGATGATCCTGGGGTAAGCGGAAGCGCCTGCAACGATGATCTTAGGCTTGACTTCGAGAGCTCTCTGACGGATGGTCTCATAGTTGAGAGTCTGTGTCTCGGGATCTACCTGATAGAACTCTGATTGATATGTTCTTCCGGAAACGTTGAGCTTCATGCCGTGGGTAAGATGTCCGCCGTGTGAAAGGTCAAGACCGAGGATCTTGTCACCCGGTTCAAGAACTGCGAAATAAACGGCTGTGTTAGCCTGAGCGCCTGAATGAGGCTGTACGTTTACGTGCTCAGCACCGAAAAGCTGCTTAGCCCTGTCAATTGCGAGTTGCTCTACGATGTCGACATACTCACATCCGCCGTAATAACGCTTTCCCGGATAACCTTCTGCATACTTGTTGGTAAGCGGTGAGCCTGCAGCTTCAAGAACTGCTTCGGATACGGTGTTCTCGGAAGCGATCAGCTCAATCTTGTCGCGCTGACGGCCTATTTCCTGCATTATTGCGGAATAAACCTCAGGGTCCTCGAACTTGATGTGGTCGTACATATAAAACATCCTCCTTGGGATAAAGAAATCAACTAGGGTATTCTATATTAATTTATTTAATTAGTAAACTTGAATAATAGGACAATATGACGATTTTAAAAGCGTCTTGAACGGTGCGTTTTGACAGCGCCAAGCATGTCCCGGAGGCATGCTCTCAAACCCACCATTTCATTGTGTTTCAAGGCAAATGCGCATCGCCTTTAAATTAGCAAGGAAAATTTACCAAAAACAGGCTGTACGGTCCTGACAGTAACCGTACAGCCCTCTTATATTTCCGGCTTTAAGAAATAGTCTGAATTATGCCTTTTGACAGGTCACGTAATATGCGTCTGTCTGCCTGGTACAACCTGTGATCTTAAGCTTGATCTTGTCTCCGGGAACGACGCCGGGATCAGAAGGTAAGCAGAAGTTGAAACCGCCTTCCTGAATGATGAATCCCTGTGCAGCGTCGGGAATCGTCGACTGAACAGTAACATTGACTGTCTTTCCCGCAGGATTCGTGTTAAGTTCGATCGCCTGCTTGAGTTTATCTACCGTAGGATAATCTGTCGTAGAAAACAGATCAGAACAAGCTGAAAGCGTGAACAAAAGCGAAAGCATCATTACCAGCGATACGATTTTTGCAGCTGTCGTTTTCATGACAAATCCTCCTATGGAAGCGATTTGTCAAATTATATTATTAAATGTTAGAAAATTGAACTGATGTAGCTTTTTTTTGACATTTCGTCAAATACGGTATATCTCATCTGCCCCGGGAGGCAACAGATTGACATATCTTCCGTCATTTTCAACAAATCGGCGCCCCTCGTTTTTGTTAACAAATCTACCTATTACGGTCGAACGGACACCATGACGGGCAAGTTCTTCAGTGACTTTTTCAGGTTCCGGTGAAGCGATCATGAGCGCTCCGGATGAGATCAGCCTGAAAGGATCCAGTCCGAGAGCATCGCAGATCGATCTGGTAGCCTTCGTAAACGGAACAAGACGTTTGTCTATCACGACTCCCGTACCGGAGAAATCAGCCATTTCGAATGCCGCACCGAAAACGCCGCCTTCAGTAACGTCATGCATGAGGTTTACCGCGCTTAATGCAAAGCCGTCTTCACGGACCTTTCCGCTGGAAGACTTAAGGCTCCCGCAGGCAGAACCTTCCTCAACGACTGAAATGAGCTCCTTATAAGACAAAGCTTCCTTTATCTCTTCCTCACTGACTTTTCCTTCGAGCTTTTCGCGGTGCTCGTTGGCAGCTATGAAGCTTCCTTCAATGGCTGCGGACTTGGTGATTATCAGGCTGTCACCCGGCATAGCTTTTCCAAGCGGTACAGTTCCGCCCTTCCTTACAAGACCGAATGCCGTGGATACAACGATCATCTTATTGACCGCATCGGAGATCTCAGTATGGCCTCCGACGATGTCCACGCCAAGGCCTTTTGCCTCACGGCTGGCCTGATCAACGGTCATCTTGATGTCCTCTTCGTTTGCCGAAGGAGGCGCGATTATTACGATGAGAATTCCGGCCGGCCTTACTCCGCAGGCCGCTATGTCGTTACAGGACACGTGTATGGCAAGCGTTCCGGACTCCGTTCCTCCGGCCGTGATGGGATCTGACGAAGTAACCATCAGGTCTTCTCCCGTCTTTATCCACGCGCAGTCTGCACCTATTCCCGCTCCCGATAAGGTATTCGCGGAAAGTGCAGGCAGTCTGCTTATTACGAGCGACTGAAGCTGTTCATCTGTCAGTTTGCCAATCTTCATATCAGAACGGTGTTATCTCTATTGTCTCCGTGCCTGCAACGCCCTGCTCGACCATCTCTTCGATGTCGAGGTTCTTCTCTGCCTCAATGACGTCCTCCGGATGAGGGTGTGTCTTAGGATGCTTTGCTACGAAGATCGTGCAGCAGTCCTCGTAAGGAAGGATCGATGTCTCAAAGGCACCGATGTTCCTTGATATCTCACAGGTTGCCTGCTTGTCCATTCCGATGAGCGGACGGAGTATGGGCATCTTCACCACTTCGTTCGTGGCACACATAGCCTCAAGCGTCTGCGATGCCACC
>SVJC01000097.1 GCA_015069215.1 Oscillospiraceae bacterium
TGAAGCTGCTTGTGTTAGCGCCGGCTGTCTCACCTGATATTGTCTTCAGGAGTTTGAGTTTTCCTGTGCTTCTCTTATAAGCGTTGATGAGCTCGGCAGCTGCAGTTGCGTTTACGGCAACCTCAACGTTCTTCTTCTCTGTTGTTGAACCCGTTGCATCGTACTCATAGCCTGCTGCAGCTGTGCCTGTAGCGTCAGCTTCCGTAATCGTGTACTTCTGTGTAGGAAGCTTCTCGATGGTGACACCTGTCGTACCTGCAGGAACAGTAATACCAACCTGTGTAGCGGAAGGATCACCGTTCTCGTCGTACCACTTGCCGTCTTCACCCTTTACATAGAATGTGAAGCTGCTTGTGTTAGCGCCGGCTGTCTCACCTGATATTGTCTTCAGGAGTTTGAGTTTTCCTGTGCTTCTCTTATAAGCGTTGATGAGCTCGGCAGATGTAACTGCACCCTTTGTAACTGAAACGTTTTCGAGCTTGATGGTCGAGTTGGAAGAATCAACTTCATAGCCTGTCTTTGCTGTGCCTGTAGCGTCAGCTTCCGTGACCGTGTACTTCTGGACAGGGATGGAAGGGATGGTTACCGTTCCGTCTGCAGGAACCATAACGCCGACCTCTGTATCAGAAGGAGCGCCGTCCTTGTCGTACCACTTGCCGTCTGCACCCTTTACGTAGAACGTGAACTCTGTTGCATTGCAGCCTTCTGTATCACCGTCGATCGTCTTGGTCAGTGAGAGACCGCCCATGCTTCTCGTATACTTGTTGATCAACTCGGAAGGCGTGGTCTCGCCTGCTTTGACCTCAACACCGTTCAGATACGTTGTGGAGGTTCCGCTTACAAATTCATATCCTGCTTCAGCAGCACTGGCGGCATCATCTTCCGTGATGTCATACTTCTGCACGGGGAGATCGTTGAGCGTGATGATATTGGTGTCTCCGGCCTTGATCTTGATGCCGACCTTGGTATCGGAAGGCTTTCCGTCCTTGTCATACCACTTGCCGTCTTCGCCATGAACATAGAATGTGAATTCCGTGTCAGCTGCAACGGCTCCGTCAGGACCTTCAACTGTCTTCTTGAGTGTCAGGCTTCCTGTTGTTGGAGCGCTCTTCTTGTACTTGTTGATGAGTGTTGCGGTCGTGCTTCCGCCTGCAGGAACAGCAATGCCATCCAGAGTTTTTGTGGAATCCGCGCTCAGATACTCATATCCGGTTTTAGCCTGAGAGCTTGCGTCAGCCTCGTAAATCTGATAGAGCTGGGCAGGGATATTGTTGATAGTGATCTTGTTGGTATCGCCGGCCTTGACCTTGATACCGACTTCAGTACCGGACTCGGCACCGTTCTCGTCATACCACTTGCCGTCTTCACCCTTAACATAGAATGTGAATTCTGTATCAGGATCAACGCATCCTGCAGGGCCGTCAACAGTCTTCTGGAGAACCAGGCTGCCCGTCTTCTTTTTGTAATTGTTCTCAAAGGCAACTTCCGTAGGCTTTGTGCTGTCTGTGCTTACACCGCCTGTTACGTTTGCTGTCGTGCCGGTATTCTCGCTGCCACCGCCGATCTTGTTCGTGACTGTTACGTCGAAGCCGTCAAGCGTGTGCAGTGTCTCTTCGACCGTATAAGACTTGGAAGCGTCATCGACCTCGATGAGCTTGGAATCCTTGAGCTTATATGTGCCCTTTGTTCCTTCACCGCTATTGGGTACCTTCTCGAAGTCTTCACCGAGCTTGAGTGTAGCTACGGTCTTGCCTTCTGAATCCTTAACAGTGAATGTCAGTTTATCAAGGTCTTCCTGAGTTACGTCGCCGGAGATCGTCTTTGTGAGATCGATGTAACCCTTTGTTGTCTTACGTGTATATGTGTTGATTACCGTGACGTCATAGCTTGTATTTGTATCATTAAATTCGATCGAAGGATGTGTTGAAGCAGCTTCGCCGTCTCCTACTTTATAAGTAGTTACCAATTCATAGAAATTATTCTCGGAAATGTTTTCATTCTTCTCAAATACTTCATACGTTCCGCTCTGCTGTACAGGAATGGTCAGGCTTCCGTTGGCAGTAATATCAAAGTAATGCACTTTGCTATTCACGGAACCGTCAGCCTGGACATAGCTGTCGCCCTTCTTAACCGCGATCTGATAAGTGCTTCCGGTATAAGGAGCGTTGCTGACCTGTTTCCTGACATTCAGTTTATACATGGTGTATGTATTATAAAGATATACATCATTACCCTGATTTCCGATGACATTAACAGAACCTTCACCGGTTACGACAAGAACTGCGCCTGCAACCTCGGTTCCATCGCGGTTTTCGATCAATCTGTATGATCCGGCAGGAAGATGGCTTGCCGTAAATGTTCCGTTATCATTGACGGTCGTGATAGTGCAGTAGGTTGGAGATGCTGTAAATACAGCGTTTGTATCAGTACTCTGCGCGGGATCGTAGTATTCTCCGTCGGAGTTGATGATTGCGATCTTGAAAGTATCCGGAATGCCGCTGACATTTCCTACCTTCTGAACAAACTTGTGTACGGTCAGATCGCCATACTGCTGTTCGTTATAGCGGTTATCAAAGGCTGCCGTAACCGTTTGATTGTTAGACACTGTAACAGTGCATTCCGTGGAATCATCGTTAGGGTAGTTCATGCCGGAATATGTTTTGAAATAGAAGTATCCGACAGGAGCCGTACCGTCTGCGCCAACTTCGGAAACGGTATATACGCCGCAGGGGAGATCCTCCTGGAGTGTATATTCGCCGTTTGTAAATTCGCTGTATTCTACTTCCTTTGAGAAGTTTTCAGGTCCTGTAATGACGAATTTCAGGTTGTCGGTTACAGGGTTGGAAATACTGAAAGTCTTCCTTATGGACAGTTTACCCTTCTGCTGTGTGTAATCATTCTTTACCTCAACATTGGCATTGTTTTCGGTATCGGATATATTTACATTATCGGGTGTAACTGATGAGGTCAGATCATAGTTAATAACTCTTGCATCCTGGGTATCCTCGCTGATCACATAACCGCCGGAAGGAAGGTTTATGATCTTGATCGTTTGACCGGCCTTGACCGTGAAATAGTGTTCAGCGGTACCTATCGTACCGTTCAGAGACTGAACGTATCTGCCGTCACTGGTTTTGACACTGACTCTATATTCCTTGTCTTTATATGAAGGCGTAAGTCCTGTGGCTCTCTTAGTGATCTGCAGGCTGTGATTATTAGTTATAGTTACTGTTGTATAATCATTTCTTATCGTTGCAGAAGCATTGTCATCCTTTGCAAGTGTAACTGTTGATCCGCTGGAAGTTGCATTTGCATAAGTTATGCTGTTACCTGAATAATCCAGACCGGTCAGATCGCCGGGTTTGATCTCCTCGATAACGTATTCACCGAGATTCAGATTCTCAAATTTATCGATCTTACCGTTCTTGATCTTAAATTCATGAGGATTGCCGCCAAGCTTGCCTTGTAAGTCCTGAACATACTGGTTGCCCTTCTTCAGGTAATACTTGAACTCGGCATCCCGGACTGTGGCATTGTCTGCTCCGGCCTTGTTGCCGTCAATATATACTTCCTTTGTTACGGAAAGTTTTGCTTTGTCGATGGTAACCTTGTTGATGAAAGCGCCAAGCGAGAACTCGGTACCGGACATTACTATTCCGGCTTCTTCTTTATAAACGTTTTTAGGTTCGTTGTGATCGCTGTCAAGGTATGTAACGTGGTCGATCGTAAACCTAATAACTCCGCTATTGTTCTCAACCTTAACCTTCATCCTCATTTCTCCGTTTGAAGGAGCATCCATGCCTGAAGAGGAACTGACAGCAGTTTCCTTGATCACATAGTAATGGTATTGAGGATTGAGGGGATCTACGTCTGCAATATTGACGCTGAGGCTCGGGAAGAAAAGATAGCCGTTCTCATCGGTCTTTACGGTAGTGCCCGTAAGACCCGTTGTATCGTAGTCAGATCCCGTTTCAGTGAAAGAGAACGTGTACTCGTCTTTTCCGGCATATATGTTTGTTAAACGCTCTGTGTTTTCGCCTCTGAATTCGGTGGTAAATGCCTTGTAGGCAGCAAAATGGAAAGAGGCCTTCTCTGATGTATTGATATCCTTGGAGCGGCCCTGGTAGAAAAAGTGCCACTCACCTTCGGTCGTTACTTTACCGGGAGTTGCAAGCCAGCCGCCGGCTGCATTTACAATGATATCCGCTTTCTTGGGGAACAGGAAAAGTCCTGCCGTGTTCATGACTTTAGCTTTGGTAGCGTTGGGTGCATTAAAGATTATATTCTTACAGATATATTCCTCTATATCCGCATCGTGTTCAGAATAATCACCTGAATGCTGCTGGTCACCGGATGTGATCGTCTTTTTCGTGGTACCGTCATCGTTCAGTACTTCAACCTTAAATTTGTTGATCGTAAGATTCGTATCCCTAAGATTGAAAACAACATTGGTGGAAGGATATTTCTTTATCGTGAGAGCATCAGCGCCCTGAAGCAGAGTCTCTATCGTGCTTCCTGCAGGAACGTCGACATATATCGTAGCGCCCTTGTACTCTTCAGAAGAGAGGTCAAGAACGTTTCCGTTTTTGAGAAGCTTTGACACATCGACAGAGGGCTTGGCTGCCAGCATATCAGACTGCTGCTTGGTATGCTCGAGCATCTTGTTGACATTTTCCGTGAGGTCAGGTTCTGTCTGGTAATGGAAATTGACAGTAGGAGATCCTGAGTATGAAGGCGGGGTCTGTCCTTCGAAAGCCGCGGCTCCTTTGTTGAACTGACTGTCAAATTCAATGATATTTGCGATAGCTTCGGTGGTGTAGATGTTGAATACGGAAGATCTGGTTTTACCGAAGATAGGATGGCTGCCCGGTTCGACGGATGCGATTATTATGCTGGAAGGTGCTTCGCCGGCAAGATCGACGTCGTTGTTTGTCTCGCCGATGTATTTGTTTGTCGCAAAGGTGGTTTCCATATGCCCGGTCTGGTTCATCGTACCGACAAGGAGTCCGTAGTCGGTCGCACGTCCGAGTATCGTGTTATAGTTTACGGAACTTGCCGAATCGTAATCCAAAACGTTCGTAGCAGCGAATACCCTGCTCTTCGTTTCTGACGGATACACTGCCAGCGTTCCGAAAACAACTGCTCCGGCTATAACTGCCGAGACCACTTTCTTGCCGAACTTGCCAATCCTAAACATGCACAACACCTCATAAATCCGCATATTTTTGCTTAAAGCATCTTTATTATATAGGGGTGTCAAGGTTTATCAAGCGATTTTGAGAGTAAAACACCTGATAAATGACATTTTTAACGCAACTGTAACCTTGCTGACCCGCTTGTGCAAAAGTGTCTTCTGTTTGCGACATAAAAAAGGTGCCCGGAAATGAACCGGACACCCCGTTTGAGATCTTGTGTAACAATGTTACTTTCTGCCCAGGAACAGCGGAAGAAGCAGCGACAACAGGAAGCCTGCAATGGCATTCATCACCACTCCGACAGCCAGCGCAAGGACGAGCTGATGTAATAAGATGCCCACTATTACGGCAACTGCCGACGGTCCTAAACCGAAATAAAGGAACATCATCTGGAGGATGGATCTCAGAGTCTGCGCATGCTCTCCGGGTAATGAAAGCGCGATAAACGTGCCCGCGTTCGTGGCAAAGAAGCTGATGGACAGGATGAACAGGAACCATACGAGGACCGTGACGGGATCTGTTCCGAGTATCGCCCCTGCGATAACCATCGGAACAGCCAGATCGATCGCGGTCACGGCAAGGCAGCCCAGGAGCGAGTATAAGATCTTCGTGTAGCCCTTTTCGGGGATCAGGAGGAAGAATTCCCGCGACGTGTCCTCCCTGATCGGGTCGCCCAAAGTGCGGTAGAAAGCCATTACTCCGAGTATCGCGGCCGGGATGAAGAACATGTCGTCAAAGCCCGTCGCATATCTGCCGACGACATAAGAACTCGTCGTTGCCGCGATGAGATAGACGATCATGGTCGTCGAAAAGATCTTCAGCTTTGCGAATCTGAACCTGTTATATACAGCCTTGTAGAAGAACACATTCGCGCCTCTTCCGAAGCGGAAACCCTCTCTGTCGATTGATCCCTTGCGATCCTTTTCGCGCACGACGGCAGCACCGTTAGTGGAGCGTACCGCATTCTCCAGCTGGGCAGCCTTCTTTTCCGCCGCGAACATCGCGTCCTCATAGAAATCGGCCTTCATCTTCCAGATGAAAACGATTATGAGAAGGCAGGCGGCAACAAAGAGTCCAAGATATATTCCCGATGTCATAAGATCGCCTTTGACGGCATAGTAAGTGATGCCTCTAAGCCATCCCCAGAAAGGTACCCAATGGGTCTTAGGGCTTGCGAAATACCCGAACAATGCCGGAACGAGTTCCATCTTCCCGACCGTTACATAACCCGCAAAGCCAGCGGCGATAAGGCTGTAGAACGCGATGAGGATCTTATTGGTCAGTTCGATCCCGTTACTGAGCTTGGACGTGATCGTGTAGAAAGAGACCTGAACCAGCGTGCTGAACATGAGGATCAGCATGTAAACGATGACACACGACAGGGCTCCCCAGAATCCGAACTTGGCGTTGTGCATGAGATTCGGTATCTGATAGAGCATGAACAGCGAGAAGAAAAGCGAAGATCCCAGCGTGCAAGTAAGCCTGAACATCAATACTGACTGGGGCTTTATCGGCGCGGCGAAAAGCATCGGCACATCGGCCGGCTGGAATATCTTTCCCGACGATTTCGCATTCACGACGTTGGTCGCAAGAACGATAAGGAACAGCACGGAGATCGCGAGATCGGCAACATCCACGGTGGAAAGACCGTACTTTTTCATCTGACCCGCAAGCCCCTCGCCGAACGAGAAATGCAGCTCGAATTCATCTTCGTCCGTCTTTTCTTTATCGTCTTCCGTGGCTTTCTCTTCCGGATCCGTCATTTCAATTTTCTGCTCCGGCTCATCATCTTTGACGACGGCAGATGCAACAAGGCCGATAATGCCTCCGATCAGAGCGCCTCCGAGTCCGATCACGAGAAATACGGCAACCCATGTTTTAAGGAGTTTCTTAAGCGTGTTAAGAAACGAGTGAACGGCGTAATAGATAAACAGTCTCATTTGTCTTCTCCCGCTGCCTCACCCGCGCTGCTCTTTTCGCTGACGGATTCCTTTTCGATGCCCTCTGTGACCTCGAAAAACAGGTCCTCCAGGTTCTTTCCGCTGCCTTCGATCTCGTTTCTTGTGACATTGGCGCGGATCTTTCCGCCCTGCATGATGATGGTCCTGTCCCAGAGCATGTCGACGCTGTCGATGATGTGCGTTGAGATGAGCATGGTCTTGCCCGCCCTTCTCATCTCCTCGATGCAGTTCTTCAGCTCCTTGATCGCGTGCGGATCAAGGCCGAGCATCGGCTCGTCGAGCAGGATAATATCGGGATCTGGCAGAAGTCCGAGGCAGAGATTGAGCTTTTGCTGCATGCCTTTGGACAGCTCGTCGCCGAATTTCTTTTTCTTGTCATCTAACTCGAAACGCTTAAGCAGCATCTCGATGCGGTCCTTGTAATCCGTGAGCTTATAGGCTCTCGCGATGAATTCCATGTGCTCGATAACCGTGAGCGTAGGATACAAAGACGGCAGCTCCGGTATATAACCCAGATACTTTCTTGCCTCGGTCGTCTTGTTATTGATGCCGTTTACCGTGATGCTTCCCTGGTACTTGAGAAAACCGATGATCGACTTGATTATCGTGCTCTTTCCCGCGCCGTTGGGTCCTAAAAGGACCGTCAGAGAGCCCGGTTCAAGAGTGAATGAGACGTCATCGCACGCAAGGTTTTTACCGTAACGCTTGGTTACGTTCTTAACTTCCAACATATAGATCTACCCCCATATTCCATTGTGAAAGGTCTTCACGGCTATATATTTTGCCACCTGCCGCACTCCCGTTCAAGAAAAATCGTCCCCTAACGGGTCTTATGGTCAGCATATTAGGATAAAAATATAACGGATTTTTATCTCACATGCGTGTTCTATTGTGCTAAAATTGCTTGTCATATGCAAAGCCGCAAGGTTTTCGCAAGTCTTAAGCAAAGAAGGTGGGCGTTATGTCAGACACAAAGACATACAGGGTATTCGTGCTCAATCCCGGCAGCACGTCAACAAAGCTCGAGTATTTCGAGAATGAGAAAAGCATCCGAAAAGACAACATTTTCCACGACTCGACTGTTCTACGCAATTTCGATACCATTAACGCCCAGCTATACTACCGCATGGAATATGTCCGCAAGTGGCTTAAAGACAACGACATCGATCTTACAGGCATTGACGCCATCGTCGGAAGGGGCGGCGCATGCTATCCCGTTCCGAGCGGCACATATGAAGTGGACGAGAGACTCTTAAACGATGTGCGCTCAGCAAAAGGCGGCGTCTACCACTCCTCCATGCTCGGCATCCAGATGGCCAAAGAGCTCCATGACGAATTCGGCGGAAGGCTCCTCATGGTCGATCCGATCGTAGTCGACGAGCTTCAGGACGTAGCAAGGATCACCGGCGTAAAAGGTCTTTACAGAACTTCCGCAACACATGCGCTCAACCTCAAGGCAACCGCCCGCGAGCATGCCAGGAGGACCGGCGTCAAATACGAGAACATGAACTACATTGTCTGCCACATCGACGGCGGCATCACGGTAACAGCCCATCAGAAGGGCCGCATGATTGACGCCAACGACGGAAGTGGCGGCGACGGCCCGTTCACACCTACAAGAATGGGTACGATGGCTGTAACTGACGTCATCAAGTTCCTTTTCGACAAGCCGATCGACGAGGTCAGAAAGCTCTGCCAGTCCACAGGTGGTCTTTCCTCCTGGTTCGGCACATCCAATTCAGATACCATCCACGAGCTTGTGGAAAAAGGCGACCCCAAGGCAACACTTATCTGGAATGCCCTGATCTATCAGATAAACAAGCTCATCGGCTCCATGGCATGCGTACTCCACGGCAAGGTTGACGCGATCATCCTCACCGGCGGACTGATGCGCTTTGACGACGTTTACGACGGCATCAAGGAAGCCTGCTCATGGATCGCGCCCGTCTCCTCCTATCCCGGAGAACTCGAGCACGAGGCAATGAGAGACGGCGCTCTCCGCGTCTTAAGAGGCGAAGAGGAAGCTAAGGTTTATCCCGGAAAGCCTGTTTTCTCAGGCTTTGATTTCGATTAATAAGGAGGCGCTTATGGGTTTCATCGACACGATCAAGGCAAAGGCAAAATCAGATCTCAAGACAATAGTCCTCCCCGAATCCGAGGATGACAGGACCATAAAGGCTGCTGAAGCAGTCGCAAAGGAAGGCTTCGCGCTCCCCATCATCCTGGGCGCCGAAGAAGACGTAAAAGCCTCCGCTGAGCGTCTCGGCGTCTCCCTCGAAGGCGTTAAGATCCTTGATAACACCAAGTCTTCAGACATCGACAGATACGCTACCCTCCTTGCCGAGATCCGCGCAAAGAAGGGCATGACCTTCGATCAGGCAAAGGAGATCATCCTGGGCGACAGACTGACCTTCGGCATCATGATGGTCAAAGCCGGCGACGCTGACGGCCTGGTATCCGGCGCATGTCACACATCCG
>SVJC01000098.1 GCA_015069215.1 Oscillospiraceae bacterium
ATCGCGCAGGAGCTTGCTGACGACCATGAGGTTTGCTTCATTGTCATCAACGACGAGGATCCTTGCCTGAGGCGCTTCGAACTTGGGAAGATATGCCTGCTTTCTTTCAGCCTTGCCGGACTTGGAGAAATCATAAGCACCCACGGTACCCTCACGCTCGATCCTCTGAGGGATCTCCACGATGAAAGTCGAGCCCTTCTTGTAAACGCTGTTGACGGTGATCTTACCGCCCATGAGGTCTACAAGCTGCTTAACGATCGAAAGTCCAAGACCCGTTCCTTCGATATGCTTCGTAGTGGTCTCGTCGACTCTCTTAAATGCCGAGAACAGATACGGGATGTCTTCGGATTTGATTCCGATACCGGTATCCGAGATTGTGTAGATCATGTTGCATGTCTTTTCGTCAGGCCTCTCACACTGTACAGTCAGTGAGACTGAACCTTCCTTTGTGTATTTGATGGCATTGTTGATGACATTGATAAGGATCTGCTTGATCCTGACTTCATCACCTACGAGCTCAGCCGGGATATCAGGCGATACATCGACATTGAATTCGAGCTTCTTGTCCTTGGCCCTGATCCAGAGCATTCCGACGATGTCAGAGAGCATGTCTCCGGTGTGATAGGGCTCGATCAGGAGCTGCATGCTTCCTGATTGGAACTTACTCATGTCGAGGATGTCATTGATGAGGTTGAGGAGGAGTTTGCCGGCTGCCTTTATGTTGACGGCATCCTCAACGACCTCGTCACTTACGTCCTCACGGAGGATCATCTCATTGAGTCCGATGATCGTATTGATCGGCGTTCTGATCTCATGGCTCATGTTGGAGAAAAAGCTCGTCTGCGACTTGTTGAGCATGTAGATCTCTTTACGCTGCTTCTCGGCGGTTACGAGCTGTTCATTCAGCCTGAACCTTGTGTATGACATGATGATGCCCATTACTATCTGGAATACCGAGAAGATGGTGAAGTTAGCCATCTCGTTAGGCTCGATCGACCCCAGGGATGCCGCGTAATAAAGGAAAGAGAGCACACCGATGTTGGACAGCATCGCAACGGAGACATATACGAGCGGGTTGAAATAAACGCACAGAGGGACTACCAGCGCAACCGTCATGAAGAGGGTCGTATCGACCGTGCCTCTTGCCATGTAGTTTACGATCATGAGAGTTACAACCCATGCATATAACGAGACGCCCATGAAGTGATTGAGCACGAAAATGGTCCTGTATCTTGCCTGATAGTCTTTCATCGCGTTACGCGCGCCGATGCACCATATGGAAGCTATCATGATGACCCACGCATAACAGATCTGATGGTAAAGGACCGTCGTACCGCCGAAATAAGCAGGATATACGAATGTCAGCACCATGAAGGTGATCGCAGCTATCAGGGTGATGATCATCGTTACGTGCGTCGGTGAGACCGATTCGTAGTAAGCGGATTTTATGGCCTCGCGGTCAATCTGTGACGGCTTGAACAGATATCTGAATATTCCTTTCATACCTTGTCACCTCCGTCACTTTCGGGCTCAAATTCGAAGACATCTTCATCTGCATCCTTTTCATCAGACAGGAGCTGCTCCTTTATGTCTGCCGTGATGCGGCCGTAATCCTTGATCATCTGCTCATGGTTCTCAAGGATGAATGTATCGTCGTTTTGTTTTGCGGCCTGCTCAAGCGCTTTGGCCTTCTCGGAAAGATCATAGATACCGATCATCTTTGAAGTGCTCTTCAGTGCATGAACGAGGATCTCGTAGTTGTGCCAGTCGCGTGAGTGATAATACTTCTTCATGGACCCGATCTTGTCCGAAGATTCCGTTGCGAACTGGATCAGGAGCGACTTATAGAATTCCTTGTCGCCAACACAGTACTTGATGCCGCCTTCGGTATCAATGCCGCTCTTCTTGAGTTCAGACAGGAAATCCTTTTGGGCGGCAGGCTCGGGAACGGGCTTTTCTTCAGGCTCTTCGGGAAGCGCTTCCACGACACCGTCCGCATCAACGAAAGACAAAGCAGACTTGGGAAGGACCTGCTTCAATACACGCTCTAACTCTTCGATCTCGACAGGCTTGCTGACGAACCCGTCAAAGCCCTCAGCCAGGAACATCTGCTTTGCAGAGCTCATGGCATTCGCGGTAAGCGCGACTATCGGTATGGATCCGTTAAGACCGGAAACATCCGTCCTGATCCTCTTCATTGCCTCAACACCATCCATGCCGCTCATCATGTGGTCCATGAATATGATATCGAAAACCTTTTCGCGGCAGATGTCGATCGATTCCTGTCCGGAAGTTGCGGTGTATACCTTCATTCCGTATCTTCCGAAGATGCTCTTCGCTACGACGAGGTTCATTGATTCGTCATCGACAACGAGAGCCCTGACGCCATCACAGCGGAGCCTCTTGGCAATCTCCTCCTTGGAATCGACCGTGGAATTCAGGATCGATACGACAGGGAAGCAATAGAACGGCTTTTCGAGGATCCTGACATGCGTGTTCTTCGGAAGGATCATGCCCTCGTTTGCAACTACCGCAACGACCATCTCTTTCGCAAGGCTCTCGATGAGGTCAACGTTGTCGTTATACTCCTCCTCCGCAATGAACAGGTGCGTCAGATGCACGGAATCATGCAGGAGTTTTAAGTTCTCCGTGTTGTTAACACGGTGCATGTTAATGCCCAGGCCCTTGACGATGTTAAGTACCATGGAGTTGTAGTAGTCCCTTACGGCCGGGTGATCGTACTTCTCGAAATGCAGGAAAGCACCGAGACAGAGCTTTTCGGGTGCGGAAACCGACATGCAGCTCAACGGATCTATGACCTTCTGAGGTATGCTGACATGAACCGTCGTGCCTACATCGGGCTTGCTTCCGATCGTCATGAAGCCTCCGAGGAGAGCGACAAAACCCGAAGCGATCGCAAGACCCAAACCCAGACCGCCGCCCTGGCGTGATCTGGAAGAATCGGCCTGGTAGAAGCTGTCGTAGACCTTTTCAAGTTCATATTCAGTCATACCCTTACCGGTATCGGTAACTTCAATGCAGAGGTTGACGCCGTAATCGTGAGGTTCGGTGGTGATCCTTACATAGACGCCGCCCTTACTCGTATACTTAAGGCCGTTGGTGATCAGGGCTTTCATGATCTTCTTGATCTTTGCGACATCGGAATTCATTACCGCCGGGATTGAAGGATCAACGTCTATGATGAGCTCCACACTCTTGGATTTGAACTGCTTAACGTCAGTAACGATGTCATGGAGGACTGAAGAAAGCATGTAGTCTTCGTTGTTGCAGACAGCCTTCTTACGGTCGATCTCGGAATAGTCCAGGATGTCGCTGATCTGTTCTGCTACTCTCTTACCTGAATTCCTTACGGCGATAAGGTCGTTCTCGACTTCGCGGTGCCTGGACTTCTCGATGCAGAGCGTCGTAAGTCCGATTATCGCATTAACAGGGGTCCTCAATTCATGGGAGACATTGGCAAGGAAGTCGTTGAGATGTTCGGTTGCTTCAGTAAGCTGCTCGACTTCGTCCTTTGACTTGCTGAGGACCTGCATCCACTTGTCGATGATCTTTTTCGCAAACATTCCGATGAAGAAGATCATGGCGAAGTGAAGCACGCAGCGCGAGATGATCAGTATGTCAAACGCTTCACCGCTTGAGATCATGTTCACCAGTTCATAAGCCATCGTAAGATAGAACGTAAACTGGCAGAGCGTAATGAACTGCTTCCTGCCCGTCATCGTGTGGAGCATGATGATCGCGGCCATTACGAGCGCCAGGTCGAACGTGCTGGTCTGGTGTATTCCGTAGAAGAAAAAGCAGCCCATCATGAGGACTGCATAAAGCCATAAACGTACATTGGAGGGGGTATTATGCCTGATATGAAGGATCCATGCGGCACTGATGCCCAATACGATCAGAAGGAGCGCCCATTTTTCCCATCCGAGAAGTAGTGATTCGGCAATGAGAACGGTCGCGAAAATGGTATAGCTTACCAGTATCGTAAGGTGCGATGTCTGGAAAAGATCTTTATCGTTAGTACTCATTAGATCAGCCTCTCATCTTGTATTCTTGGTCTTCTTCAACGATCGCCAGCATGATCTCGGCAAACTTCGGATCAAACTGAGTGCCCATTCCGTTCTTGAGCTCCTCAATGATCTCCTGCTGAGAAAGCCTGGTCCTGTATATCCTGTCGGAAGACATTGCGTCATATGCATTTGCGACGGCGATTATCCTGGCCTCTTCAAGTATCTCTTCACCCTTAAGTCCGGACGGATAACCCGTTCCGTCATACTTTTCGTGATGCTGCAGGGCACACTTCCCTATCTTCGTATCAGCATCGATGCTCTTAAGGATGTCTGCTCCGAGCCTGGGATACGTCTTGACGGTCTCGTACTCCTCATCACTGAGCCTGCCCGGTTTATGCAGGACCTCACCCGAAATGCCGATCATGCCTACGTCATGCATGAGCGCGATCATGAAGATCTCATCCTGCTTTGCGTCAGTATATCCGGCTCTCTTGGCGATCATCTTCGCATAGTCAGCTACACGGCTCGAATGTCCGCTCGTGTATTTGTCCTTTGCATCGATCGCAGCCGAAAGCGAGCTGATAACCTGCAGGAACAAAGCCTTGTTCTCACGGGTCTTGCTCTCGATCTCGCCGTAGAGCTGATTCTTCAATGTCACAAGTTCGATCAGGTTGTTGACGCGCAAAAGAAGCACTTCAGGTACGAAAGGCTTTCTGATGAAGTCCATCGCGCCGAGTGACAGGCCCTCGTGCTCCGCGCCTTCGCTCTCATCAGCCGTAAGGAAGATGACGGGGATCTTGGACGCGGCCGTCTCAAGGGAATGAAGCTTCTTGATGACCTCAAAACCGCCCATTCCCGGCATCTTTACGTCAAGAAGTATGAGGTTGGGAAGTTCTTTTTCCTTTTCGAGATAATCGAAAAGGGCATTTCCCGACTTGAGCGCGGTAACGTGTATGCCGCCTGAGCTCAATATCTTTCCTGCTACCTGGAGATTGATGACATCGTCATCAACGACGATGACCTTCTTCACTTTCTTTGCTTCAGCGGGCTCCGGGTTATCACCTATTACTTCGGTCTCAAAAGTAATGATCACATCCTTGGACCTGCTCTTCAGGTTCCAGGTATCCATGATGTGCGAGATGACCTTCCTGACGGAATCAGGCCTGATGTCCGTAAGGAACACGAAGTACTGGTTCTTATGGTTCCTCGTAAAGATGTCTGATTTACGGAGCGACCCTCTGATGTGATTGCCGAACTCATCGACATTGTCATAGAATTCCGTATCAGCCTTGCCGTTAGCCGGCACCAGCGTGAAAAGGACCTTACAAGCATTTATGTGATGTCTTAAAGCGTATCTGATTACATAGCGGTAGACCGGCGAGAAAGAATCCTTGTCGAGCTGCAATGCGACGTCTCTGATCGAACGCTCTCCCAGGATCTCGGAAAGAGAGCTGATATCAAGGACAGAACTCTCGCCTTCACTTTCCATGTCATCATCGTAGAGCCCGTAGCCGTGCTTGCCGTTCTTCTTGACGACGTAAAGGGACTTGTCCGCAAGCTTCAGGAGCGAATTATACTCATTGCCGTATCTGGGAACGAAGATGCCTCCGATCGATGCGCCGAGCGGGATGCTCATATCCTCGCCCATGAGCTCTTTTGCGCTTCTGGTTATCTCTTCATTGATCTTGTTGGAGATCTCAGCTACGGCGGCTTCCGTGGAAACTCCCAGTGCGAAGGATGCGAATTCGTCTCCTCCGAGTCTTCCGCACCTGCTTCCTGAAGGAACCGCATTTCTTATTATGTCAGCGCATGAGATAAGCACCTTGTCACCCATCTCATGGCCGTAGATATCGTTAACGAGCTTAAAGGAATCAAGGTCGATCATCATCAGGCAGCCGGTGTGTTCTGAGCACATCCTGGCGAGCTCAACGCCCGTGGCACCCTTGTTGAGAAGGCCCGTAAGCTTGTCTATCGTGGCTTCACTCTTGAGGTCGTGCATCTCCTGGGAATTCGACATGATGTTGTCGATCCTCCTGAGGAGAACGTCCGGATTGAAAGGCTTTCTGATGAAGTCGGAAACGCCCACTTCAAAGCCCCTCTTCTCAGTATCAACATCCTCATCGGCAGTAAGGAAGATGACAGGGGTCTTCATCAGGCCCTTCTGCTTTTCGATCTGTCTTAATTTTCCAAGAGTCTCAAAGCCGTCCATTACCGGCATCTTGATGTCCAGAAGGACAAGATCCGGCATGCCGTTTTCATTAACATATTCGAGAAAAGAACTGCCTGATTTCAGAGCAGTTACGCGCATATTGTTCTTACTGAGGATATGTCCTGCCATCTTAAGATTGGCAGTATCGTCGTCAACGACAATGATCCACTTAGCCATAAAGTCACCCCACTTTAGATAACACGATCCAGTCTTTAAAATAGTAACATACAAGCATATATAAAATATATACACGGAAATTTGAGATTACGGCTCATGCCCGTTTTACCCGAATTATGCGCTGGAATCAGGCAAATAAAATGATAGAATTCTCTGTGATCTGCAGAAAAAGGAACCTTTGAAGATGGCTGTTACATATAAAAAGATACCGACTCTCCTGATCCTTCCGGCCATGGCGATCTCCATGAGCGGGTGTTCATTCGTATCGAAAGGATTAAAAGCCATCGACGGTAAAAACGCAGACAGGATCGAAAAGATCCTTAACGAGAAAGCCGGAGAATACGGCATAAGCGCTGAAGGTGTTGAAGTTCTTCAGGGCGAACAGCGCTTCGACATTCGACAGGGTATCATAATGAATCACTTAAAAAGCAGGACTTCCGTCCTGCTTTTTAAGAAAACGATTACACACACAATATAAAGAAAAAATCATTGCTGATTCATATTTGTTTGTTTAAGCTCCTGCTTCCACCGTGAAGCGTCTTGCGAACCTTTCCATCTGGTAAGGAGTGACATCTTCCGTGTCTGCGAAGATGGCGAAGTAGGAATTGTTTCCTACGGTGCGGATGAAGACCGTCTGTCCGTCAGCTGTGTAGATCGATCCGCCGTTGAAGCTCCTGCAGTTCTTGTCTGCACTGGCCTGTGCAAGATCCTCTTCGTAAACTTCCTTGGCAAGAGTCATTGCGATCGCCTTGGGCTTTGCACCGTTCTTGATCTCCGTGTCGTAAACATAGACGGCGCTTTTTGCGAATTCACAGGAATAACCGCCCGTAAGGTCCACGGTAGCCGTTACCGGATTGTCTTCTCTGCCGAGATAAGCTGAAACAGTCTGCCTTTGCTTGTACTGCAAAGAGAATCCGGCAATGCAGGCAACAACGATTATTACCATTGCTATGAAACCTGCTACTGCGACCGCGACTGTCTTGTTCATTGTCTTTCCTCTTTGAGATGTTCTGTTCTTTGCTTGGTGGCCTGATTATCACAAGAACAGGGAACCCGGACAATCGGTAATTCAGAGCCTTTTTGATGCTTAAGCAACAATATCAGGTACCGTTGTTGATTAGCTCGAAAAATGATTGATTTTTCCTTCTCCGATTTTTAGAATCAATTACAATGATCAAACTCATTCTTCCTGAAAGACTATGGAGGCTCTTTATGAAAACTGAAACTGTCAGCGTTTACTCCACCGGCGACGGAAGGGATCTGGCTTTGGAACTGACCGATAGGACCGGTGCTTACTGCTCACTCGACGAAAGGTCCGTCCTCCGCCTCAGGCTCTTATCCGAAGAACTCATCGAACTTATCCGTTCATTCAATACAAATCTCTGCGGAGACTACTGGATAGAGACCAAAGACGACAATATCGAAATACATTTAAAGACAGTAATACCGATGGATAAGCAGACCAGAAAGGAACTTCTTTCCGTATCCACATCCGGAACCAATTCCGCTGCCAAGGGCTTTATGGGAAAGATCCGCGATCTCATCGAATCGGTCATCCTGCCTGACGATCCCGAGACCAAGATCCTGACCGAACAGGCTTTGGGCCTAATGACGGCCGGCAGCCAGATGGGCACATATTACGGCGGGGCTTATTCCTGGTCCTTAAACGCTTACACCGCATCCGTAAACAACACGACCGGCACAAGAGCGGATGAGGCAAAAGATGAAATGGAGAAATCCATCGTTGTAAACCTTGCGGATGAGGTCAAGGTCAACATCGTTGATTCAAATGTTGAAGTAACCATCTACAAGGCTTACCGCTGAAGAGAACTAAAACTCACAATTGAATGGGGCTGTCTCACAAGTGACCTGTTCACTTCAAGAGGCAGCCCCTCATTTTTCAAAACATATCGGGAAGGTCCCGGCTGCGGACGATGCCCGGGAAAAAACAACGTAAACTTTAGCGTAAACTTTTGAGCTCAAAAAGTTTACGTTTGAGTTTATTTTTTTGAAAAGTAAAGTTTTTCGTAAACATTTTGGCCGGTTTTGTTTACGAAAAAGTTTACGTGAGCAACAAAAGCTGATCCGGCGTTCCGCGCCGGGTGTGAAGATGCGCCTCCAAGCAAAATGAGACAACTCCTTATATTGCAAATGCCGGCACCAGATCAGGATTTTTCCGCGTCATGCCAGCTGAGCCTGCAGGAAGTGATCTCGCTGCCGTCTCTTCTGATACGGAACAGATCCCCGTCTTCTTCTTTCAGCTGTTCGATATCCAGCTTCTCACCTTCGAAAGACTGGCTTAGATAATGTATCTCAAGGCCTTCGGGGTCGTGAGCCTTAAAGAACTCCGAGTCGTAGGTATTCAGCATAAAACGGACATACTCGATGTTGTTGGTGTGGTAGCAGTAGTCAAGACTTGTCGAACGGACCGTGACAGTGTCAACGCTTACTCCTTCAGTCTTAGAAAAACGTGAGAACTCAAGCCCTTCCGTCACGATATCATGTGCCATATCTTCAGTAAAGCCGACTGTATCCGCCTTGCGTATCTTTCCGTTTTCAAGATCGATGGCAGCCAGTTCTGTTCTTGCTTTGATGAGCACCGCGCCGTCATTACCTTCAACGATCGTGTCGATATTGAGCTTGACTGCCGTATGCTTTGAAATGTAGCATCTGACAGTGAACTCTTCGCGCCATGCAGGTCTTCTGACGAAGCGGATATTGTTCTTTACTATGAGCCACATAGCCTTGTATCTTTCCATAGCGACGATGCCGTCAATGCCGAGATCTCCCATGAGTTCGGTTACGGCATTCTCAACGATACCGTCGGCGGCAAGGATGGACAGCTTAAGCTTGCTGTCGCACATATCTCCTGCTACATATGATCTTTTCTCGCGTATCATTATCATCATCCTCAGTTTGTTTTATTTTCCGGATATCCTGTTCTTAAGGGTTAATATTATCTCCTGATGCTCCTTATGTATCATCGTCGGGAAAGCATTAAGCAATCTGGCGGCTCCGGAATGTTTGTGCTCAAGAATGGAGAGACGTATCTCTTCTGATCTCTTTTCGAGCTTTTTCAGCATCTCGCCGGCGTCGTCTCGTAGTTCCGCCTTACCGAGTGCAACCTGAACCCTGGCCTCACCGATGTCTTGGGCATTCTTCATCGCGTTATTCCCGATTATAT
>SVJC01000099.1 GCA_015069215.1 Oscillospiraceae bacterium
AGAAGAGGAAGAAAGCCTGCTGGAGAAAGACAGACCCAGAGCTGATGTGCTGCTGAGAGCGCTTGTCTCTTCCTGGATGAAGAGGGGCTTGCCTTCGATACCGACCTTACCGACTTCGTGGAAGAGAGCGATGATGATAGCGGACTCTTCGTCGAGCTGAGGCATGATCGTATCCTTGATCCTTAAGAGCTGCTTAGCTACGGCAACGCTTCTGATGAGAAGCCCCTTCTCGCAAGCGAGGGGGCCCTTGATCTCTGCGGGTGCTGTGAGCCAGGAAGTACGGTTCTCGAGGAAATCGATAAAGTGATCGAACTCGGTCTTTCTCTTTACGATAGCTGCCTTGAGCTGAGCATAAAGTGTATCAACGTTATCCTTGTTGACGTCGACCATGGGCATGATGCCTGCGACCTTATCGGACTTGCCGGTAGCTGCAGCTGAAACAGCTGCTGCCTGAGGGGTAACTGTTGTCTCAGTATCGCCGCCACTCTCAGCGGAAGTAAATGTATACTTACATTTAGGGCATCTGATAGCCTGGTTGGCAATTACCATTCCGCAATCCGGACATTTTTTCATACGTAGATCCTCCCTATGGTGCGGCTTGCTCCCTGAACAGGGTGCCGCCAATTAATCTATAAGTCATTTTATAATTTATTTTTTGCATTATCAATAAGACGAAGTCCTATTTACAAAAGATTTATAGTTAAAAGGACAAAAATTTAACATATTTCAATAATAGCCGCAAAAAATCTTGTGGATTTCGCCGTCTATCTTTGGAACGCTTTGTTTTATATGTATTTGCGAAAAAAGACACTGACGAGGGGATGTCAGTGTCTTAAGGAGGGTGTTATGAAGTAAGGAACAATTACTTTGAACAACTGTATGATACCACGAGGCGTGTTTACTTTAAGTTCCAAAAAAGGCAAAATAGTGGCAAACATAAATAGAAAATGAGGCAGGCAATGAAACTCGAAGGAAGGCTTTTCATAGCTAACAGAATGACCGAGATCAAAGAGGTCGAAACGGCCGATAACGAGGGCGAACCGTACTCTGTGAGACTCGAGCGCGCCCTGGTCGAACTGTGCAGACAGATGGACATTCCGGTCCCCATGTGGATGAAAAAGAACACGCATGAATTTGCGGCTTTCCGGCAGACCATTTTCTTCAGGGAACAGTATACGGAGAAGGTCAGGTTCGACCGCTTTCAGATCAAAGAAATCGATTGATACTGTTCCTCACTATAGTCCTCCGCGCTCGCTTTAAGCTCGCTTGTGCGGAAGTCCGTTCGAAACATCATCAATCTCAGAGCTTTATACTTTGAAAAATAAGAAAACCAAGGTCCGCGGGCCGGGAATTCACAGCTTCCCGTCACGCGGCCTTGGCTTTTCCAACGCCAGATATTTCCAAGTCCGGAGGACTATGGGTTACTTATTCTTGTCGGTAGCCACTCTGAAGATGACTTCGCCGGGATAGACCATGTCGAGCTGTGCACGGGCGACGCTCTCGATGTAGTGGCTGTCCTTGCCGAATTCCTCCTGAGCCCTGATCTGTCTCAGCTGCTCGGAAAGTGCATTGGACTGGGCCTTGAGAGAATTGTTCTCAGCCTGGAGGCGTGCCCTCTGCTCTATGATGCTCTGGAAACGCGTGTAGCAGAGAATGCCGACAACAACGAGGCAGATGCACAGCATTGCCGTTATGAAGTTTATTCCGCCGGTCTTTTTGCGCTTAACCTTTTGCACTTAGTCTCTCCCGTTTACCCTAATTGGCCGATTACCGAATAATGTTAATATGTCATAACAATGCATCCAAAACAATGAAAAGCGGGAAAACTTAACCGAGTTGTAAAATAAGAACGCCGGCGCTCTATTCAAGTCTCGCCGGCGGTATCCTCGATCAATTCATACATGGAAGACGCTTCCTCTTTCCGCGGGGATTCAGGCAGCGCCATTACCTTGAAGCTGACGGCTCCGCCGCCGAAAAGGACTGTGACGACGTCTCCGATCTTGAGCTTTGTGCCTGCTTTTGCCGGGCGTCCGTTCACGTTGACACGGCCTGCCTGGCACACATCGTTTGCGACGGTCCTGCGCTTGATGACTCTGGAAAGCTTAAGGAATTTATCTAATCTCATTTCAGGAATCCCTTCCGCCTGCAAGAGTGACCCTTCCGCGGAGCGCGTTCATGAGGGTCAGGTCATCTGCGTATTCGATGTCAGAACCCATGGGAAGACCCGATGCGAGCCTTGTGACGGTGATGCCTGAAGGCGCGAGCATCCTTGAAAGATAGAGTGCCGTCGCATTGCCTTCAGCCGTCTGATTTGTCGCGATGATGACCTCCGTGATCTCTTCGTGCTCCGTGAGACGCTTTAAGAGATCAGGTATAGTCGTGTCAGAAATGTTCTTGTTCTTGATGGGGTCAAAGACTCCGTGAAGAACGTGATAAAGGCCGTTGTACTCCCTTGCACGCTCAAAGGTCGAGACGTCTCTGGGAGTCTCGACTACGAGAACTGTAGTCTTGTCGCGCTCTGTATCCGAGCAGATGGGGCAGGGATCCCTGTCCGTGAAGTTCTGGCAGCAGGAGCACCTCTTGGTGGAGGTCCTGGCCGAGTTGATCGCGTCGGTCAGGGCAGCAGCCTCTGAATCATCCATAGAGAGGATGTGGAAGGCGATGTTCTGCGCTGACTTGCCGCCGATGCCCGGAAGCTTGGACAAGTTAGATATAAGGTTCTGTATGGAAGGCGAGTATCTGGTCACGTTATTGTCCTACTGTCAGAAAGGCATCCTGAGGTTGCCTGTGATCGCGCCGATCCTCTCCTGATTGGTCTTGTCGATCTGCTCAAGAGCCTGGTTTGCAGCTGCGATGATGAGATCCTGGAGACCTTCGATATCGTCGGGATCAACGACTTCCTTCTTGATCTCAACACTCTCAAGCTGGTGCTTGCCGGTAACGACGACCTTAACGAGCTCGCCGCCGGCCGTACCCGTGAAACGCATTTCCTGGATCTCAGCCTGGGTCATCTCGATCTGTCTCTGCATCTTCTGAGCCTGTGCAAGCATGTTGTTCATGTTGCCGCCCATTCCCATTCCGCGGAATCCGCCCTTTGCCATATTGTTATTCCTCCTGAATATAGTAGTTTATTAATCTCCGAAATGTATGTCAGTGTTGATGCCCTTGCTCTCGGCAAGGTTCTTGAAATCTTCCATCCTCTGCTCGTGCTGCTTCTGCTCCGCAGCCTTGAGGACGTTCTGATACTGCGTCTGCGTGCACAGATAGAGGTGTGCTGCGCCAAACTCGTCCTTGATGTTGCCCGAGACCGCCCTGAATGCAGATACGCTCTTGAGATTGCTCATTAGGCGTGAATCGGCATTCTCGAAAACGATATAGACCGAGTCACCGGATCTCTTGAGAGAGGACTTCTCAAGGATGGAGGCGATGTTGCCGTTATCCGCTGCAATGTTGGCGATCATGGACTTCCACTTAACTGCGATGTCAGCATCGACGGGTGAAAGTGAAGGCTGGCGGACCTGCTGGTCGTGCGGGCGTCCGTCAACGATTATGCCGCTCTGTGATACCTGCTCTGCGAGCTGTGAGGTGCGAACGGGTGCGGCAGGCTTCTCAGGCTCTTTCTCTTTCTCAGGTTCTGATGATGTCTTGCCGATGTCGTCCAGGAATGAATCTGACAGGTTGCCGAAAATGCTCTGGAGCACTTCCTTGCCGGCCTTTTCCTTATCGGACTCTTCATTGGTCTCTTTCTTTTCGGGTTCGCCCTCATCGGGTTCGACCTTCCTGGTTTCTTCTTTCTTACCGGAATCATCAAGTCCCATGAATGAAGTAAAGGACGTCGTCAGAGGACTCTTTTTCTCTTCAGCCTTGGGGCTTTCAGGAGCCTTATCGGATTTCTCTTCTTTCTTCTCTTCGGCAGGCTTGTCCTCTGACTTGCCGGTCACTCTTGAGAAGTATGAAGCGCCTGAGAAAGGAGACTTCTTGGGTTCTTCTTCCTTTTTGGGCTCTTCCTTGGATTCCGTCTTGGCGGGTTCTTCCTTCTTCTCGGGTTCAGCCTTTACGGGCTCTGACTTAGCAGGCTCTTCCTTTTTCTCAGGCTCTGAGGGAGCAGCAGGTGCCTCGGCTTTTGCGGGCTTGTCCTTGGAAGAGGAGTCCTTCAGGCTGTCCGGCATCTTGATGGGAACGATGGGAAGGTTGGACTTTCTGCCGCACAGTCTCATCAGCATGATCTCGAAGCTCGTCGGGATGTCAGGAGAACGCCTTAACTCGGGGTATTCCTTCGAAAGGAAATTAATGTAGCCGGCCAATGTATCCGCGCTGACCTTGGATGCGGTCTGGTACATGTCCTTGATCGTCTCGGACGGGTAGGGCAGGTAGATAAGCGGATCCGCGTGAACCCTGATTATCAGGAGATCCCTGAAGTAAGCTGCGAGATCGAGGGTGAAGACCGTCTGGTTCTTGCCCGAATCCCTGAGCGTTGCGCAGAGCTCGACGAGCTCATTGAAGTGTCCATCGATAAGGCAGTTGGCCATCTTGAAAAGGAACGTGCTGTCAACGGTTCCGGTCATCTGCTCGACAGACTGCGGAGTGATCAGCGTATCCTTTGAAGAAACAAATGAGATCTGGTCGAGGAGGGAAAGGGCATCACGGAGAGCTCCGTCAGAACGGGAAGCGATGAGCTTCAGAGCATCATCCTCGATCTTGATGCCGACCTTGTCAGATACCTCTCTTAAGCGGGCGACTATGCTGTCGACCGGAATGCGCCTGAATTCATAGCGCTGGCATCTGGATATGATCGTAGCCGGGATCTTCTCGACTTCGGTCGTGGCGAAAAGGAAGATCACGTGTGCCGGCGGTTCCTCGATGGTCTTGAGGAGGGCGTTGAATGCGCCCTTTGAGAGCATGTGGACCTCGTCGATGATGTAGACCTTGAACTTAGTCCTTGTGGGTGTGAAATTAACTTCCTGCAGGATAGGCCTGATGTCGTCAACGCCGTTGTTTGAAGCGGCGTCCATCTCGACTACGTCAAGGATGGAACCGTCTAATATTCCTTTGCAGGTGGGACATTCGTTGCAGGGATTGCCGTTGACCGGGTGCTCGCAGTTGACTGCTCTCGAAAAGATCTTGGCGATCGTGGTCTTGCCTGTGCCGTGCTGTCCGCAGAAAAGATATGCATGCGCGAATCTTCCGGAGATTACCGACTGGCGGAGAGCTCCGACGGAAGCCTTCTGTCCGACGACATCATCAAAAGTAAGCGGTCTGAATTGCCTGTAGAGCACGACATGTTCTTCCATAGGTCCGTCCCTCGCGCGAAAAATAACACAAAATAAAAATCCGTCCCGCCCGAACTGCCGCCGAACAAGGCTGACCCGCGGCGCACGCGTGAAATCCGCTTACTGCTGCTTCCTTCCGGACCTGACAGGGTTCACGGCTCAGCGTCGCACGGGACCCTGACCGGCAGCAGACCGGACGGGACGAACAGATGAATTATAACATAAAAAATCAAAGCGCCCTACAAATAAGAAAGTGTTATGAGGACAATCTGTTATGTCTTGTAGCAGCTTGTTACGAATTCGGCCGTATATCTGCCGATCTGCTGCATTATGGCGTAAGCGTTCTCCTCGCTTGAGGCTTCGACATAGACAACGATCGCGATGGGCTCTTCGCAGTCGATTATCGCGCAGTCCATGTAGGCGCCCATGTCGAGGTTACGGCCCTGAACGTGAAGGATCGGAGTATCCGGGGCGAACGAGCCCTTCAAAGGTGAAGCGAGCTCGTTATAGTACATGTCGTTGATGATCATCTGGTAGACATCGGGCGAATTGATGTAGCCGTTGTAGAGATACCTCAGGAATTCGGCCATGTCGTAGCAGGAAGTCCTGCCCTTGGTCTTGTAACGTCTGCTCCTGTAATCCTGATAAAGGTTCTCGGAATCATAGCTGACGTAACCGCTGATCTTGTCGATCTCGGGGATTATCTTTTCCATTCCGTCCATCGATTCGATGATGAAGTTGAGCGCGATGCTGTCATTCTTGGAAATGGCGTAATTGAGGGCGTTGCGGTGGAAGAACTGCTTGCCGTACTTGAAGGTGTGGCCGATGTAGGAAGCAGAGTATGCTCCTTTTGAGCTTCTCTGGTAGGTCGAAACGCCGGCGAGGTCCTGCTTGCCCTTGGAATACTGGTCGTACCAGACGAGCTCGATCGGGATCGCATAAGCTCCGGAAGGGAGGACCGGTTCGAGGTTTCTGTATCCGATGCTGTCACCGTGCTCGAGCGAAATGAACTCGAAGCAGATGCGCATGTAGGTCTGTTCCTCATCGACGGCCTTGACCTTTTCCCTCAGATTGTCGAGCATGACGGCTCTCTTCTGATAGGTTGCCGTCTGATGCCAGTTAGTCTTCTTAAACGTATAGCCGGGGTTCTCGATGATCGGGTCCGGAGAGTTGTTCTGAACCTTGGTCGAAGGAGCCTCGGTCGTGCTCTCGGTAGTCGGAGCCAATGAAGGAGCAAGGATCGTTGTCGTTTCCTCTGTCGTTGATTCCGTGGTGGATTCGGTCGTGGTGTGGACGGGACGCCTGTATTCCTCGTATGTGGTGGTCTCCCTTTTCGCGGCGCCGACAAGATCGGGGAACATCTCGGCATAGGTCTGTCCGTCGTAGGAGACCTTGCGGAAGAACATGAGAGTCAGAGTGACGCCCAGAGCGATGAGCACGATCGACAGAGTCCGCTTGCGGCGTGACGACTGGATCTTCGGTGCTTTCTGTAAAAATGTCGGGTTTGGTCTCTTCATCAGGTGTCCTTTTGGAGTTCGAAAACTGTCACGCAACGATTGTAAATATATTATACTTGGTTTTCAACGGCGAACCTCGGGTAAATCCCTTGGAAGAACGGGATTTTCGTTGATAAAACACTATATTTTGTTTAAAATAGACATCGATTCACTAAATGTTGTGTTTGTTTATTGACAAATTATCAAGCAAAGGTTAGAATTGTCCTGAGTTTCAATAATCATTCTTTTTTTATAGATTTCGTGATTATTCGGCCACATTAAGAGCTCCGGCGGAGGGTGATTAAATGATTATCAGTTCAGATCTCGATAAGTGCAGAAGCAAATTTCAGGATCTCATCGGCAAGAGGATCGTCTGCAAGACAAACGGCGGACGCAAGAGGATAATCACATACATCGGAACCGTAGAGCACTGCTATCCCAACGTTTTCACGCTCCTTTGCGAGAACGAGTCAGGCAAGCAGTCCATCGTTTCTTTCAGCTACATCGACGTTCTCACAAGAACGGTAAGAGTAGGCGTCATGCCTTCCAAGTCTCAGGAAGTCGCTGTTTGAGCAAAATGAATTAAGCAAACCTATACCGCAGGTCATCAAAGCTCCTGCGGTATTTTTTTGGCCTGCGGTATATAATAGAAGCAGGCGGGAAAGCCTTTGAACGCAAAACAATGGGAGCCGGGTTATGCCGACGGATTCGTACGAGATTACAGCTAATGCCAAGATAAACCTTTTTCTGAAGGTCAAAGGTACACTGGACAACGGATATCACAGCCTTTATACGGTAATGCAGGAGATATCCTGTTCTGACCAGCTCACCGTAAATATCGATCCTTCCAGAAAGGGATTCAAGATCAGATGCATCGGAAGAGATGACATCGATCCCAGGAAGAACCTCTGCAGGAAGGCCGCCGACAGATTCTTTTCAAACTACAAAAAGCTCCAGGGCGGAGAGTTCACGCCTCCGTTCATTGAGATAGAACTCGTAAAGAACATTCCCTCCGAGTCCGGAATGGGCGGCGGAAGCTCTGATGCCGCAGCCATCCTGATGGTACTCCAGGAACATTACGGCAATCCCTTTGACGAGGACAGGCTCCTCCAGATCGCAGTCAATGTAGGCGCAGACGTGCCGTTCTTCCTCTATGGCGGAACGAGCCTTTGCGAGCGCGTCGGAGAGGTGATAATGCCTCTTTCAAGCCTTTCGGGCCTTGGCATCCTGATCGCAAAACCCGACTGCGGAGTCTCAACTCCCGAATGCTTTGCCCTGATCGACAAGGAGCCCACTAAATCTTTTGACCAGAAAGCATATTCCGAATATATCGAAAGCCTCAAGAAGCCTTCTAAGGATCCTTCTGAAAAGCTCTCCAAGATCCTTGCGGGAGGAGATCTTCTCGTAAACGATCTTGAATCGCCTGCCGAAAAGCTGGTCCCCGAGATCGAAGCGATCAGGAAAGCCCTCATGGAGACAGGTTCTTCTTATTGCAGGATGACAGGTTCCGGAAGTGCCGTTTTCGCGCTGTTTGAAAGCATTGAAGAGGCTGCAGCCGCAAAAGAAAAGGCCAGGAATAATCCTGTCCTTTCCAAGTGCAATCTGATGCTTTCTGAAACCGTCTGAAGTCAGATCTTTTTAGCGAAAAGTCCTCTCGGATAACCTCTCGAATTCTCACTGTCTATCAGCTCGAAGCCGCGCGCTTTGTAAAACGCGGTCATTTTCCTGTTTACGGTAGAGCAGTGAAGGAGCATGACATCACAACCCTGTTCTTTTGAATAATCCTCGAGGAGAGCCATGAGGCTTAAGCCCAGGCCTGATCTTCTTGATTCCTGGAGTACTGCAAAACGCGAAACATAAGATGCTTTCTTAAACTGCGAAAGAAACTTTGCAGTCTTTTCAGAAAAGCTGTAGCGAACGGGAACGGCGGTGATGCCGGCGGTTATCGTTCCGATGGCCTTTTCACCGTCAAACACCGCGAGACAGTGGTTCTTACTGATGCGGTCCTCGACGGATTCGATGGATTCGGTCATTGCTTCGAGCATCGCTTCCTTGATCTTGGATTCGGTGCAGTATGTGAGCATGGCCGTGCGGAGCAGCTGCTGTATCGCAGCCGCGTCACGGATCTCCGCGGCCCTTGTGACAAGATCGCCGTTCATCTGTTCCCGGGTTTCCTTTATCTCAGCTGTTGAGATAGCAGTTAACAAGGATGGCCTTGTGAGCGTGGAGCCTGTTCTCAGCTTCATCGAAAACTACGCTCTGAGGACCGTCTATTACATCCTCTGTTACCTCATAACCCCTGTAAGCGGGCAGGCAGTGGAGGAAGATGGCGTCCTTGTGAGCTACGCCCATGAGCTTGGAGTTGACCTGATAATCCTTGAAGATCTCAACTCTCTTGGCCTTCTCGGCTTCCTGGCCCATGGATGTCCATGTGTCCGTATAGATGACGTCAGCGTCAGCTGCAGCCTCGAAAGGATCCGTTGTCATGAGGATCTTTGAGCCTGTGATCTTTGCGTCTTCTTCAGCCTGCTTAACGTACTTTTCAGGGCATGTGTAGTCGGCGGGAGAACCGATGGCGACGTCCATTCCTGCCTTTGCGCAAGCCTGGAGGAGGGAGTTTGCAACGTTGTTTCCGTCTCCGACATATGCGAGCTTGAGGCCCTTCAAAGCGCCCTTGTGCTCCTTGATGGTGAGGAGGTCGGCGAGCATCTGTGTCGGATGCTGGTCATCGGTAAGACCGTTGATTACGGGGATCTTCCGTA
>SVJC01000100.1 GCA_015069215.1 Oscillospiraceae bacterium
AAGCACCGGTAAACTTTTGACCTGCAAGTATTGCTTTACGGCTGTTAACAACCCTGTTCTTCGAAAACCTGGATTCGACATAACGGTCAAACAGGGAATCGTTGTCAGATGTTCTTGTTCCCGTGTAGCGCTGGCCGGGAAGTTTTGCTTCGATATCCTTCAGAACATCTTCGGGAATGGGTTCACCGGAAGTTTCAGGTTCCTCGCCCTGTGTTTCGGAAGGCTCTTCGCCCTTTGTCTCATCAGGCTCTTCGCCATGAGTCTCAGCGGGTTCTTCACCCTTTGTCTCGTCAGGTTCTCCGCCCTGAGTCTGCTCAGGCTGCTCCGCCTTAGTCTCATCGGGCTCACCGGCCGTGGTTTCCGCAGGCTCTTCGCCTTTAGACCCGGCGGGCTCTTCGCCCTTTGTCTCATCAGGCTCTTCAGCCTTGGGCTTGGCAGTTTCCTTTACTTCAGGCTTGGTCTCCTCTTCCTTTTCAGGCTCGGAGCTTTCTGCTACCTCCTGCTCTTCCGGTTCATAATCCAGCTCCTTGGCGAAGACCAAAGAAGGGATCATACCGACTGTCATGGCTGTAGCGACCAACAGTGCAATCAAACGCTTAATCTTCATGTGCTATCTCCTAATCCAGATCATTAAATACAGAAAACCCATATTAATAATTAAATATTATACTCCCGCGAGTCTTCAAAATATAATTTTCTTTAGATTTGTAATATTTCAAAATTTGAATCGTTTAAGCCATTAGTGTATCCTTACAACAAAAATCTGATAGGAACCGTCATGCCTTCACGTAAATCAAAACTTTTTCCCGATCTCACTCCGTCCAATGCGGATGAGCGTTTCATGCTCGAAGCGATCAAAGAAGCCGAAAAAGCGATCGATCTGGGCGAATGTCCCATAGGCTGCGTGATAGTCAAAGACGGCAAAGTCTTTGTAAGGGCCCATAACCTGAGACTTACAAAAGGAAATTCCCTCGCTCACGCCGAAGTAATAGCCATAGACAAAGCCTGCAGGAAGTTAGGTGACTGGCGTCTGGAAAACTGCGACATGTACGTAACCCTTGAACCTTGCACAATGTGCGCAGGTGCACTGATCCAGTCAAGGATCAGAAAGGTTTATTTCGGGGCATATGAGCCTAAGAGCGGAGCAGTCGTCTCCTGCAACGACATATTTGAGGTGTCTCACGGTCACAACCACAAGGTCGAGTTTGAAGGGGGCCTTCTGGAACCGGAGTGCTCGAAGATGATGCTGGACTTTTTCCGCAATATCAGGAAGCGCGACGCGGGCAAGAAGAAAAAGCACAAAGGAGAACTGCTGTGAGATTTTTAGTTGCATCAGACCTTCACGGAGATTCATACTGGACCGTACGCGTCCTTGAGGCTTTCAAGGCCGAGAACGCTGACAAGCTCGTTCTTTTGGGCGACATACTCTATCACGGCCCGAGAAATGACCTTCCTTCCGCCTATGAACCCAAGAAAGTCATTTCGCTTCTGAATGAGATGGCAACAAAGATCCTTGCGGTAAGAGGGAACTGTGACACCGAAGTCGATCAGATGGTCCTCAAATTCCCCATCCTCGCTGATTACATTTATCTTGTTTCAGGAGATACCACGTTTTTTGCAACACACGGCCACAACATCGGACCGCAAAAGCTCCCTGCTGCCCTTCCCGAAGGCTCAGTCCTTCTTGCAGGACATACGCATGTCGTATGCGACAAGGAGATCACGGATCCCGAAACAGGCGTTACCGTCCGTTACATGAATCCGGGCTCCCCTTCCATTCCCAAAGAGGGCAGCACTCCGTCTTACATACTGATCGAAGACGGAAATGCCGTTATCAAGCCTCTTTAAACTTCAACAAATTCACCGTATCTGACCAGATAGAGATATTTGCCGGTTACCTTGCGTCCTGCCGCCTCGAATGCTGCTGCATATGAATCGAGCTGGAAAGCATGTTTTTCCTTGGCGATAGCAGCACGCTCTTCTCTTCCGGGTGCTTCTTTTTCTCCGTATCTGTCAGTCTTGTAATCCACAATGACCCATCCGTCTTCCGTTTCGTAAACAAGGTCGATAATACCCTGTACCAGAGCTACGTCAGTATTAACGGTTTCGTCTGCCGGTATGGCGAAAACAAGGTGCTTTTCCCTGTCAGTCTTACCTTCTGCATCAGCTTTGTCAGCGGCCTTACAGATGTCGCTTGAAGCGAACTCAAGTATTCCCTTCCTGAATTCCTGGGCGCATTCTCTGATGTTTTCGGCGCTGTACTCTGCAAAGAGCTTATCGCTGATAAGCGCATCTAATTCCGCGTCAAATGAATCCGGGGATTCCCTAAGCTTTTCAGTATCGATGAATCTCAAAAGCTTATGAAGGACAGTACCCTTGGATGCCGCCGTGAGCTTGCTCTTTCCGAAGTTTTCGAAATCAGATTCAGAAGGGACTTCAAGGTCAACATGGCGCGTCTCTTCAAGATTGCCGTGCCTGATGCCCGTAACGGAAACCTTGAAAGGAATGCGTGTCTCGGACTCAAACTTATACTGTTCGAATATGATGTTGCCCTCGCTGTCGAAAAGATCATCAGATGTTTCTTTGACCTCTTCACTTTCAGTGTTTTCCTTCAGATTGCTTCTCGATTCAAGATCAAGTTTCTGAGAAGCTTCCTTGTCATAGATCTCGACCTTATATCCCCTGTTGCCTTCTACGAAGCCGGGTTCCTGGCAGCTCTTTTTGGTGCATGCCTTAAATCCCAAAAGAACAGACGGATCAGTCTCATAGATCCTGCGGAGCTTCATCGCTTCTTCAGAATCCGTTCTTAAGAGACACATGAACATGTCAGAGCACATACTCCTGCCGCCTGTAAGCCAGTCAAGACGGCTGAATGTTTTTCCGCCTGCTTGTCCCGCGACGGTTGAAGCTTTCTCAAGCGCTCCGTTCTTCTTGTTCTCCGAGGAATTCCATGTGACGATCGAAAGCCTTGTCTTTGCTCTGGTAAGAGTTACATAAAGGTCTCTTAGCACTTCCGCATTTTCGGCAAGAACACTATCGAACTTATAGATAAGCTGATCCAAAGACTTATTTCTCGTAACAGCGTCCTCATCGTAATCTTCAAATATGAATCCGAAGTGTGGGTCAAACCCCGCGCCGGATGATGAACCCCTGCTCTTGCAGTCCTTAAGCGCAAAGATGATGAACGGATACTCAAGGCCCTTGCTCTTATGGAAGTTCATGCATGTGATCTTGTTAGTCTCGTTCTTTCCGGATTCGATCGATGCCTTATCGATCTGGATCTTCATATTCTCGAGTTCGCCCGCAACGCCTGCGATATCACAGCCGAAACGCTTGAAGTTGGAGCTCATCCAGTCCTTGAAGATTATCAGCTTATCGAAGTTTCCGTCTTTATGCGCAACTGTTGCCTTGATGTCAGTACGTTTATAGATGAGTTCGATGATCTCATCAATATCGCACGTCATGGCTTTCATTCTCAGGTTATCAAACCATTCGACAAATGAACCGAGCCTCTTTGCAAGATCATCATCACAGCATTCACTGTATTTTCTGAGCTTTCTAAGCAGGTAATCTTTCTTGAGATAAGACGCATTCTTAACGATATAAGCCTGTACCATAGCAATCTCATTGACCGTAAAATTGGTGTTCCTGTAAGGAGCCAGGAGCATGCCGCAAAGATACTCGTCTCTTAAAGAGTTTCCGAGACACATTATGCAGTTGATGATCCCCCTGATATCAAGATCCCCGAAAATGCTCGTGGTAAATCTCCCCGCAGAAGGAAGACCGCGGTCGTTTAAGAACTTGCAGATTATTTCCGATTCGCTCTTGATCGAAGTAAGGACGCAGATATCACCATAATGGGATTCATAATCCTTGGCAGAAGGATCAAACTGGGACATATAGTTCCTGACCTCTTTCTCAACGCCGAGACAAAGTGCTTTTATCTCACTGTTAAGAGGCTGATCCTCGTTATCACCGGGATCACCGGAACCCGATGAGTTATTGTCACCGTATTCGCTGTCGGAATGTTCATAGCCGTTATCTTCGTCATCATCTTCTTCGGGAACGTCATTACCCATATCCATTCCGTCAAAGCTGCCGGCTCCGTCGGAATCGATGACGATCACTTTAGGAAGACCGGCTTCGCCCTGATCCTCACAGCCGCCGTTCTCAGGATGGTTCAAGCGCTGATCCGGACCGTAATCAATTTCAGCTCCTTCCCTCGTCATTGCCTGTTCGAAAATGTGATTTACGAAAGCAAGTATCTGAGGACTGCTTCTGAAGTTCTCCGTAAGCGGCAGGACTTTGCCAAGAGAACCATCTTCTTTGTATTTGTCGATCTTCTCGTTAAATATACCCGGCTCGGCATGTCTGAAGCGGTAGATGCTCTGCTTGACATCTCCTACCCTGAATACGTTGCCGCCTTCACGGGAGATCTTGCTGATGATGTCATCCTGAAGCCTGGTGTTATCCTGATATTCATCAATATAGATCTCAACGAATTTATCCTGATAGAAATGCGATGCATCTTCAGTCTCAAGGATGTCATACGCAGCATATTCCTGATCCGAAAAATCCATTCCGTGTACACCGGCCTTCAACTCGGAAAAACACTTGTCTATCTTAAGAAGGAATTCGACCATTGCGCCGGTAACTTCGGTTCTCTCTTTTTGCAGTTCGAGCAATGTATCCTTATCACAATTGTTCAACAGGAAAAACAGTTCATATAATTCCTTTGGAGCAGCTCTGTTGACAGTCTTATATCCGTCCTTAGGCGATCCAATGAAAAGGCTTATGATGCCTTTTACGGAATCAGCCTCAAGATCATAATGTTTGAAAAGATCCTCATCTTCTTTCAGGATTCCGACTTTTTTCATGCGCGAGAATCCATATGCATCATTCAGAGCCTGCCATTCACTGATCATCGTATATGCAAGATCATAGATATCGTCATAATCAGATGTCTTATAAAGATTCTCATGTCTTTCAATAAGTTCAACGACTTTGCCGATCAATTCAATGGATTTAGCGTTAACCGCTGCAGTCTTTTGGCCATTCTTTGTAACTAAATAAAGCTCGGGATTACCCTCGATAAGATCAGACAATCCGTCCGGAGCCTCTATCTCAGTCTTTTTCCTTACAAGGAACTCAATGACATCGCCCATTATCGCAGTCATCTTATCCGCATATGCGAGCTTTCCGGAATCATCACAGAGTTTACGTTTATTCAATTCTTCCGTGATAACTTCCTTGTATCTCGGAAGACTTCTCAATCTGTCATAGATGCTCAATGCTGAAGTAACCAGCGAATCATCAGAACGTCCGTCACCGAAGCGGCATGTCAGCTTGATGAACGGATCATTGTCATCTTTTACTCCGGCATACATCTGCTTTAATGCCTGCCTTGCCGCAGCATTCTTGAGTATCGTCTTCTCGTGTTCGTCAAGAACTATATTAGCCGGATCAAAAACATCTGCTTCTTCAGAATCAGCAGCGCAATAGCCCTTCTCCCTGATAACCCTTGCGCAGAAAGAATCGAATGTCTGGATGTACGAGTTAGGCAGGAGGTCTTTTTGCCTGCTGAGCTTAGCTACCAGATCAGGATTATCCCTGTTGTCACTGATGGCTTTGTTCAGGGCATCTTCCGCCTTCTCGCGCATGTGTTCCGCCGCAGCAATGGTAAATGTGACTACCAGAATGCTGTCAAGTGAATGCTTCTCGTTCTCAGGGATGGAATCATCCTTGATGTCATCGATGATCTTCGTAATGATCCTCTCGATCATTACGGTGGTCTTTCCGGAGCCAGCGGCTGCCGGGACTAATATATTCTCGGTCTTGTTATCAATGATCGCCTGTTGATCGGGTGAAGGTTTCTGTCCGGCCATTATTCTTCACCTCCGTCTTTATTCTCATCTTTGCCGAGTTTCTCACGCATCATTATCTTATATGCCTCTTTCATGCTGGTCTTATTTGTCTTCCCATCCTTGTCATGAGTCGGTTTGCCGGTTTTTGCAGCACCTTTCTCAAGATAATCGGAATAAGCGTCACCCGCCTTCTTGTTTCCCAAACGGTCTGAAGGTCTGGAAGGAACATTGCCGCACGCTCCGGCATAGGGACAGTTTCCGCAATAGTGGAATCCCGGACTCACCAAAGCGTCAGCCTTGCCTTCTTTAATACCTTCCACAGAGGTCTTTACGATATAGTTCGCATAATCAAGCGAAAGCTTCATGTCTTCATCAGAGTACTTAGCATCGGCTTTTGCCGTTTTCGGCGAGAACTTCAACGGACCATCGCCGGATTTGGTCTTTAAACCCACATTGAAATATCCGTAATCACTGCCTGCAGGATCGATGCCATAACCCGCGCACAATGCCCTGGTATAAAGCGGAAGCTGGATCTGGATCCCGTTATAAAGATCAGAAGGCTTTATAGACTTATCTCCACTCTTGTAATCGATAACTCTGAGGCCTTCACTGCCCTGATCAGAAGTCTTGAGATCAAACCTGTCGATATAACCGTTAAAGTTGATGGAAACACCTGTCTCTTCTTCAGTCTTCTTATCAACAAGAGAGAGACTTATCTCTTTACCGTTTGAATCCTTGGAAACTGAGCCGATGGGTGTTTCGAATCCTAACGGGATAAAACCGGTTTTCAGGATATCATTCAGTATCCCCTTGAAGGTCAGCTTGAACATCCTTCTCAGCTTTACGCCCGTATCGACATCAAACTCCCTGGTGATCTTCTCGGTCCCACCTTCATCATCAACAGTTCCGGGAAGGCTTTCAGAGATAACGGCCTTCTCGAAGATCTCATTGGCTTTCTTCTCATAAAGCTCTTCGTTCTCAAGAAGCTCAGAAGCTTTGGAAACAAAATCATCGCGGCTGATCTCAGATAATCCGAGTTCGTACATCTTATGGATAAGAGATCCGTAAGACCTGGAATCGATACCTGTATTGTCATCACGTTCCCTGATATAAAGAACACGGTTCAGCATGTATTTCAGATGGCAGGAATTAAACTCCTCGAGTGAACTGACACTGAGGAACATTCCCAAGTCTCCTGTTTCAGGAAGGGTAAGCAACTGCTTCATTAACTCACCGGAAATTGCAGATTCTTTGAATACGTGATTTCTCTTTCTGAAAACACCTGTTACCGGTGCCTGATATCCGCTGACAAATTTCGCAGGATCAGCAGCAGCCATAAGATAGTCATAAACGCTGCTCGTGAAATTCTTATCGGTGTTGTGGATCATATAGAGCCTGTCTGTCACTGTTCCCAGGGTAAGGCAGCACGTGACAAACTCCTCTTTCGATCTTGCCTCATTCTTATCAGGAAGCTCGCAGTCGGTAACAGACTGCGAAAGCGTTCTTAATTCCCCGGTACTCAAAAGTCCTTCCGAGCCCTTTTTGTGAGGGAAATTCTCACGTGAAGCGCCAATAATGAACATAACCTTGCAGGGAGTAACAAAAGCTCTGTCAGGCGTAGTTATCTCTATTGAATCGACCTTAAGCGGGATCGTTCCTTCGATCCTGTTCTTCATGTCAGTCCTGATGAGCGAGATGAATGCACGCTGCGCTATCGGAACATCGTTCATCTCATGCGTGAACAAAGTAAGCAGATTCATTACCTCGTCAAATCCGCGTACAAGTGCTGCAGCCGCTTCACTTTCCTTCGCGTTCTGCTGTTCACCTGACAGGAATTCAACGTCATCACGGTGCGCAATAAGGAGATTTCTGAGAAGCATGGACTTACGGCTCAAGAGCTTCTCTTCAGCTATCTCATCAGCGGCCTTCTTAAGCGGGATCAGCTTTGACTGGACTATGTACTTCCAGTAGAAATCACCTTCATCTATGGGTTGTCCGGCTTTTATGTCCTCGTACGGATCAGGCAGAGAGATCTTTTTCTTTTCTTTTGGATTTCCGTCCTCATCCTTCAAAGTCTTGAGATAAACGGAACTCTTAAAGAGCCTTATGCCGTCAGTGATATTCATGCGTTTGCAATAGTTGTCAAACATGTCGGTGATATAAGGCGGAACCTTAACGAGACCGCATCTCATCGCTCTTAAAACATCACTGATCTTGTAGTTATGGACGGGGAGCTCAAGTACTGTTTCCGCAAATACGGGAACAAGAGTGCTCCAAAGCTCGATCCTTCTGTCGATAAAGACATCCAATCCGAACAGCTCGGCGTTGCTCCTCATTCTTCCTGAAAGATCATCATCACAGCAGACGATCCTGATATCTCTGTATCTGTAGCCCTCATCACGTGTAAGTCTTATTATCTCGGAGAAAACATATCCAAGCTGATTATCAGCTCCGCCGATGGCCGCAAGCCTTACACGGTCTGTCTTATCACCGTCATACAGAGCATCAAAAGCAAAAGGCTCAATGAGTTTGGAAAATGACTTATCGTCTCCGTCTTCGATCTCAAAGTCACGGACCGCTGCACCGCGTGCTTTCATCCGGTCAGTAAACTCATTGCCGACCTTATAGAGATTCTTGTCCGAAAGCGTAGCCTTATCAGTTGCAAGAACATAGAAAGATATATCCGCACCCTTCTCGGAAAGAAGATTTACGAGAAGGTATTCCTGCGGTGTGAGGTTTCTTCCGGAACCGAATCCGATAAAGACAAAACGTGAAGACAGAAGCTTTCTTAATCCTGAGAATCTTCTGTTCTTAAGCTTATCGGCAGTAACTGACATCAGGACCTGGCTCGCAGCTTCGATCCTGTTCTTGAGGAATGACATTCCGTACTGATCATTGATCTTACTGATGGATTCCATCATCAGCTTGATGTCTTCCAATTTGCTCTTGTATTCGGCGGAATATCCGGTAGAATTCGCGATCGCTTCTTCAAGTTGTGATACGCCAATGCCGTATCTGGTAAAGTCACCCAGAAGATCGATGAGCATATTGATATACTCGAATCTCGAGGTAAGCTTTCCGAATGTCTTGAAGTCCTTGTTGTAATTGGCAAGAACGGAATAGATGGCACACCTTAAGGCAACATCGCTTCCTGCCCCGCCATAATCATATCCTGCTGCATCAAGAATAGCCGTTGAAAGAGTGATGAAACTCAATACATCTCCGGCGACAAATGACGAATCAACGGGGATATTGCGGTCTTCAGAACGGATCGCCGCACCACGTTGTCTGCAGGAACTTCCCAGCCTGTTCAGTATCTCACGCTCGACCTGTGCCTTGGCAAATTCAGGCACGATGAAAACGATCTCGCGGGGATCTTCCCTGCCGAATTCTTTGCTGATCACTGCCGGTGTTATGCAGTCGATTCCGGCATATCTGTAAACATTGATCATGTACTCAACTCCAATAATTTTTATGAGTACATTTTAACCCAGCAGGGTATCGTTCACAACGAAATTGGGTACGTTTATCAGGCTCTTTCCCATAAAACGACTGATAAGTACTTTTAAAGTCCCTCAGAGTTTCCGAAGCTATGGCTTAATAAAATAAACATGGATATCAGGAGGCTCAAATGAAACTGGATAACTTAATAGACACCA
>SVJC01000101.1 GCA_015069215.1 Oscillospiraceae bacterium
AAGATAAATGAAGCAGATGTGATAGCTTTTATTTACCCTGATTTCTGGACTTCGTCTCCCGCTATGTTAGAGGGATGGTTTCAACGGGTATGGACTTACGGATTTGCATATGGGGATAAACCATCCATGAAATGTCTGGAAAAAGCTTTATTTCTGATTACCATGGGCGGGTCATTAAAAGATGAGATAAGAAGAGATCAGCTGGAAGCAATGAAGACGGTTATGGTTGGTGACCGGATCAGGAACAGAGCAAAAACCTGCGAAGTATATGCTTTTGATGAGATGACCAGAGGCTATGGTAATAATGCTCACAGGGATGAAAACGCCGGTAAGTATCTGAGAAAAGTATTTGAAATCGCGAAAAATATATAGAAAGAGTAAATATGGATCATTAATAAATCATACGATAACGAAAGAATGGGGGAATATGTATATGAATGCAAAGTTTCTCGATCTAAACCCTGAATGGATACGTGAACCGAAGGAAGTAAAAAAATCAGATGATCAATTGGAAGTAATAACAGAGAGCGGAACGGATCTCTGGCAAAGAACATATTATGGCTTTAGAAATGACAATTCACCTGTGTTTCAGATCAAGACAGATGAAAGATTCTTTTCGTTTGTAGTAAAAACTCAATTTGAAAGCAAAGACCGCTTTGATCAGTGCGGAGTAGTAATGTATCTCGACAGTGACAACTGGTTCAAAGCATCCATTGAATATGAGAATGAAGATATCCAAAGACTGGGCAGTGTTGTAACCAATAACGGTTATTCTGATTGGGCAACTACTGATATATCTTCTGATGTCAAGGAAATGTGGTATCGCTTCAGCAGGCGTGAAAGTGACTACTGCATTGAGTGCAGTGAGGACGGTGAGCATTTCAGACAGATGAGGATCTTTCATATGTTTCACGGCGCTGAAAGTATTTCATTCGGGATATACGCCTGCAGTCCGTCCACAGGTTCCTTTAAAGCTACATTCTCAAATATGCTTATAAGTGATTGTCAGTGGGAATCCGAAAATGACTGAACTAACCGGAAAGAATAATGTATCAGTTTATTACCACAGAAAGATTAGTGATCAGGCCTATAGAGACCGGTGACTGCGAAGCGGTCCACCGGTATGCAGGTGATCCTTCGATTGACATGATGATGTTTCTTCCCAATGAGACTATGGAAGAAACAAAAGAATTCGTAAGATCCGCCGTAACTGAATGGGCAAAAGAAGAGCCGGAGGATATGGAGTTTGCAGTTCTCTTAAATGGAGAGATCATCGGTGGTGTAAATCTGGAGAAGTGCGGGAATGGCCGGACTTATGAGATCGGTTGGAGCATCCGCAGGGATCAACGGGGAAAAGGATATGCTTCTGAAGCTGCAAAAGCTTTAATTAATTATGCTTTTGAAGTGCTTAATGCGGAAATGATACAGGCGCATTGTGACAGCAGAAACCGTGCTTCTGAGAAGGTCATGAAAAAGATCGGCATGACTCTGGTCGATGATACAGGGACCAGATACTATCCCAAAACCGGTATTTCTTCGGGAGAGTATCTTTACGCGATAAAATAATATATCCATACATTTACATTTATCGATACGTGTGTTACTATCCTCTTGTTCATGGAGGTGACTTAATATGGGATACAGAGAGGATGCACGTAAGATCAAGGCTTTGGCTGATGAGAACCGCCTGGCGATCATGATGTCGCTCAAGCAGAAGGAGAAGTGTGCCTGTTATCTTTTGGAAGAACTCAACATCTCTCAATCGACCCTTTCCCATCACATGAAGCTTCTCTGCGACAGCGGACTTGTTGATTACCGTAAAGAAGGAAAATGGATGCACTATTCCCTTTCTGAAGAAGGTGCGGCTGCTTTTCGCAAGATGATTGACGGATACATCCGTACCGGCAAGTGATCAGAGGAGATACGCGTATGAATTTCAAAGATAAAGTGCTTATTGTAACCGGCGCAAGTTCCGGAATGGGAAAGAGCTGCTGTGAGCTTCTTCTCGAAAATGAGGCTGTTGTAACCGGCATCGACATAAACGACGGCACGATAGAACATAAACATTACTCACATTGTAAGGCTGATGTCCTGGAAGAAAAACAGATCCGCAAGTGCATATCGGAAATCGATTCCAAATACGGACATATAGACGGTCTGGTCAATGCCGCCGGTATCTTTGGCAATAACAAGCCTTTCTATGAATTAACCGGCGAGGAATGGAACAAAGTAATATCGGTAAATGCTACAGGAACATTTATCGTATCCAAAGCAGTGTCTCCTGCCATGATAAGGGAAAAGCATGGCAAGATAGTCAATATAAGCTGCATAAGATCCACGATTTATAAGAACAACATGGCAGATTATGCTGCTTCAAAGGGCGCGGTCGCATCGATGACATCTGCAATGGCCTTAGATCTTGCTCCGTATAATGTTCAGGTAAACAGTGTTGCTCCCGGATTTATATACACAGGAATGACAGCGGCTTCGTTTGACATACCTGAAGTTAGAGCAAAGTCAGAAGCCTTGATTCCGAACGGAAGACTTGGAATGCCAAAGGACATTGCATCAGTTGTACTGTTTCTTTTGTCTGACATGTCGGATTATGTGACAGGAACCATGTTGTTTGCTGATGGCGGGTATCACATACAGAAGTGATCAGACAAAAAATCATTAGAGAAAAAGGTTAATAATCGTATGTCGTTTAAAGTTAAGGAATGCTCTGATATTGAAGTTATAAAAGCGTTATTTATTGAATATTCGCACATCAAGGGAGCGGAAAGCTGTTTTGTCTCTTTTGATAAGGAATTGAATGATCTTGAAGGCTTTTATTCCGGCGGAGCCATATTGGTCGGTTATGAAGATGATGTGCCTGTGGCATGTGTTGCTTTCAAAAAGATAAATGAAGAGACATGCGAAGGAAAGCGTCTTTTTATCAAGCCCGGCTACAGAGGAAAAGGGTATGCCAGGATAATGATAAAAGCAATGACGGACAGAGCATCTGAACTTGGATTTATAGAAGTTGTCTTTACGACCAAACCGGAAGTCATGAGCGTGGGATATGGTCTTTATAAGAGGATGGGATTTGAAGAGTTATCAGAAGACAACGGCATTGTAAAAATGAGGATCGATCTTGCCGCTACTTAAGTGAAAGCAGACCGTGAGTGTTATAAGACCTTACCAAGCTGCGCAGAGGTTTTGTCCCTTCGTACTGATGATATAATTACCTTTCGGAGGAAGATCTTAACGATGCGGTAACGGTATGTGCCATATTGCGGAAAAGAGAGAAATAACATGAATCATAAGATAACAGTTCTTTTAATGTGCATTGTAATGCTGTTCTCGCTGTCAGGATGCCAGATAGCGAAGAACATTAACGACGGCCCGAAGAAGGGTGAGAAAGAATATGCGCAGCAGGTCTTCGAATATCTGAAGAATGAGGATATTGACAGTCTTGTTGAACTGTTTGCTCCGGCTGTGCGCGCCAAACACAGTCTCGAAAGCGAGTGGAAAAGCTTTTTCGATCATATGGACGGAAATATCATCTCTTACAAAGGCCTGAAATATCCGGGTGAAGGACTTGAAAAAGATAAGAACGGCGAAGTCTGTGACTCGCATATATCGGTTAATTATGCCGGAGCCCAAACAGATAACGGGACTGTATATGAGGAGTTCGGGTACTATCACGTGAAGGCAAGCAAGGAAGATCCTGATTCTGTGGGAATTACCGTATTTACCATGAAGGATCCTGATACCGGCAACTGGATAACGGTCGGAGGCGAATGATCTTTAAGATACGAAGACATTTTAAACGATAAACAGAAAATGAGGCTTAAACGGATCCTTGATGACGGTATCTAAAGCTGAAATAGCCCGGATGATATAATTACCTTGTCTGAGGCAGAGATCCCTTGGTGCAGATAAACATCGGGAAAGGCCGTGAATAGCATGGAACATAACATCTTTAAGGAACATAAAACACTATTAGTTATAATGGACATCTTATCATTACCTGCATTCGCTTTTGCTGTGTATATAAAGATATGGCTTTTAGCAGTTTTTTTGCAGCTGTGATTTTTTATTCGTGAAGTCTGTGAAATAAAGCAGTTAATTTAAAGGAGAAGAACATGAAACTGAAAACGGAAATATTCGAGTCTTTTGATAAAGGATGGCCCATACTGACGGCCGGCACCAAAGACAACTTCAACATGATGATCATCAGCTGGGGCGGGATGGGAACGCTTTGGGGCAAGCCCGTTGTAAGCGTTTTCGTGCGCAGATCGCGTTACACGCATGAGTTCATGGACAAAGAGGATTACTTTACCTTAACATTCGTAGACCGCTATTGGTACAACGAACAACTTAAGCTTATCGGTTCTAGATCCGGAAGGGACATAGACAAGCTGAAGGAGACCGGTTTTAATGTCTTAGAACGTCCTCACGGGATCTCCTTTACCCAAGGCAGGCTGATCGTCGTGTGCAGAAAACTCTTCAGGCAGCAGCTGGACACGAATGCCATGCCGGAGGAAATTAGGGCGAAGTTCTATAAAGACGGCGATCCCCATGACATGTACATCGGGGAAGTGGTGGAGATCCTGTCCGACACATACAAGGATCAACGGAGTTCCAATCTGTATAAGACGGGAGAAGGCACCGGAGACGGTTCAAGCCGCTGGACCGTATGCATGACACAAGAAGGCGTGTACACGGCTGAACTCTATTTCATGGGCGCAGGCGGTGCACATCAGACGCTTTATGAGATCGATAAGGATGTGTTCGATAAGGCTGGCACCTTTGACGACGACGACTACAAGACCGAGAACCTGATCAAGGAAAAGGGAAGGCGGTTGTATGAGGCTGCAGATGAAAGGCAGTCTCAGCCCTGGCAAGCTGTGGCTGACAAGGACTACGACAAATTGTGTTCCTGGGCCGACATCATGGGTGATAAAAAAGATTGAAAACCCTTGAAAATAAAGGATTCTGCTAACGGCCGATCGTAAGCAGGAACGGGAACTGATAAGTTTAGGACAACAAAACTATGACGAGGGGGGTAATTATCTATGTATGAAAAGCTGAGTGTCTGGCTTGACGGTGTCTTTGACAGAAGCATTCCTGAAGAAGTGGTATCCGTTTGTTTTAACCTGTATGAGGATGGGGAAAACAGCTGGTCCATGGAAGTAGTCGGATGCTCTTCTTTTGACAGCGAAGATCCTGATTGGGCCTGTGACGAGGTAACGGATCTTGATACCAGAGATGAACCGTTTACCTGGACGGAGGAAGCCATTTGGGAAAAGGTCCTGTCTGATGTCACGAAGCTTTTGTACCGGTACATTCAGGAGGGTAATGCATCAGGGTTCCTGAATTCCCTTGATGGTGTTGCCGTTGGATTTGCTGACGGCGATCTGAACATTCTTGTCGAGAAAGGCTGAAAAGCCGCCTGAAACTGAACTTGCATACTTATTGAGAACATGGCTGAGTTACATTAAAATAGTATAAGTAAATTGACATTCTGATGATCACTATGGAGGTAGCCAATATGAAAAAGGTATTTGCAATTATCCTTTCGGCATCGATGCTCTTGTCGCTTTCTGCATGTAATAAAGGAAAAGGGACACCGGCACCTGCCAATGAGACCACAAAAGCTGCTGCCGGTGAAGGTGCAGGCGCAGGCGGCAATACGGATGCAACCAAGAAAAATACAGACGCAGGAGCCATTGTGCTGCTCCCGGGTGAGCTCTACCAGTTTGATAAAGATGCTGACGGCGGCCCTGTGATAAAGGGTCTGACCTTGAAAGGCAACCAGTGCGGCACGTCTGAATTCAATGCGAAGGATCCGGACGTAAAGGGCATAAGATGCATTTTCCAGTTGGACGAGTGGGCTGAGTTCTATCTCGATACGACCGTTAACGAAGGTATATATGTCTACGTATATAAGCATGCAGACGATGCCAAAGTTTATACGGATATGGGCTTCACCGAAGAGGACACTAAGGTGCTCGCCACATGCACTTTAACAAAGCCCGAGGAGGCAGCCGATCAGTGGGGTGCTCTCTATGTGAGTCCTGATAACGCACAGCCCGGTGTCTACGATATCGTATTCGTTAAGGACGGAAAAGCTGTTGCGGTCATGAAAGCTCTTTTTGTCAAAGAGAGTTCGATCGAGGGCAAATCAGATGATGAGCTCAGAGCTATGATGAAGGATTTCTGATCTAAAGCTTAAGTAATCAAAGATTACAGCCCGGAGCGATCCGGGCTGTTTTGTCCTTATATTGAACCGTTGTTCCATGTGGAACGGGAAATCCGGATGGTATAATTACCTTGCCTGAGGGAGATATCCCTAATCATTGCCGCGGGGAGAAAGCATGGAAGTGCTGACTGACCAAGAGACGAAAGACATGATCTGGCGCAAAGGTGACACGATGTTTTATAAAGGCGGTGTCACTGACCCTGATTACTGTGTTTTGAGATTTACTGCGGAAAGCGGAAGATACTACTGTGATCTTAAGACAGAGAGTTTTACTGTTGAATAGCAGGACAGATCCATACCGGGAGATAGTGAAGATATGTTGAGACAAATAAGGAAGATCACATGCTTGATTCTGACTGCCGTACTGGCAGCCTCCTTTGCGGGATGCGGCAGATTTATCTCTGATGCATCGTCGATATTTAACAAGACATATGAGAAACGATATGCGGATAAAGCGTCACAGATGGAGCGCTCTGAGGAGATGATGAACAACATTATTTCCTGCCTGAACAAAGATGACAAGACCGGCCTTAAAGGCCTGTTCTCCCAAGTTGCCGTGAAAAGATCCGGCACGCTTGATGAAGATCTGGATCAACTGCTGAAGGACATAAATGACATTAAGGCAGCCGGCAAGATCAATTGCAGTGCTTATGGTCAGAGTGGCGATGAAGGCTGGTATTATCTTACCTGTAATTGTGCCATTGAGACTTCCAAGGGAAAGATGACGCTTTCCTGGCTGGATGTTCCCCGAAAAGTTAAGGAGCGGTCATGTGAAGGACTTTACTCGCTTGCCATCTTGGAAAACGGGGACTTCTACAAGACAGCGGGTGTTTACAAGGCAGATCTCGGAACGTTCATGGCAAAAGGAATAGCGTTTGCCAGAGCTGCTAAAGTCAGATTCAACGGAGACACCGCATATTTAAACAAAAACCTGACGGATGAATGTCTTGCAGCCCATAGTGAGGAAGAACTGCTCGCACTTGAGTGGTTCCTTTCGCGCCATCCGGTTGCGAATTATCTTAAGTGGACTTCTGTATCAGGTGATACCGTTTATGTTTTTATTGAGATGTACTTTAGCGGTCACCCCGTTGTTTTATGTGCCGGCTATGATAAGGATGATCCCGATAAGATAACGCACATATCGTTGGCTGACTGTGGTAAGGACGATTATGCCCCGCCGGCTGACACCCCATCGGGCGATGAGGTGATCAATGCCGGTCTGGGTGATGTATTGAAGATATATAACGAAAAGAACGGCTGATCTATACAGGGAGCTTAATGTAATAAAGATACATGAAAGGAGACAAAATGAAGACTTACGTGTTCGGTGATCCAAAGGCCAAGGTCTGTCTTATACAGCCTGTTGACGATCACGATCTTGCAGGCATTGAAAAGGAGTTTGACCTGATAAAAAGCCTCACGGGCATGGATCTCTGCATGACAGCTCTAAAGGTCAACGACTGGAACAAAGATCTTTCTCCGTGGGAAGCTCCTGCCGTCTTCGGTATCGAAAACTTCGGAAATGGCGCAACGGATACGCTTGCTGAGATCTTGTCTCTTTGCACTGACAAAGACAAAAAGTATTACATCGGAGGCTATTCGCTGGCAGGGCTTTTCGCGCTGTGGGCATCTGCTCAGACGGAAATTTTCGAAGGCGTCGCGGCGGCATCGCCTTCAGTATGGTTTCCTGATTTTCTGGAATATATGCATGAGAGAAAACCTCTTTGCAGGAAGATATACCTAAGTCTCGGAGATAAGGAAGAGAAGACCAGGAATCCCGTCATGGCGACGGTCGGGAATAGGATCAGAGAGCTTCATTCGTTCCTTTCACAGGAGGGCTTTGACTGTGTTCTCGAGTGGAATGAGGGCAATCACTTTAAAGACTTTGATATCCGCACTGCAAAAGCATTTGCAGGCGTAATGAGCAGGCAATGAGAAAAGACAGGGCGATCCTGATCGAGGGCGATGTCGGGGAAGTGCTCGAAGACCTCAAAGGAGAGATGAAGTGATAATTCAGACGGGGATGAGGACCGATATCCCGGCCTTTTATTCCGAGTGGTTCATAAACAGGATCAAAGAAGGATTCGTTCTTGTAAGGAATCCTTATAATCCCGTGCAGGTGACAAGGTACAGCCTGTCGCCTGACGTTGTTGACCTCATTTCCTTCTGCACCAAGAACCCTGCTCCCATGCTTGATAAGATGCAGTACTTGGATCCCTACGGGCAGTACTGGTTCGTAACCATAACACCCTACGGTAAAGACATAGAGCCTAATGTTCCCGACAAGCAGAAGGTGATGGAGAGCTTCAAGATCTTATCTGACAAGGTCGGCATTGACAGCATGGGATGGCGCTATGACCCCATCTTTGTGGACAGCAGCCATACAGTAAATTGGCATATAGAGAAGTTCGAGGAGATGGCGAAGATTCTTTGCGGATACACAAAGACATGCGTAATCAGCTTCATAGATATCTACAAAAAAGTCGAAAAGAACTTCCCTGAAGCACGCGAAGTATCTGCCGGAGACAAGCTTACGATAGGCAAGGCATTCATTGAGATCGCCAGAAATTATGGCATGACCATAAGGCCGTGTGCGGAAGGAACAAGCCTTGCTCAATACGGGGCGGACTGCTCCGGCTGTATGACTGTCAAGACCTATGAGACAGCGCTCCACGCTAATCTTTCTGTCCCGAAGAAGGGGAAGAACCAACGAAACGGCGAATGCGCGTGCCTTCTGGGAACAGACATCGGAGCTTACGATACATGCGGTCATCTTTGCAGATACTGCTATGCGAATACCGACCCTGACCTGGTCAGACAGAACATGAGAAAGCACGATCCGAAGTCACCTTTCCTTCTGGGGAACTTAAATCCTGAGGACGTCATCCACGAGGCTGACCAGAGAAGCTGGATAGACAGGCAGCTGAGGCTTGATATCTTTTAACGATTAATTAAGTACGATTAATTAACGTACGATTAATAACGTTAATCACGTTAATCACGTTACAATTAAGTTGTCATCAGCCGGTCAAATAGTACGATTATTGGGCTCTTTCCTAGAAATTGACTGATAACCATACTATTTGACC
>SVJC01000102.1 GCA_015069215.1 Oscillospiraceae bacterium
ATAATTCATTCGCGCTTTGAAAAAAGCGCACCAGTCGGAAGCTTAGCTCAGCTGGGAGAGCATCTGCCTTACAAGCAGAGGGTCACAGGTTCGAGCCCTGTAGTTTCCACCATACGGCGCAGTAGCTCAGTTGGTTAGAGCGCCAGCCTGTCACGCTGGAGGTCGAGGGTTCGAGACCCTTCTGCGTCGCCAAACAAGCCGGATTTTGTTCCGCAATGTCCGGCTTGTTTTTTGCCCAGATAGCTCAGTCGGTAGAGCAGGGGACTGAAAATCCCCGTGTCGATGGTTCGATTCCGTCTCTGGGCACCATAAAAGGACTGCACGATCGCAGTCCTTTTTTTTCTCATTTTACCCGGTCCTTTCTTTATCTTTACAGTTTGCTTACAAAGCCAATCCGGCAGGGGACTTTTTGTATAATCCCTAATGTCAGAACTTATATAAAAGGCTGACGCAGTTAAGGGGTTTTAAATGAGTGAAATAAAGTTAACCAAGTTTCAGAACATAGTTGCAGGACTCGATCCTGCAAAAAAGCAGGCGCTCTATAAGAAGATGAAGAGTCTTCCCGAAGAAGGCCGCAATGAGATGATCGACAAGGTCATCGCAGCCTACGAGACCAGGAAGATGACCATAGAGCATCCCGTTCCCGCAGGCATAATCCTGCCTCCGAATAACTATGGACGCACATACGAAAAGGGCGGCGACAGGTTCTCCGACAGGAAGACCATGTGGGTCGATGACCGCAAGAACGCAAGGCGCGTTACTGACGTGGGAACTGTTAACCCCCGCGATCAGAGGGCAAATGCCGTCAAAGTAAATAATCCCGGCACTGTGGCTGTAAGGAGACCTTCTTCGATGCCTCCCATGCCCAGAAAGAACATGGCTGTTTCAGCTCCCGGAGCAAGAAGGCTTCCGCCCAGGCAGACTGCCGTAAAGACTGAAGCAGAGATAAAGGCCGAAAAGGCCGAAAAGATCCGTAAAGTAGGAAGAGCCGTGCTCTTGTTTGCCGGCAGGGCATCCATAGTCGTTGCCTGCACGCTCATTGTCCTTCTCTTCGGTTTCTATGCATTCTTAAGGATCATCATGAAGGGCGGATCGCCGCACCTCAGAGATCAGTTTGTTACTTCCGTGATGGAGTCATCCGTGGGCGGAGTCATGGCCCAGATGGTACTTTCCGATGAGGAGATCGAAGCCATTTTGAGCAGGAACAAGACCCAGGAATTCGACACGATCACCGATACGAATCTCGTAAAGATCGCAGAAGAGGAAACTGCCAATGCGGCTGCAGCTATTGCAAATCCTGCCGATCCGGACGGCGATGGCGTTGAGATCCATGAAGTCAGCGGTGCAATGTACCGCGGCGTCATGATGGTCGTCCACGATCCTTCAAGAGTAAAGGTATCCACGCTTGAGCAGTTCAACCACAACGGCGCAGGCTATACGCTTAAGGAGCACATTGAGAAGTCGGGTGCAATTGCAGGCGTAAACGGCGGCAAGTACGAAGACAAGGGCGGTCTCGGAATCGGCGGATGGCCTGAAGGAATCGTTGTTGCCGACGGAAAGCTCAGGATGGGTTCTCCCGGAGTCATGTTCGATGTTTACGGCTTCACAAAGGATAACGTCCTCGTAGTAGGAAGAATGGATGCTCCTTATGCAATGAGCATCGGCGTCAGGGATGCCGTTTCATTCGGTCCCACGCTTATCGTCAACGGCAAAGCTGCCAAGTACAGCGGATCTTCAGGCGGCCTCAATCCCAGAACGGCTATCGGACAGAGAGCTGACGGCGCGGTCCTCCTTCTCGTTATCGAAGGAAGAAAGACATCTTCCATGGGAGCCACGATGGCTGACCTCATCGACGTAATGCAGCAATACGGCGCAGTAAACGCCGCAAACCTTGACGGCGGCATGTCTTCGGCCATGTGGTACAACGGTGAGGAGCTGGTTTCGAGCTCGAGCATCAGACAGAGCAGAAAGATGCCTACGGCTTTCGTTGTAATGCCCAAGGCAGCGTCAAATAACGACCAGGCCTCTGCAAAGGAGTCCTGATCCATGACCGAACAGAATAAGAAGCCCGTTAATCCCTCAAAGACAGGACAGATGAAGCCTGCCGCAAGACCGGCTAAGCCTGCGGCTGCAAAAAAGCCTGAAAGACCTGTTAAGCCCGCGGCTCCGAAAAGGATAGAAAAGCCCGAAAAGACAAGGGAAACGGAAGAGACCGTAAAACCCCGCAAGATGTCCGGATTCACGAAAGGTCTTTTGATCTGGCTTGTCGTGCTCATCGTCGTGATCTGCGCAGGACTTATCTGGTTTAACGGATTCACCTCCAGATACGAAGAACTCTATCAGGCAAGCTTGCCTTACCATCAGGCGGATAAGATATTGGAGCTTCTCACAGCCCGGGACCTTGAGGCTGTCTGGAATCTCATGGAGAATAAGCCCAAGGTCACGGAATTCGAGAATGATGCTTATGTGAAAAAGTACGTTGAAGACCTCGTAAAGGGCAAGGAACTTACATATAAGCAGTCTGAGAATTTCACCGAGAACGATCCCGAATACTATATCTGCACGGATAAATACATAATCGCGAGATTAAAGCTCGCAGAAGATGAGACCCAGCATCCGAAGTATGGCTTCAAAGCCTGGAAGATCGGAGTGCTCGAGTTCTATACGGCAGCTGACAACAATCTCAAGATATCCGTTCCGGATACATTCAAGCTGTCCGTAAACGGCAAGGAAGTTCCTTCAAACTATAAGGTCCAGGAAGGAATCGAAGCTGAAGAGAACAAGTATCTCAATCCTTATGCATCGCTTCCGAACAGAAGTGTCTATGAGATCAAGGGCCTTTATGAGAAACCCGTCATCAAGGTTACCGATGCTGAAGGCAATGAAGCCAAGACCGTAAGAGATAAGACGACAGGAGAATATAAAGTCGTATACGGAGCCGAATTATCCGATAAGGAAGAGGTTGAGAAATTCGCGATCAAGTTCACGACTGATTTCGCAAATTTCATATCGCAGGATGCCGCAAGCAACGCGCTCGACAAGTATTTCCCGAAGAATTCCAAGACACTGAAGGACATCAAGAGAAATTCTTCGCGTGAATGGTACACGAAGCACGGCAAGGTAGACATCAAGAACGAACAGATCAAGGAGTTCACCGTATATTCCAAGGATATCGTTTACGTTGAGGCTTACGTCGAACAGCACATGGAGATGTTCTGGGGGAGTAAGGAAAGGGAAGTCGTAAAGACCACTGCACGTCTTTATCTTTGCCGCATTGACGGTGCCTGGAAGGTTGCAGGCATTAAATACTGATCCCGCGCGCATTTGTAACGCGTATGAAATTTAGCAAAATTCCTTTCATGCTAAAATTAGATTAGTTTATTGTCGAAATTTGCACGAAAAGGAGGCATTTTGCTTTGGAATTCAGATATTCGAATGACGGCTTCCTGCCTTATGAGTCTTTTGACTATATTTACAACGAACGCGTAATGCCGGAATTCGGCAAGGTGGTCTCACCTTACATGAGGCCTCTTACGACATGGAAGTTCTATCTTGCACATGTTGCCACTGAGATACCTTTCGGAGTGGAACTGCGTTCCTTTGACGATACTGACTGGGACATCGTAAACTGCCCCTCGACATGGCAGACGGACGGCTACGGCCTGCCCCAGAACCTGCTTTACGATTATCCCGAAAGACTGCACGACAATACCGTGCGTCACGAAGATACGATCAGCGATAAGTACATCAAGAACTCCACCAATTCAGAAGAGGATGAGACAGGTATATACAGGACCACTTTCGTCCTTTCGCCTGAAGAGCTGGAGAGGGCCATCTATCTTGAGACATCCGGCATCTGCGGAAGCTTCAAGGTTTACGTAAACGATAAGCTCCTCTGTGAGTCACACAGCATTACGACAAGAAAGAGACTCTTGATCTCCGATGCTGCCATTGCAGGCATCAACCAGATGGTAATAATCGTCAACAGGTATGACAGGGACGAAACGGGCCACGTCATACTGGACATAATGAACTACGGCTTTGCGGGACTTTTCAGGCCCATAATGCTGGTCGAGGATTCGCTCCTTGAGCTTTCAAACCTGCACATTCAGATGGAATACGTTCCTGAAGCTTACATCACCGAAGTTGCAAAGATCAGCAGCCTTTCGGAGAGAGGCAAGGCATCCAGGGTCCCTCACGGCGACTTCCTCATCAAGGTGGATTTCTCGCTCCGCAACCATACGAACTTCATGATTCCTTATTCCGTCCGTATTTCGCTCCTGGAGGCGCGCGCAGAGTACGATCCGTATAAACTCCCGTTCGTCAGCCTCAAGAACCAGAGCCAGGCTCTGACGGGCGTTGTGGACTCTGGCAAGGAGACAAGGGAGCAGACCGATTTCGTTGCTCTCGGCGTGGCTGAATGGTCAGACTGCACCCCTGTTCAATATGACCTCATCCTTGAGGTCCTCGATTCCGAGGGCAGGGTAGTTTGCGCGAAAAAGAAACGTTTCGGTTTCAGGACCATCCAGATCGTCCAGGGCAAGCTCAACATCAACGACAGGCGCATCAATCTGCAGCTCGTCAAATACTATGAATTCGATCCGAAGGGCGGCATAGCCGTTCCCCAGGACCGAATGCGTCAGGACATCATCCTCATGAAACGTGCAGGAATTAACGGCGTAATAGCAGACGGATTCCCGCTGTCTGACGAATTCCTTAATCTCTGCGACCAGTACGGAATCTACGTGATCGCAACGGCAGCTGATTTCCAGATGAGAGATTACGTTGAAGCCTGCATGAACCATCCGTCCGTAGTGATGTGGGGATTCCAGGACTATAACTTCAATCCCGAAAAGGCCATAAGGGTAAAGGAAGAATGTTTGCTTATCGACGATACCCGTCCGTGGTACTGCTCAGCAGAGAAAAAGGGCCGCACAAAAGGCAAGGCAAAGGATCAGGAAGTGGTTTCGGAAATGCTTCCTTTCCCGAACGACGCGGGCTGCGTTTTCGGTCCGTGGGTCGATCTGTGCCTTGACCGTAAGAAGGTGTTCACGCTCAACAAATCGGGACGCAATCTTTTCGAGACCATTCCCGGAAGGACACGTTTTACCGATGACGATACGATGTACAAGTGGATACATCACGCGGATCTCGTAGGCGGAAAGCTCAAGGAGAATTCCTGCATCGGACAGGGAATCGTTGATGCGGAAAGAAGCCCGCATCCGATCTACCTTGACATCAAGAAGCAGTGCCAGATGATCGCAGTGTTTGCTTCCGTAGGCGATCCTGCGAACCTTACGATGCGCAACATGAGCCCGTTTGCCTACACTGAGGAATTAGAGCTCATATGGCAGCTCCTGCTGGGCGGAAAGACATTGGCTTCAGGAAGAGGCAGCATAGGAGAGATAGAGCCTTACGGTTCAAGGACATTGAAGTTCCCGTTCACCAAGGACATGTTCACCAATTCCGGCTGGGGACAGGGAAGAGCAGATCTTATAGAACTCTATGACAGCGCCCTCTCAAAAGAGCTTGTTTTCGACATCACGATGCAGCTCAGAAGCGATACGTACTATGCCAAGGCAGGATATGAAGTCGCTTTCTATCAGGATGTTCTGGTTGACAAGGTCGCAAGCCCCATAGCAGGCGTTCATGATGAGCCTGAAGACGGCCTGGTGGGCGGCGGGGCCTTTAAAGCACTTCCTTCACAGTCTGATGAGGGAGCAGCGGAAAAAGTCCTTCAGGAGCCTTCTGATGCCGCATCCGAAGATGAGGACGGCCTTGTTGAACGCATAAGCGCTCCTGATAAGGAGCTTTCAGATGCCGCTGTTCCCGCGGAAGAAGATCTTCCCGAAAAGCTTACGAAGGGCACGACGATCAGCTCTGACCCGAAGAATCTCTATGTTAACGGCGATGACATGCGCATAGGCTTTGCAAAGGATCCGGCAGGCTGCTCCGTTCTCTCGGTAGGCGGCTTCAACTTCCTCAAGGGCACGATGCGGCCGAGCTTCTACAGATGTCCTTCAAACATCGACAGAACGGACAGGAGCTTCATCCTCGCGAAAACGATCTTCTCAAAGGAGAGCGACTACGAGCATATCCAGGAATCCATCCGCTATATCGGTACTGAATACGGCAAAAAAGACGGAATGTTCTCGATGGTATCCAGATTCAAGTCTTTCGCCATGACCGGTGAAGTCCTCATGTTCTATGAGGTCCCGTCAGCTGACAAGCTCAGGGTAACATTGCAGTTCACGCCCAAATACGACATGGTGCGCTACGGAATAAGATTCCCTGTGGCAGGCGAGGGACTTAAGTGCTCCTGGTACGGCAGAGGCCCGGGCGAGTCTTATTCAGACAGAAAGAATGCAACGAGGATAGGGGTTTTCACCGCCGATACGGATAAGATCTACCATCCGTACGCAAGGCCTGCGGAAAACTCTTCACATACGGATACGCGCATCGTAAGGCTTACCAACGATCTGGGTGATTCACTGACGATCACGAGGGTCACGAGCACGCCGAAATTCGATTTCACGGTCCTTCCTTATACGCCTGAACAGATGAACGAGTTCCTGCACGAAGAGCAGCTCATGAACAACGATTACTGCGAGTTCTTCTGCGATTTCGGAATGAAAGAGATCGAAAGGACTGCGGACAACGTGTCCATGCAGCCGATCAGGAAGGGCGTCACATACTGTGAGACCTTCGAATTCGTGCTCAGGAAGAACTGACGGGGATCAATCCTTGTTTCTTCTGTAAAGGGGAGTGCTCGTCTTGTCAGCGGCAATGCCGAAAACGGGTTCACTCAATGTGCCGGGCTCTGTCTTGGACAATGTCTCCTCATAGATGTAGATCCTGGAATCGATCATGTCGAGCTCATGGAGCACCATGGCTTCAGGCATTGCAGGGAGTTTAATGGCTTCCCACTCGAGCTTGCCGTGATGTGACGCGATCAGGTGCTTGATGCACATGACGTCTTCTCTGTTATATGTTTCTTTACCTGCAGCGGCATCAGCGCGTGCGACTTCCTCATCGATCATCTCGATCCCGAGCAGGGCATGGCCTAAAAGGCTGCCCTCCGTCGTGTATGAAGCAGCGCCGGTGTCAGCGGTCTTAAGTTCTTTAAGCTTGCCGATGTCGTGTATGGCGGTGCCGCAGACCAAAAGCTCCCTGTCGAGCATTGAATATACGTCGCAGATGGAATGAGCCGCATCGACCATTCTCGATGTGTGATAAACGAGTCCGCCGTAGAGATTGTGGTGCATCGATTTGGCTGCGGATGATGAGTAGAATGCCTCGTAATCCTTCATCAGGAGCCTTACTGCAAGCGCTGTGAGGCTGTAGTCGTCAGAAGGGATCTCAGCGTTGTTGAGATCATAAGTCCTTCCTGAAGATGCCTTGATCTTGCGGATAACGTTTACGAAAAGGGTCTTGGGATCGACCGGGGGCTTTCTGACAAGCGCGGTCTTCTCCTCATCGCTGAGCGTTGTGGGACGCAGATACTGGATCTGATAGCTCCTGCCGCCGAACGGATCGATGTGTATCTTGGTCTCGGCGGGCATGCCGTCCGTGATGCCGGTATCCGTGAGGTTCTTCTTGGTCGTGTCGAACATTACGGCGGAAACGCTCTCAGAACCGTCTGAGATGGTGATGCGGAGCATCGGCTTGCCGTTTGCCGTGTTCTTCTCCGCGATCGTGTTGACGATGACCTTGGTGTCGTAAACACCGTTCATTTCCATGTCTTTGAAAAGTACAATGCTCATTTTATTCTCCTGAAATCTTTTGGGATAATGTTAGCACTTGGAGATATACTTTTCTATAAATTAGGTAATATTGTCCTATTAGCCTACGTGTTTGGTAGTGTTTTAATATTGTGAAAGAACTAACTGGGAGGGGAGCTGTTTATGCGTTACAGACTTGCATGTTTCGATCTTGACGGAACGCTTCTTGACACGCTCTCCGGTCTTGCAAACGCTTTAAATGCTGCAAGAAGGATGAACGGGCTTCCTCCCCAGACTGAAGAACAGATAAAGAGCTTTATCGGAAACGGCGTAGAGAAGATGGTCGAAAGATCACTTGACGATAATCCCGGAAAATGGGATGACGCCCTGAAGGAGAAGGTCCTTAACGACAGGCTCTCTTATTATGCCGCGAATTGCAAAGTGAAGACCAGACCCTATGACGGCATCACCGAGATGCTTTCAAAGCTCAAGTCTTCAGGCATGCTCCTGGCGGTCGTAACCAACAAAGATGAGATCCCGACACAGATCCTCATCGATCACTTTTTCCCGGATACTTTCGATTATGTCCGCGGATCACAACCCCGAATGTGCCGCAAACCTGATCCCGAGGTGGTCATGCGATGTTTGGACTCGCTTGACGTCAGACCCGAAGAATGCGTGTACATCGGTGATTCGGAAGTCGACATTAAGACGGCAGCGAACAGCGGCCTGGATCTTATCAGCTGCGACTGGGGTTACAGATCACGCGAATTTCTGAAAGAAAACGGTGCGGGAACGATATGCTCTGATCCCGCAGATATTTGGAGGTTACTACAATGAGTGAAAATAAAAATGCAAAGAACAGAAAGAAAACGCTTCGCCTTATAGCGTTTTGCGGAATAACTGCCGCATTCGTGTTCTTAGGCACACAGCTTCGTATTCCTACGGCTATCGGATACATTAACTTAGGTGACGCCGTGATCCTTATCGCGTCTTACGTTATCGGACCTGCGGCATTTTTTCCGGCTGCGATCGGTTCCGCAATAGCCGACCTTATCGCAGGATACCCTATGTACATAATCCCGACGTTTGTCATCAAGGGACTGATGGGCCTTGTGGCAGGCATCATCATGAGACATCCCGAACACCGTCCGCACATCGTAAAGAGACTTATCGCGGGTGTTCTTGCCGAACTTATCATGGTGTTCGGATACTTCGGAGTTGAGATCTTCTTATACGATTTCGCTGCAGCTGCCGCATCGATACCGTTCAATCTCATCCAGGCTGCCGCGGCTCTGATAATCGCCGTACCGGTTACTTATCTGCTGAAAAACGTTAAGGCGTGATGCCTTAATATTGCCTACTTTGCCTTATTTTGTGTTTTAATGCGCGTGTATTATAATATGCACGGAATTTTTAGATCAATAAAAGGAGCTTCCTGTAAGATTTAAAACAGACAGTTCCGCGAGAGGAGTGTGATAAAGAAATTACCTCAGTGTAGAATAAGTATTACTGACTTCCCGGTTAGTAAATACTT
>SVJC01000103.1 GCA_015069215.1 Oscillospiraceae bacterium
AAACACGCTCGAAAATGATGAGTTTTTCACGAGGGCGAAGCGTATAGAAATACCTGCTTCGATAACAGGTGTTCCATTCTATCTGAAGATGGGATATAACTATAAAGATGGAAAAACAGATCCGGACGAAGAACATCTGATCAGACTGGAAAAGATCAGATAATCAGGATTAAGGGGTACACATTATGAAAAGAACAACTGCAGCCGTATTGGCGGTAACATTGATGATCCTTATGATTCCCGGTCTTACGGGATGTAAAAAAGCTCCCAAAGAGTGGTACAAGGAAACGCTTGAATACTACAAAGACGGCGTCAACAACGGTTTCAAGACCACTTACAGGAACCTTAACGTACCTGATGAACTCAAAGACAAAAACAACAAGATCGGTTACCTTTTGATCGATCTCGACAAGGACGGCACTGATGAGCTTCTTATCGGTCTGATCGATGACAGTGCCAGCACAAAATTCACCAATGTCATCGTAGCCCATTCCGATCTCGGTACTTACTGTCTGCTCTCCGGTACCAGCGGCAGTTACATATATCTTTGCGCTGACAACGTGCTTTTAATGGAAGACACGAGAATAAGCACGGCAGAGAAGGAATTTATGAAGTGGAACTCCAAGAAAAATGCCTTCGATGTTATCGAAGGCGAAGGTAAATATCTTGGAAAGAAGTGGGATCTTACCGCTTTCTGATCCTTATACAGGTTTGTTGTGCCATTCGTATTCAGGATGTCTTGAATAGTAGGCTTCATTTCCGTCTACGATCAGATATCTTCTGTCACCATATTCGACTTTAAGATCAACGGCAATAATACAAGCCAGGCCGCTGAAATACTCCAAGAAGTCTCTGTGATCCGTCACTCGCCCCTGTTCCAAAAGATTGCTGAATAATTATACTCACATTTGGCGAGAGTGCCATATTATAAAATAATAACCCTTGTCAGGCACCTAGCCACTGATGCATGCCGCAGCCGTAAGTCTCATTCGGGCGGATCTCAAACCCGAATTTATCGTAGAACTCTTCCTTGTCCTTCGCAGAAAGAAGGCTGACCATGACCCTGTAGCCGGGCTTCAGCGTCTTCCTGATGCGCTCCATTAACGTTTCCATTATCACTCTTCCGAGTCCCTGGCCCTGATAATCAGAGCAAACGATGACATCCGCTATGTAGATGACATATCCCCCGTCGCTTACGGCTCTTCCGAGTCCTATCGGCTGTCCTTCGCTGTTCCGCAAACAGATAAGGATGAAGGAATTCTTTAGTCCGACCGCAGCCTGCTCCAAAGGAAATTCACCCCAATGAACGTTCCTTCTCATCTGCATGTATTCTTCAGGCGTAATGCTATCTGTTATCTCGAAATCGATCATAAACCTCTCCTTCCGCCGCTTTGTAACAATGTTACACTACTGCTCAGTTCCAACCCGCTCAAGCATTTCACGGTTTTTCTCAAGCAGGTCATAGATCCCGTCCTCTGACAGGACTCCACGCTTGAGATCTACGGGAAGCTTGCCCTCCTCATCGAGTTTCAGGTCATTCTTCCAGTCACTTCCCGTGTAATAAGCCTCGAGCTTTTGTATGTCGGATTGAAGCTTCTCAAATCCGTCCAGATCCTTTTCGAGGCCGGTGATAAGCGCTGTTGCCCTATCCAGGATCTCTTCCATCTCACTTATGCGTTTTTGAGCTTCATCAATATCCATTTGATCAGATCCTCACAGATAACGGGTCATCTTCAGGCCTTATCCCTTGATGCCCGGCATAGCGAAATTATACATCAACAGGGGCATCATCAATTATTTTCTCTAATATGTTATAGTAAAAGGCGTTATAAGGAGATACAGCGAATGAAAAAAGGCGTTATTTTCGATATGGACGGCACGGTCTGGGATTCTTCGGACGGCGTTGCCAAGGCTTGGACGGTCAAGATACACGAGGCCGGATTTACCGATAAGTCAGTTACCAAAGAAGACATTCAGAGCGTAATGGGAAAGCCGATGGATGTCATTGCGGATACTCTTTTCACATACGCGGAGAAAGGGCCTGAAAGAGATGCCCTCCGTGCTTCATGCGAAAACTATGAGAACGAGTATCTCACGGAGAACGGCGGGATCCTTTACGCCGGGATCTTTGAGACGTGGGAATCGCTCAAGAAAATGGGATATCACGTATATATCGTGAGCAACTGCCAGGCAGGCTACATCGAGTCTTTCCTGACCTACTACAAGATCGCTTACGGCACTCCTGAAGACCTCGTTGAAGACATCGAGTGCTACGGCAACAATTTCCTGCAGAAGGACGAGAACATCAGACTTCTGGCTGAGAGAAACGGTCTTACCGCTGCCTGCTACGTAGGCGATATCCAGAGCGACTACGATGCAACGGTCAAGGCAGGCTTTCCCTTCATTCACGCTAAGTACGGATTCGGCACGATCAATGCCGATGTCCCTTATATAAACAGCTTCGGCGAGCTCTTAAAGGTTGTCCCTGAAGTAATCGGATAACAAGAAAGCGAGGAGATCATCATGTCCAAAGACGAAATCTCAATTCCCCCTATCCTCAAGATCGAGCGCGGCGTAACCGCAAACATCGGCGAATACTTAAAAGCCGAGGATTTTACGCAGGTCGTGATCCTTTTCGGAAATGGCCTGATATCAATGTTCGGAGATACGGTCTTCAAGTCTTTCGACAAGGCGGGCGTCAAGGTCCTCCACAGCCAGGAGATGGATACCGTTGATTTCAAGGACATCACGGATCTCGCTTTCGAGCTTCCCAACAAGACACAGGCCATAATCGGAATGGGCGGCGGCAAGGTCATTGATGCGGCTAAATACATCGGATACATCCTCCGCATACCTTTTATCAGCGTGCCTACAAGTTCGTCTTCAGACGGATTTTCAAGCTCCACTGCATCACTCGTCGTTGACGGTCACAGGAAATCCCTTCCTGCGAAAATGGCATACGGAATTTTAGTCGATACAGACGTTATCAAGAGCGCACCCGTCAGATTCCTTTATTCAGGCGTAGGTGACATGGTTGCCAAGATCCAGTCCACGTATGACTGGCAGCATGAGGAAGACTTGGGCTACGGCGAGGTAAACGATTTCGCTTTCATGATCGCCAAGAAGGCAGTCAACTCATTTGTCAGGACTCCTTTTGAATCGACCGCTGAAGAGCTCTTCCTTAAAGAGCTTCTGGACTCACTCGCAATGAGCGGCGTCGCCAACGAGATTGCAGGCAATTCAGCTCCCACGAGCGGCAGCGAACACCTCATCTCACACGCCCTTGACTCATTCCTCGAGCGCCCCCAGCTTCACGGCGTACAGGTCGGGATCGGAACTTACATCATGTGCAGGATATTGGATCACCGCTGGCAGAGAGTCGACAGCATCTTCACAAAGACCGGCTTCTGGGATTACTGTGCAACTTTGGACCTGAAGGCGGAGGATTATGCTAAGGCCATCGACATGGCACCTTCCATGAAGCCTCACCGTCACACTTATCTCCACGAAGAGAAATACAGGGAGATGGCTAAGCACCTTCTTACGACTGACGAAAAGCTAAAGGTAATACTGCACTGAAATGAGACTGGCGACACTTTCAGAAAAAGAGATAATCATAACCCTGATCGCACTGGCTCTCCTTCTGCTCTTTGCATTCGTGTTCGGAACGCTAATGGAGAAGATCAAGGGCCCCAGGGTCGTAGGTGAGATACTGGGAGGCATGATCTTAGGCGGGAGCTGTCTGTTCCTCCTCTTCCCCGGACTGTCACAGCAGATATTCTTCTCTTATGCCGAAGAAGGTAAAGTATTAAACATTTTCTATCAGCTGGGACTCATATTCCTGATGTTCCTTTCCGGATATAACACGGACATCAAAGTGGACAAATCCAATGCGAAAACGATAAGCCTTGTGTTCATAGGCGCAACCGTTCTTCCGATGGCGGGAAGCATTCCTTTTTTCGGACTGTTCAAAGAACACTTCATTGGGAGCATCAACAATGAGTTCTCATACTGTCTGGTCTTCGCGATCGGAGTTGCGATAACTTCAATCCCTGTAATATCGAAGATCTTTTTCGACATGGGGATAATGAATACGGCATTCTCCAACACGGTCCTTACCGTATCAACATTTCAGGATCTCTGCCTATGGATACTCCTGAACGCAGCTACCAGAATCGCACAGTCAGGCGAGATCAAACTCGTCGAAATGATCGTGATAGTCCTGGTTACGATAGGCATATTTGTCGTGATCTACCTGATATCAAAATTCATCAAACAGATAAAGAGCGAATGGAAGCCCGTAACCTTCTATTCCATAAGTTTCACGGTACTGCTTCTCACCTGCGGCCTGCTTTACATCCTGGGCATCAACATAATGTACTCCGCTTTTGTCGTCGGCTATCTGATAAAGGCCGTTTTCGGAACCTCGGATACCGTAAAAAGCCGCATGAAATCTTTGGAACAGATCGCATTCTCATTCTTCATTCCTGTTTATTTCGCGCTTGTCGGGATCCAGCTCAACGTCATTCACGATTTCTCACCTGCTAGGTTTTTCCTGTTCTTCGCGATCGCATTCGGTCTGGAATTCATCGGAACATGGCTTTTGCTCCTGCCTTCAGGACTCAAGATGGGCACCAGGATTAACTTCGCGATAACGATGAATGCAAGGGGCGGTCCGGGCATAGTGCTCGCAACAGTCGCATATTCGTATAACATAATCAGTCTTGAATTCTTTACGGTACTGATATTGACGACGATGCTCTCTTCCATGATCGCAGGTTACTACTTAAGACTTCAGCAGAAGAAAGACGCCGGGATATTCGACAAGTTATAGATCACAAGGATATACGAAAATGTCTGAAAAACTCAATGCAATAGAACTGTATGAAAGATATGACAAGGGAGAACTTGATGCGATCATCGACGCAACAGTCTGAAACATATGGCCTGCAAAGCGTCTGAATACCTGAAACTGATCGACGAGACCATAGCAAACGGCAGATACAAGGCCGACTGGTCTTCCCTGTCAGGACATAAGATACCGGACTGGTACTATCATGCAAAGTTTGGGATCTTCATCCATTGGGGCATCTACAGCGTCCCGGCATACGCGTGCGAGTGGTATCCGAGATGGATGTATAATCCAACTTCCCATGAGTACGAATTCCACAAGAAGAATTTCGGCGATCCGAAAACATTCGGATACAAAGACTTTATCCCCATGTTTAAAGGAGAAAATTTCAATGCCGAAGAGTGGGTGGAACTGTTCAAAAGAGCAGGCGCAAGATACATCATGCCGGTATTGGAACACCACGACGGCTTTGCGATGTACGACACGGAATTCAACCGCTGGAACGCAGCGGAAATGGGTCCCCGCAAGGACATAGCCGGCGAGATAAAACGTGCGTGCGAAGAAAAAGGTCTGGTTTTCTGTGCTTCTTCACACAGAGCCGAGCACTATTTCTTCATGAATATGGGCCGTTCGATCGACAGCGATGTCAATGACGAGGAATACCGGGACTTCTACGGTCCTGCCTTCCTCTGCCCTGAACTTTCTGACGTAAAGGTTTTCGATACGATCGCTGACACGTTCTCCGTACCTCCGACAAAAGAATGGATGGAGGACTGGCTTGTCAGGACCTGTGAGATAGTAGACAGATACAGGCCGTCCATTCTCTATTTCGACACGTGGATACATAACGCCGCTTTCAAGCCTTACCTCAAAAAGCTCTGTGCTTACTACTACGACCGTGCGGACGAGTGGGGCAAGGAAGTCACCATCAACTATAAGCACGAATCGTTCCCGCCGGATGTCGCCACATTCGATGTCGAAAGAGGTGCTCTCACAGGCATCTCCCCCTTGCCCTGGCAGACAGATACCGCGATTGGAAAGAAATCCTGGGGTTATATTTCCGATAATGAGTTTAAACCGGCAAGACAGATCATCTGCGATCTCATTGACATCGTAAGCAAGAACGGAATGCTGCTGCTCAACGTAGGGCCTAAACCGGACGGTTCGATCACTGATGAAGAGACAGAGGTCCTGGAAGAGATCGGTAATTGGATGAAAGTTAACGGCGAAGGGATCTACGGCACAAAACCCTGGAAGCAGTTCGGCGAAGGGAAGACCAACAATGAGGCTGGTTCTTTCAAGGACAATGACGAGAAGGAATTCACCCCAGATGATTTCAGGTTTACATACAAAGACGGATTCCTGTACGCTTTCTGCATGAAGCCGCAATCCAAAGAATTCCTTATCCGATCACTTAAGATAAAGGGCAGCTACGATCTGGTCCTGGGGTACGTTGAAGCATTGGGCGATCTTACTGTTACCGCTATATCGCGCGATGAGAACGGACTGAAGATCGTCATTGATAAGGCACCCGCTACTGATAAACCCGTTTGTTTTAAGATCAGTTGTTTGTGATTTGCTCTCAGAGTAAAAATGTGCGACTATATCAGTCAATGAAAGAAAGAAGGATCTGTCTTGGCTAAAGTAATCGTCGGTATGTCAGGTGGAGTAGACAGCGCTGTTGCGGCCTATTTGCTGAAGCAACAGGGCCATGAAGTCATTGGCGTTACCCTCAGGACGTGGGGCAGCGGCGATGCCGATGAATTCAGCAGATGCTGCGAGATCGATGATGCCCGCCGTTCCTGCGAGATACTCGGCATAAGGTTCCATCCCCATAACTGCACGGGACTGTTCAAAGAGAAAGTCGTGCATCCCTTTATTGATGCATATCTTGAGGGTCTTACCCCGAATCCCTGCATCGAATGCAACAGGTACGTCAAATGGGCCAAGCTCATGGAACTTAAAGACATACTTCAGGCCGACTATGTGGCAACCGGTCACTATGCATATATCGATAAGCTTGATAACGGCAGATACGCCGTACGCAAGGCTGACCAGATCAGCAAAGACCAGACATACATGCTCTACAAACTGACTCAGGAACAGCTCTCAAAGACACTCATGCCGCTCGGCAGTTATACCAAGGATGAGGTCAGAAAGACAGCCGAGGAAGCAGGTCTTCCCTGCGCCCACAAGGTGGACTCACAGGAGATATGCTTCGTCACCGAAGGCAGGTATTCTGATTTCATAAGCGAAAACACGGATAAGCCGCTTCCCAAAGAGGGCAATTTCGTTGATGGGGAAGGCAACGTCTTAGGCAGGCACAAGGGCATCCACCAGTATACTGTCGGCCAGCGCAAAGGACTTGGCATCGCATTGGGCTATCCTGCTTTCGTTACTAAGATATGCCCCGAAGACAACACTGTTGTTTTGGGTTCCGAAGACGCTCTTCTGTGTGATTCCTTCATCTGCAGGGATGTCAATTTCCAGGCAATCGCAGAGCCGTCCAAAGGTGAAAAAGTCAGGTGTCTTGCCAAGGCCCGCTATCACCAGACAGAACGTCCGGCAACGGTTGAATCAATAGGTGAAGGCCTTGTCAGCGTCAAACTGGATGAAGCCGTCAAAGGTGTTTCTCCCGGACAGTCGGCTGTCTTCTACGATGAAGAAGGACGCGTGATCGGCGGCGGTCTGATAGCAAGAAGCTAAGAGGTAACATCATGAACAAACGGACTATATCAGCTTTGATCCTGCTTTTCGCATTCGTCCTGACCGGTTGCGGCACTTTCAAAAAGAGCATTGCAAATTCCCTTACAGATATGGGTGCCATCCCTTGCGACAGCATAGAGATGATCAGAAACCAATCTGCCAATTATGAAGCTTATTCCGGCACCTATATCCAGCCGGGTGCATCACTCAGCGCGCAGGAGCTTTATGACGGACTGCTCAAAAACTATAACGACATGAAAGACTGCGAAGTGAGCGACGGACTCCTCTTTGTCAAATCTTCCGCGATCGAAGACAATCATCTGAACACATACTTTGTTTCAGTGACTTTCAAGAATCAGAAAGACGCAAATGCCATGTACGACAGCTGGCTCGAAACATTTGCAAGCATAGGCGAAGGATATGAAAAAGCCGGAGTCAACGGATACAAATACACAGTGTATTGGCATGGCAACATAAAGAGCGTTACGGGTCTTGAGTTAGAACGCGGACTGGGCGTTTACCAATCTGGCAGGCAGGTCATGGTAATCACCGGCATTCATCCCGCTGACAAAGAAGACGCTGTCATGCGCGAATTGTGCGACAAATTGAAGCTGGTCTTCCCATATGAGGCAAAGTAGCGGTAATATTCCCCAACTTTCCTAAATGCAGTATAATATTAAGTTGGAAACGCATCTTTGATGCGGCAATAAGGGAATAGGATAAGGAGGACTAACTTATGGAAAACAATAATCAGACCCAGAACAACCAGCCGCCGGTACAGCAGGTTGGTTATCAGCCGCCCTATGGCGTGATCGATCCGAACTACAATATTGTAGTCAAGGAATTCCTCACCAAAGCCATCGTATCCTGTGCGATCTCTGCTCTGCCCATCGGCAGCATCATCGCCCTCGTCATGGCTTCCAAGAACAGGGATGCTATCTTGGATTATCTGAGCAAGGGCGGTTACCACACAACGAAGATCAAGGTTTGTTCAGCTTTGAGCCGTGCCGGTAAATACGCAGGAATCGGTTATACGATCTTCTGGGGATTCTATTTACTGATCTACGGTGCAATATTTGCCTTCATGATCTTCGGCGTAATGTCCAACGTGGCAAGGTAATGAAAGCTTAACAGAGCTTAACGGAGAACAACATTTTTAACGCGCCTGAGTCCTTAGGATCCGGGCGCGTTTTCACTCCCGGATTACGGACCGATATTATTTACGCGTAATAATGTAGGTGTATACTTTATATGTTATGGGGAAAAATAAAAAAGACAGGAAAAGATTTCACATAGACGAGCGTTATTACACCGTCAATCTTACCTTGAGCATCATCATCTATTCCGTGGTCGCCCCCTTCTGCGTTTATCTTTGCGTTGACAATTACATCCACGGTAACATGCTGGTCGCCAAATTCGCGGCATTCTGCGCTGTCATGACGGCTACCGCCATCGTCTGCTTTTCAATATGCAAATTCGGTAAAAAGAAACGCAGATGGCTCATGCATCTTG
>SVJC01000104.1 GCA_015069215.1 Oscillospiraceae bacterium
TTCTCTTTTGACCTGAACCTTCATGTGGTCGGAAAGAGCGTTAACAACAGAAGCGCCTACGCCGTGCAGACCGCCGGAAATGCTGTATGCTCCGCCACCGAATTTACCGCCTGCGTGAAGTACCGTATGAACGACTTCAACTGTAGGGATTCCGAGCTTGGGATGGATACCGACAGGAATACCTGATCCGTTATCCGTAACTGTTACGGAACCGTCTTTATTGAGCACGACATCTATCGTGTCGCAGCGGCCCGCAAGTGCCTCGTCGACCGAATTAGCGACTATCTCATAAATGAGGTGGTGGAGACCTCTAAGTGTCGTATCACCGATGTACATGCCTGGTCTCTTACGGACGGCCTCAAGTCCTTCAAGGACCTGAATGTCATCTTCGCTGTAAGAGCTGTCGTTGGACGTATCGAACTCATCCTGATCCTCGGAAGCAGCCTTGACGTCAGCCATGTCTTCTTCCTTGAAATCCTCTGTGAGCGCTCTGGGATTCTCAGCGAGGTTTTTGAGCTCGTCATCGTCCCCTTCCTCAACCGGCTGGAAATACAGGTCAACCGCAGGCTTCTTCTCGCCTTCGGAGCTGTTTCCGCCCTGCAATATATCCTTTTCTTCGTTCTCTGCCATCGAAAATACCTCTCTTTTTGCAGAATTTTAGCGTTTTTACATCTGAAGACTAAAAGTGCCTGAAACAGTGCATTTGTAACACTGTTAACCGTGCCTTCCGGAGGTGGTCAGGTGGACTTCAGTCTCTTTAACAGGACTTGCGACGAGAGTGAACAAACATAAGTTTTATCATCCGTGAGGACCAGGGTCTTAGGAATCTCATCCCCGACATACTGAAGTCTTCCCTGCTCATCCTCAAGATTCATGAAATCCGTGATGTCCTTTCGGGAGGGAAGGGCCGTCTCAAGATTTATGATCGCCGTAACGGAAGCTTTGCGGACCGACATATCATTTCCGATATGTATGAACATCTAAAAACCTCCGTCCTGTTTTCAGTCCATAGTATTATACTATACTTTAGTAAAAAATAGTAAATATACTAATTATAATATAAGGCAATTATCCGGCAGAAACGCTTCCGGAGGTAACCTTGAAATATTTGGCGCTTTCCGATGATTCCATCGGGGCCAATTCTTTAACCGCCATATCCCTGTCTGTGCACGTAATGAAGATCTGGGCGTCCTTCATGGCAGAAAGAAGGCTTGCCCTCCTGTCTGCGTCAAGCTCCGAGAAAACGTCGTCTAAGAGCAGGATAGGGGTGGATGAGGTAAACATCCTTAAGATGTCCAGCTCGGCCAATTTGAGCGCAAGGGAAGCGGATCTCTGCTGTCCCTGGGAAGAGAAGCTCCTCATCTGCAGACCGTCCAGTTTGATGTCCAGATCATCCTTATTGACTCCGACCGATGAAATGCCCTTCTCGAGGTCATAGGAACGGGCTGATTTCAGCTTTGAAAGTATCGTATCTGACAATATACCCTTAATTCGCGTGTAATCGCTCCCTGAGAGGCCTTTCCTGAGGTATGCGTCATGTTGACGGTCATCATCGGCAAACGCATCTAAGGGCACGCTACAGCCTGATATGGTATCATAGCCGACTGAGAGGCTTTCCTTGCCCCCTGAAATGTCACTGTGATGCCTTGAAGCTGCCTCTGAAAGTATCCTCGAGAACCTGTCTCTCATGATTATGATGTCGGCAGACAGATCGGCTATCGAAAAGTCCCAGAAATCAAGCGAAGTTTCAATATCAGATGTTTCATTCCTTCCGGATCTGGCACTCTTAAGATATGCGTTCTTCCTGTTCATCAGCCTGGAATAATCGCTTATGAGATTGAAATAGGAAGGGGAGACCTTAGATATCAGTGTATTGAGAAACTTTCTCCTGTAAGCAGGAGCGTTTTTGACTATATTCAGGTCCTCAGGAGCGAAGATAACAATGTTACAAACGCCTATATAATCGGATATTCGGTCGATCTTGATGTTGTCCTGCTTAAGGACCCTGTATGAACGGACATTCTTCGTCAGATCAGACTTTTCGGTATGGAATTCAGCGGTCAGGTTCATCTTTCCGCCGTCGTCACAAAGAAGATCCAGGCTTGTACTGTAACCGTTCTCGCCGAAACGGATCATCTCGGGATCCTTGGAAGTCCTGTGGGATGTCACGCTTCCTGCCACATAGATCGCTTCTATGATATTTGTCTTTCCCTGGGCATTGTCACCGTAGAATATGTTAACAGAAGGCCCGACATCAAGATCGAGCCTTCCGTAATTTCTAAAGTTTAAAAGGTGTATACCCTGGATTATCATTTAACGTCTGATAGGGAGGATGAGGTAGATGTAATCTTCACCTTCAATAGGCTTAATGATGCAAGGTCCCTGACCGCCGTTGACTTCAACCCTGATGGTCTCGTCTTCGATGTTCTTGAGTACGTCAAGGATGTATCTTGAGTTAAAATCCACATCGATGAGATCGCCTTCAACCTTGACTTCGATGTTCTCCTGGAGATTACCCTGTGCAGAAACAGCGGAAACAGTAAGCTCAGAAGGATTTGAAGTAAGAAGTCTGACAGGGCACTTTCTGTCATCTGTCATGATGATGAGTGCAGCACGGTCAACGGCATTGAGGAAATCCTTGCGGTTGACTGTAATAACTGTCTTGGGGTTCTTGGCAATGATAGAATCGAAATTGATGAAATTGCCTTCGATGAGCCTTGATACCATTCTTACGTTTCCAATGTCGAAAAGAAGATTCTGCATTGAAGTGTAGAGGATGATCTCTGCATCATCGTCATCGCTCAAGATCTTGCTCATCTCGGTAAGAGCCTTACCGGGAACGATGTAGTTGATCTTAGGGAAGTCATTACCCATGTTCTGCTTGTTGATGGCCATTCTGAAACCGTCGATCGAAACAACGGAAAGAACAGAGCCGTCACTTACGATATTGCTTCCGGTAAGAACAGGTCTGGAAGTATCCTTTGAAACTGCGAAGATCGTGTGATTGATCATGTTCTTAAGGATCTTCTGAGGCATTACGATCTTGTCTGATGTTGATTCGTCAACTTCAGGGATCTTCGGGAATGTCTCAGGATCAAGACCGGAAATCTTGAATTCAGCCTTACCGCAGCTGATCAGTGTCTGGAAGTTATCATTGACCGTGATCTCAACTTCTGATTCAGGAAGCTTTCTGATGATGTCGCCGAAGAACTTTGAATCGAGGACTACTGATCCTCTCTCGAAAACATCAGCATCCATGTCAGCCTCGATGCCGGTCTGAAGGTCATAACCGGTAAGCTTGATCTTGCTGTTGTTATCAGATTCGATGAGGATACCGTTTAATATCTGAACGGTGCTGTTGGAAGAAACAGCTCTCTGAACGATGCTTACATTGTTGACCAGATCATCTTTATTGCAAGTGAACTTCATATAACCATACCCGCCTTTCGGGAAACGTAATTTTCCAAATAATTATACAGTAATTGTTAAATAAAATAAATATTTAACAGTGTTAAATTACGGGTTATGAGGACAGAAAAAAACGGCGTTTGTCTTGTTACTATTCTATATTTCAGTATTCTTCAGCAATATGTCGTGTAGAAATGTCTAAAAGTAGGTCTGAAGTAGTATATACAATACTTTGAGGGTTATCAAAAAATGTTAAAAACTTCGAAAATCGTGTTTAAAACTTTTCCGTTATCGACATGGTGTTTTTTATGAACACTGATTGAACAGCCAATCTACACGGAGTTATGCACATTTGAACAAAAACAGTTCAAAGAGGATCAGGTGATGAGTTTGATGATCTCCTCTGCCTGCTTCTTTAATTCTTCATTTTCGTCGACATTTGTGCAGCCGTGCATGACGGTGGTATGTGTTCTTTTTCCGAAGATCTCACCGATCTTGGCAAGTTTGAGCTCCAGATAATCCCTGCAGATATACATTGCGACATTACGGGCATTTGATATCTCTGCTGATCTGAGCTTGGATGTAAGCTTTTCAGGTGTTATGTCATAGTACTTTGCTACGGCATTGATGATGATCTCCGGAGTCAGATGCTTTTTCTCGTTAGGGGAGAGCATCGGCCTTAATATCTTCTGGATCTCTTCAAGCGAAAGCTCGCCGTTTGCCAGCGTCACATAAGAAGATATGGTCTTATAGGCACCGTTGAGCTGTCTGATATTGTCCGTGATGTTCTCGCAGACATAGTCGATTATCTCGTCTGAAAGAGTGAAATTGTCCTCTTTGAGCTTGCTGATGAAGATCGCCTTACGGGTCTCGAAATCCGGAGGCTGGACATCGAACATGATGCCGTCCTGGAAACGGGAAGTAAGCCTGCTGTTGAGTTCCGTCAGGTTGGAAGGAGCCCTGTCGCAGGTGATAACGATCTGTTTTCCGGCACTGATCAAAGCTTCGAAAGTATTGAAGAATTCAGTCTGAACGCCTTCCTTGCCGATGAGGAACTGGATGTCATCGATGAGAAGAACGTCAACTGTCCTGTATTTTGCCCTGAAAGGCTCATAATTCTTGCTGTTGATGCAGGCGATGTAAGCATTTGTGAAAGCTTCGCAGGTCGTGTAGATAACACGCTTGTCCGGGAAGTTTGCAAGGATCTCGTTGCCTATGGCCTTCATTAGGTGGGTCTTACCGAGACCTGAATTACCCCAGAGATAGAAAGGGTTTCTCTGGCGCTGTCCGGGGTTTTGTGAGACCGCGACAGCTGATGCATGTGCAAAACGGTTGCAGTCGCCTACAACGAAATTTGCGAAAGTATACTCATTTGAAAGTCCGAAGGATGAGGGGTCAGATACCTCAGCCCTGACAACTTTTTTCTCGGAATTTACGGAAGCTCTTACGGCATTATCGTCGCCTGCGAGGACAAATTTGACGGAAACCGGCTTGTCTTCATTGGCGGCTCTGATGGCTGCAGTTACTATCTTTGTGAGCTTCTGGCCCTTTACGAGATTGAGGGAAAACTCATCTCTGGCAGCAAGTACGAGAACTTCATCGTCACAGTATGCAACAGTCATCTTGCTGATGATCGAGTCGTATGTAACACTGTCAATTCCGTTGTCAAATCTGAGCAATTTAAGTGCATTGTTCCAGATCACGCTGTCCATTCAGATCCCCCCTAAATTTTGAATGAGTAGTGACATAATAGCACGGATTGGGGGTATAATGACAGTACTATTTTTTCGTGAATTAACATAGTTACAGGTATGAAAAAACAGGCAACTGACAGAAAAAAATCCACGAAAGTGAACCCGAGGGTATTTACGGTACTTTTGATCCTCGGCGGTATTCTCATGGTTACCGGCATTGCCCTTTTGGCTGTGGAGCCGATCAAGACAATGAACAGGGAGAAGATAACCGGCGATGTTATTGATGTCATGGCCGAAAGGATGTCACAGGAAATAGCCTCCGCGGCTTCATCCGGTGCATATGACCCAGACAGCGACATAGAGGTTACTTTCGTTGTCCCAAGGGATGGCAATGAGGTGGCAGGCGAAGACATAGACGTTTTCACTGATGATGAGGACGAAGCAGAATCGATCCGTAAATTCGTTGCCTCCAGGCAGGCAAAGCTTCCGAAAAACGTCACGTTAACCTGCATCGGCGTGCTCCAGATAGAAAAGATCAACAAAAAGCTCCCCGTATGGAACTCAACTAACAGCGTGGCCCTGAGATACGGCGTAGGCCTTTACGAACACTCGGTAAAGCCCGGAAAGAAGGGAAATTCCGCGATCCTTGGCCATAACATGAGGAATACCACGCTCTTTTCGAAGCTGAAGAAGTGCGAGGTAGGCGATAACGTTAAGTTTATTAAGCTTGACGGCACTGTCTATAACTACAGGATAGATAAGATCGAGATCGTCTATAAGAATAAGCTGCCGGATTATTGCGATGCCAGTGCTTCCAAAAAGGAACAGCTGACGCTCGTTACCTGCGCAAATGAGGATTACGGACACGGTTGGAGGAGAGTCGTCATCTGCCACCCGGTCAAATGAGAAGGCGGTCACAAAATCTCTTTTCATATTATAAGAATCTGTTATAATTCCTTCGTCAGTTTTTTTATTATATCCGAATTGGAGGATTTATATGGTCAAGGCAATTGTAGGCGCAAACTGGGGCGACGAAGGAAAGGGTAAGATCACGGACCTTCTGGCCAGCGATTCTGATATAGTCATCAGATTCCAGGGCGGTGCCAACGCAGGACACACCATCATCAACGAGCACGGCAGATTTGCGCTGCACCTCATGCCGTCAGGCGTTTGTCACGAGAACATCGTAAACATCATCGGAAACGGCGTTGCTCTCGATATCCGCAAGTTCATCAAGGAATACAACGAACTGAAGGAGAGAGGACTCGATCCGACGCTCATGGTCTCTGACAGGGTTCAGGTAATAATGCCTTACCATGTTGATTTCGATAAGTTTGAAGAGGAAAGACTCGGCGGCAAGGCTTTTGGTTCAACAAAATCAGGCATCGCGCCTTTCTTCTCTGATAAATTCGCTAAGATCGGCTTCCAGGTCAGTGAACTGTTTGATGAGGATACTTTAAGAGAAAAGATCAATCGCGTCCTCGAGATAAAGAACGCTTTATTGGTAAATCTCTATCACAAGGATCCGATAGATCAAGAAAAGCTCCTCGCTGAGATGCTCGAGCAGGGAAGACTCATCAAGCCTTTCGTCGCTGATACCAATGCATATCTCTACAATGCCATCAAGGAAGGCAAGAAGATCCTTCTCGAAGGCCAGCTCGGAACCATGAAGGATCCTGACATGGGAATCTACCCGATGGTTACTTCTTCTTCCACACTCGCAGGATACGGCGCAGTCGGTGCCGGAATCCCTCCTTATGAGATCAAGCAGATCTATGCTGTCACAAAGGCTTATTCTTCAAGCGTCGGCGGCGGAGCATTCGTCAGCGAGATCCTTGATGAAGCAGTTGCAAAAGAGCTCCGTGACAGGGGCGGCGACAAGGGCGAGTACGGCGCTACGACCGGACGCCCGAGAAGAGTCGGCTGGTTCGACTGTGTCGCAACACGCTACGGCGTAAGGCTCCAGGGCGCTACAGACGTTGCTCTTACTAACCTCGACGTACTCGGCTACCTCGATAAGATCCCCGTCTGCACGGCTTATGAGCTCAACGGAGAGATCATCCACGATTTCCCGAATCCTACAAAGATCGAGAGATGCAAGCCCGTCATCGAGTACCTGCCTTCATGGAAGGGCAAGGGCGAGATCAGAGGCCTCACAGACTATAACAAGCTTCCCCAGGAAGCCCGTGACTACGTCGAATTCATCGAAAAGCAGATCGGCGTACACATCTCCATCGTATCTACAGGTCCCGCAAGAGAAGAGATAATCTTCAGATAATCTTATGGCAGAAAAAGAAATGATCCTTGTACTGGATTTCGGCGGACAGTACAACCAGCTTATCGCACGCCGCGTCCGCGAACTTTCCGTATACAGTGAAGTTCGCCCTTACACAATGCCGATCGAGGAGATCAAGGCCTTAAATCCTACGGGAATAATCCTTACGGGCGGCCCTGACGTTGTGTTTGAGGACGGTGCGCCCAGGTGCTCTGCTGAACTGTTCAATCTGGGGATCCCGGTACTCGGAATCTGCTACGGTGCTCAGCTCATGCAGTATCTCTTAGGAGGCGACGTAAGGCGCGCAGAAGTAAGAGAATACGGCCATACAGAGGTTGATATCGACAATCCGTCATCACCTCTTCTGTTAAATGTTCCACATAGAACAGTCTGCTGGATGAGCCACGGAGTCTATATTGCAAAGCCCGCACCGGGTTTTGAGATCACCGCGCACACCGAATCCTGCCCGTTTGCGGCAGCTGAAGACAATTCCAGAAAACTTTACTGCGTACAGTTCCATCCCGAGGTCTCCCACACCGTAAACGGTAAGGAAATGCTCGTAAACTTTGTTCTCGGCATCTGCGGATGCAGGGGAACATGGAAGATGGATTCTTTCGTTGATACAACGGTCAAGGCACTTAAAGAGAAAATCGGCAGCGGCCGCATTCTCTGTGCTCTTTCGGGCGGAGTTGATTCATCCGTTGCTGCAGTTATGCTCTCAAAGGCAGTCGGCAAGCAGCTCACATGTGTTTTCGTAGATCACGGCCTTCTCCGTAAGAACGAAGGCGACCTGGTCGAAAAGGTATTCGGCAAGGACGGTCCCTACGATCTCAATTTCATCCGTGTAAATGCACAGGAGAGATTCTATTTCAAGCTTGCTGGCGTTACCGAGCCTGAGCAGAAGAGACACATAATCGGTGAGGAATTCATCCGCGTATTTGAAGAAGAAGCAAAGAAGATCGGCACAGTCGATTTCCTCGTACAGGGAACGATCTATCCTGACGTTATCGAATCAGGTCTCGGCAAATCAGCGGTCATCAAGTCACACCACAACGTCGGCGGACTCCCTGACTATGTTGATTTCAAAGAGATCGTAGAACCGCTCCGTCTCCTGTTTAAAGATGAAGTCAGAAAGGCCGGTCTTGAACTCGGCATTCCTTCAGAGCTCGTTTTCCGTCAGCCTTTCCCGGGTCCCGGACTTGCGATAAGGATCATCGGTGAGATCACTCCTGAGAAGGTCCGCATCGTTCAGGACGCTGATGCCATCTTCCGAGAGGAAATGGATAACTTTGGTTACAACAAGGAAGCAAACCAGTATTTCGCAGCTCTCTCCAATATGCGTTCAGTCGGATGCATGGGCGACGAGAGAACATACGATTATGCAGTAGTTCTCCGTGCCGTCACCACAACAGACTTCATGACTGCGGAGTCAGCTGAGCTTCCGTGGGAACTCTTAAGCAAGGTTACCAACCGCATCGTCAACGAGGTCAAGGGCGTCAACAGGGTCATGTATGACCTGACTGGAAAGCCACCGGCCACGATAGAACTCGAATAATTGC
>SVJC01000105.1 GCA_015069215.1 Oscillospiraceae bacterium
ATGTGAAAGCCAGCGCCTTGAGGCGCTGGCCGGTAACAGAGGCTTATAGCCTCAGAGCAAACCACCCGTTAGACGGGTGGTGCTGATTTGTCTTGCGAACGCTATTTCTATCTAATAGAATTAGTCCATCGGACAATTTATCAACAAAAATTAAGGAGGTGTACCATGGGTTTATTCTCAAATCTTTTTGGCAGCAACGGCAAAGAACTTGATGATGCTTTCAAGCAGATGAAGAACTTTGCAGGTGACATCATCGATGACGGTCAGCTGAATAATTCACCAAAGCAGCAAGCTACCGTAAGCACTCCTTCTTATAACACTGCACCGGCGGCTCAGTCTTATGTTGAAGACGGCCCGTCAGGTGATTCCTGGGGTCCTGTTATGCCTTCAGAAGAGAACCAGTTTAATTCAGGTCTCAGTTATCAGGACTATTTTTCAAAGGTATTTACCGAAGGTTTCCCTTCATATCAGATCGATAAAGAAGATGTCAGGAACGGCAGTGCAATGCTGTTTACCTTCAGACAGGGCGGAGCCAAAAAGCTTGTAGTTGAAGTGATCTCACAGAAGAGCAGTCCTAATAAAGTCAGAAACGACTGCAGGAGCCAGGGCATTCCTTATCTCCGTTATTACTACGACTACGACGGCTGGTGGAATACAAGATCTTATGTGATCAGGCGCACATCAAAAGCGCTCGGTTTCGGTTAAAGAGTAGGATGGTCTCGTTATATAAGCGCTTAATGGCGACATATTGTTTCGTCGTTGTTCTGTGTTTGATCGGCGGTGTTGTATTCCTTAATAAGCACCCCGACGGTTTTACCGTATACATTATTTTGATCCTAATTATATTGGGCATTACGATCAGCATCCTACACAACATCAGCAAGAAAAAGTTCGAAGAAGAGGTGTTGACGCATTTACACAACTGCCGCGTCGGCATGTTCATTGAAGAACTGACCAATCTCATGGGCAGGAAAAGAAGCAGGCAGATCAGTTCATTTTATGCATCGCTCTGCGCTACCGCATACGATGTTATGGGTGATTATGATGCTCTATTTGCCAGCTGTCAGAACATCAAGCTTAAACCCCACATGTCCGTGTATCACAGAAGAATGTTCTCTTACTACATGAGCCGTAACGAACTCGACTACGCGAAAGACGCTCTCGACGCTTTGACTAAATTGGCCGAGACAGAAAAGAACCCTGCGGAAAAGAAAGTGATAGTCATGTTTGAAGAAGAGTGCCAAAGAGCCGCTTATGTTCGCATCTTCAAGAGGCGGGGATACCAAATACAAAAAGCAGGCTGATAAGCTTCTGGCGGAGATCACTAATTAAACAGACGGAACAGAAACATGAGCGTCATGATGGTTGCAGGCGCAAGGATGCACATTAAGATAAACAGCCATCTCCATGAAGGCGCATCGCAGTCGACTTCGCCGCTCTGGCCGTTGATCGCGACCTGATAGGTCTTGCCCCTGAATTTATAAGAAGCCAGATAAACGGGCGCTAAGATGTATTTGAACTTAACATTGTAATAGTTAGTCGAGAACTGAACACGTCCCACGACATCGCCGCCATTCTTGTTCTTCTGTGCAGTGCCAATGTCGGTCTTGAGCTTTTTAGCTATCTGCACTTTGGCTCTTTCCCAGGCATCGTTAAGTCCTACCGTATAACGCTCTGCGACTATGCCTGCGAGATACTTGGGATCGTAGGGAACGAGCTTATCGAAGTGGAAATTGGTTACCTTAGGAATATGAGAGTTTCTGACGCTGTCGGATGCATAGACGATCATGTCATCTATGAACTGGTTTCTTACTCCGCTGAAGGTCTTCCAGACAACATAACCGCCATCAGTGCTTTCGCGCGTGTAACCGATCTTCGCGGTGAACGATGAAACGGTATCGGTATCGAAGGTCCAGAACGGAAGATATAATCCGATGATGTTATCCAGCTTGGAATCAAGCGCGCTCTGGTAAATGTATCTCTTTTTCTTCAGGTTATCGTGAAAGCATCTTTCGGCCTTTGCTTTATCAACGGCAAAGGGGATGACAGCGCCGGGTGCCATTATCTGCTCGTTTTCTGAAGCGGGCATGACGTTTGCAGAACCGCAGAACGGGCAGCATCCTGATACCTGCGAAGCTTCGTAGATGGACTGGCCTCCGCAGTTTGCGCAAGTGATAAGTTTTCTGATCGATCCCCAGTTTACACTTGCTCTTTGGACGGCTGTATTGAAATCGAGTTCTTCGATGACTGCGCCGGCTTCCGGAGGAGGGAGCTCTTTGGTAAGTCCGCAAGATCCGCATAACAGCTTTAATGTCTTAGGATCGTAAGTGAGCGTACCGCCGCATCCGGGGCACTTAACATTGGTTTCAGAGACCGTTGTCTCATTGATGATCGTGATATTATCCGACATGATCCACCCCTCCCTTCCAAGCATGTAATCTGATTATATCAGATGAAGAATTTAGTCTGAAAGGCTCTGTCGTGTTAATATATGTGGTGTGAATAAACAGGATGGTGAAAGGATTATCGATGAAATACGACTGCCTGATAATTGATGACGAGAAAGAACTGAATGATAATACCGCAGTGTATTTCAACATGTTTGACGTAAAGACTGCTTCAGTCTATTCAAGCGCGGAAGCTGATTCTTTTTTTCAAGACAACGAGGCAAGCCTCATACTTCTGGACATTAATCTTTCTGACGGAAACGGATTTGAGCTTTGCAGGAAGATCCGCCAGACAATGAATATTCCGATACTTTTCATATCGGCCAGAAACACTGATGATGACAAGATAATCGCGCTCAACATAGGCGGTGACGATTATATTGAAAAGCCTTATTCTTTGGGTGTTTTACTTGCAAAGGTAAAGGTCGTATTAAAGCGCTATTCCAACATGGCGGCAGATACTTCCGATAAGACGGAATTCGACGACGGCCACTTAAGGCTCGATCCTGCAAACAAGGCTGTTTTCGTTGACGGTGTCGAAAAGAAGATTACCTCCATTGAATGGAAGCTTCTTGAATACCTGATCGAGAACAGGAACAGGCTCGTTACCAAGACCGAGATATTCGATAAAGTCTGGAACGACAAGTTCACGACTGACGGCACGCTTAACGTTCACGTCAGAAAGATCAGGGAAGCAATCGAAAAGGACCCTCAGGATCCCAAGTACATCGTGACCGTCTGGAAGGAAGGCTATAAGTTCGTAGCGCCTGAATAACATGAGAAAAGCACCGTTCGTAATCATACTGATACTGACATTCATAGCAGAGGTACTTGTGTGCTTCTTCATGGTGACGCGCATACAGGATCTGAAGACCGATCCGGTGAAGGTCAACGAGTGCATGTATTCGGTAACTGATAATTTCGGAGACACTTCCAAATACAACAGACAGCTTGATTATGTTGTCCTGGATAACGAAGGCAATCTCCTGTACAAAACAAGGGACGGCCTTTCAGAATCCGTCAACGAAGCGATAAAGACCAGAGGCCTGATACTCGATCTGAAAGTTGATGAAAAGACCGTCGGAAAGATAATCTTCGACTACAACATGGGCGTGCAGCTGAACGGCCTGAAGAAGAATATCATCGTAGTCTTTTCAATGATCGGCTGCCTTCAGATCGTCATTATCGTATCATGGTACATCTATCTTAAGAGGTCCATCATCAAGCCGTTTAATGACTTAAGCGGTTTTGCTTCAAGAGTCGCAGAAGGTAATCTCGACATGCCTCTTGAGATGGATAAGGGACACATTTTCGGAGCGTTTACCGAGAGCTTTGACCTTATGCGTACGGAACTTAAGAAAGCGCGTCTTGCCGAGAAAAAAGCAAGCGACGACAAGAAGGAAATGGTCGCGAAACTGTCGCATGACATCAAGACTCCCGTAGCATCCATCAAGTCAACTTCCGAAGTAGGAATGGCCATCACCAAGGAAGAGAAAACGAGGGAAATGTTCGGCGTTATAAACGCTAAGACCGATCAGATAAAGACGCTTGTTGATAACCTTTTCACGTCGAGCGTTCATGACATTACAGAGATCGAAGTAAATCCGGGAATGCAGCCTTCCGACGTCGTCGAAGGCCTTGTCCGCAATGCGGATTATCTTAAACGCGCAGGCGGGTTTACTGTTCCCAAGTGCGATGTTTATTTCGACAAGTTAAGACTTCAGCAGGTCTTCGATAACATCTTCATGAACTCATATAAGTATGCCGATACAGCCATGAAGGTCAGCGCTGAACTGGCAAGCGATTATCTCGTGATAAGAGTGTCCGATGAAGGTCCCGGTGTTAAGGAAGAAGAGCTTCCTTTGATCAGGGAAAAGTATAAGAGAGGCAGCAACGCTAAAGACAAGGACGGTGCTGGTCTTGGCCTTTATCTTACCGGATATTTCATGGATAAGATGGACGGCAAGCTTGGCATCAGAAACCTTGATAAAGGCCTTGAAGTATCCGTTTACATCAGGGTCGCGTAAAGCTTAAACGATATTCCTGATACCGTCGCAGATCCTTCTTGCAACCTTGGGGTTATTCATCGTGTAGAGATGTATGCCCGGAATACCGTCTGCAATGAGATCGATAATCTGGCTCAGACAATAAGACATTCCGGCATCGAAAAGCGCTTCACTGTTGTTCTCGTATCTTCTTATGATCCTACAGAAACGTTCGGGAAAGCTCGCGTTGCACAGACTTACCATGCGCTTGATCTGGCTTGCGTTGATAACCGGCATGATGCCCGGTATCACGGGAACGTCTATGCCTGCGATCTTGCATTTTTCGTTGAAGTCATAGAAGATCCTGTTCTCGAAAAAGAGCTGTGATATAAGGACTTCAGCACCTGACTCGACCTTTGACTTCAGGCCTTTGAGATCGTTTACACGGTTCTCTGATTCAGGGTGGCATTCAGGATAGCAGGCACCAAGGACGCAGAAGTCATATTTGGATTTCAGATAGCTGACAAGATCGGAAGCGTGATGGAAAACATCCTTTTCGGGTGCGTTCGGAGAGCGGTCGCCCCTGAGCGCCAGGATGTTCTCAATGCCTGCTTCCTTCATTGACGTTGCGAACTCATCTATCTCTGACTTGTCGTAGTGAAGAGACGTCAGATGGACCACGGGCTCAATGCCGTAGTTGTGCTTTATGTTTTTCGCAATCTCGATCGTACGGTTGGAATTTGCGCTTCCCCCGGCTCCAAAAGTCACGCTTATGAAGTCGGGGTTCAGTTCGCAAAGTACTTTCAATGTCTCGTCGATGGAAGACAGCTCGGTGTCTTTCTTCGGCGGGAAGATCTCGAAAGACAGACTCCTCTTGTTATTCTTGTAGAGTTCTGAGATCTTCATCTTGATCAGTTTCCGCGGATTATCTTTGCCGCTTGAACGAGGTTCCTGAGGCTCGCGTCAGTTTCCGTTACGCCTCTTGTCTTGAGTCCGCAGTCAGGATTGACCCAGAGCTTTTTGTCTTCTGTCTTTGCCCTTATCTTTGTGAGGGCACCCACGATCTCTTCAACTGAAGGAACGCGGGGACTGTGGATGTCGTATACGCCGGGGCCTACTTCCGTCTTGAAGTTGTTCTCCTTAAGAGCGTCAAGGATGAGAAGGTCAGAACGTGATGCCTCGAAAGTGATTACGTCTGCATCCATCGAATCGATCGCGGGAATTATGTCCGTGAATTCGCTGTAGCACATATGGGTGTGGATCTGTGTCTTGGCGGAAACTCCGCTGTGTACGAGACGGAACGCAGGGATCGCCCAGTCAAGGTATTCGGAATACCAGTCTGACTTACGGAGGGGGAGCTTTTCTCTAAGCGCAGCCTCGTCGATCTGGATGATGCCGATGCCGTTCTTCTCAAGATCCAATACTTCGTCGCGGATAGCGAGAGCGATCTGCAAAGTGCTTTCCTGCAGAGAGATGTCTTCTCTCGGGAATGACCAGTTGAGGATCGTGACGGGACCTGTGAGCATTCCCTTAACGGGCTTGTTTGTGCAGCTCTTGGCGAAGACTGACCATCTTACGGTGATGGGATCTTTTCTTGAAACGTCGCCCCAGATTATCGGAGGTTTAACGCATCTCGTACCGTATGAAAGGACCCATGCCTTCTCGGTGAATACATAGCCCGAAAGGTGCTCGCCGAAATACTCGACCATGTCGTTTCTTTCGAACTCGCCGTGAACGATGACGTCAAGACCGATGTCTTCCTGCTGTTTGATGCACTCGCGGATCTTGTTCTCGTTGAATGCGATGTACTGCTCTTCGGTGATGGTGCCGTTTTTATAATCTTTTCTGTTCTTTCTTACGTCCTCTGTCTGAGGGAAAGAACCGATCGTCGTTGTAGGGAAGAGAGGAAGGTTAAGAAGTTCCTTCTGGATCTTCTCTCTTTCTTCGAATGCCGGAAGTCTTGTATAGTCTTCAGCCTTGATCGAGCTTACGCGGTCCTTTACTGCCTGGTCCAATACGTCGGGCCTGTTTGCAAAGAGAGCCGTGTTCTTATCGAATGCAGCCTTGTCTCCTGATGCGATCTCAGAGAGCTCTGAGAGCTTTTCAATGGCAAAAGCAAAGTGTGCCTTGTAGGATCCGGGAAGCTTTGTCTCACTCTCAAGAGTGTAAGGAACGTGAAGCAGTGAGCAGGATGTTCCGACTACGATGTCGTCTCCGGAAACGATGCCCTTGAGGTCATTTAAGATGCCCTGGGTCTTAGCGTAATTATTTCTCCAGATGTTCTTTCCGTTAACTACGCCTGCGACAAGTGTTTTGCCCTTGGGGAAGCCGTTCTGCTTAACGAGTTCAAGGCTCTTTCTGCCTTCCACGAAGTCGATTCCGATAAGATCGAAATCGAGTGCAACTACATTGCTGTAGATGTCCCTGATGTCGCCGAAATAAGTCTGAAGAAGGATCTTAAGATTTCCTTTTGCACCAAGGATATTCTTATAGATCGATTTAAAAAGAGCGATGTCTTCAGAACCGAGATCTCTTACGAGATAAGGTTCGTCGAACTGGATGAGACCTGCGCCTTCTTCAGCAAGTTTGCCCAGAAGTTTGATGTATCCTGCGGTAAGCGCGCCTGCGAAAGCAGAGGCCTTTTTCGAGCCTGTGTAGCGTGCGAGCTTAAGGAACGTGAAAGGTCCTATGAGATCGACTTTTGCATCGATGCCCAGAGCCTTCGCTTCAAGAAATTCCTCTACGGGCTTTGTGCCTTTGAGTTCAATGACGGTATCGTCATCGATCTCGGGAACGATATAGTGGTAGTTGGTGTTGAACCACTTCTTCATAGCGAGAGCCTTAACGTTTCCATTTGCGCCCTGGTAGCCTCTTGCGGCAGCGAAATACGTATCGATAACCGAAAGATTCAGATCCTTGTAACGCTGGGGAATTGCGTTGAATAGGAAAGCGGTATCAAGAACGTTATCGTAGAAAGAAAAATCATTGCAAGGGATAAGGTCGATACCGAAAGCTTTCTGAGTCTTGAGGTTATACTCCCTCTGCATTCGGCCGGACTCCAGAAGCTCGGCTTCATTGATCTTGCCTGCAAAATACTTTTCGCTGGCGAACTTTAATTCTCTGTCTTTTCCGATCCTCGGAAATCCGATGACTGATGTTCTCATAGTCATACCTCCTGTTTGATTTTCGTAGTTGCGAGTATAATCCCACCGTTCCGATAGGTAAAATACTTAAAATTGGAGTTTCACAATAGATTTTATCTATGGATAATGTTATTTTTATAGAAATCCTCTATGCGGGAAGGAGACCTTCATGACCCTTAAACAATTGAGATACATAGTCACGGTCGCTGATACGGGCAACATTACCGAAGCTGCAGCAAAGCTTTTCATTGCGCAGCCGAGCCTTACGTCTGCGATAAGGGAACTCGAGAATGAATACGGCATTACGATCTTTGACCGGAGCAACAGGGGCGTTGAGATAACCGCCGAAGGCGAGGAGTTCCTCGGATATGCAAGGCAGATACTGGAACAGTCTGATCTCATTGAAGAAAGATACACGGGAAAGACGGAAGGTAAGATGCGTTTCTGCGTTTCGTCACAGCATTATTCATTCGCCGTTGAGGCTTTTGTTGAGCTGCTTAAGAAATACGGCGGCAGCAAGTATGAATTTCACATGAGAGAGACCCAGACGTATGACATCATTGATGACGTCGCGAAGCTCAGGAGCGAGATCGGCGTGCTCTATCTCAATGCATTTAATGAGACTGTCATCATGAAAACATTAAGGGATAACGGCCTGGTATTCAAACCCTTGTTCAGGGCAAAACCGCACGTGTTCATCAGCAATCATTCGCCGCTTGCGAAAAAGAGATCACTCACTTTGGAAGATCTTAAACCGTACCCCAGGCTTGCGTACGAGCAGGGTAGCCACAACTCATTCTACTTTTCGGAAGAGATATTAAGCACCGTGGATGCAGACAAGGAACTTATCGTAAGAGACCGTGCAACGCTTTTTAATCTGCTCATAGGTCTTGACGGATACACGATCTGCAGCGGTGTCATCAACGAGAAGTTAAACGGTCCGAGCATAATCGCCAAACCGCTCAAAGTGGACGATTACATGCAGATCGGATACATACTTCCGGACAGGATCCATCCGTCTGTTCTTACTGAGGAATATATAAGGATATTAAAGGCTTTTTCTGCCTGAATGCGATTTAAGAGTTATTTAAGAGTTCCTTAAAGGCAATTAAGGGTTAGAAGAATATCCTCTATGCTATAAGGAGGTCGGAAAGACATGAAAAACATCATTGAAACAAGAAAACTTTGCAAGACATTTTCAAACGGCGGCATTCAGCAGCACGTTTTAAAGAATGTTGATCT
>SVJC01000106.1 GCA_015069215.1 Oscillospiraceae bacterium
TCAACGACGAGTACCTCGGTATCTATCGGAGCAGCAAGGATCGTTCTGCTCATGCCTATCTCGTTGTTATTGTTCTTCTCTGTGGAATGAACGCGGTATCCCGTTGAAAGGACTTCCGCGATTATCGTCCTGGTAGTGGTCTTGCCGACGGAACCGGTAACGGCAACGACCTTTGCGCCGAGCTTGTCCCTGTAGTATCCCGCAAGCTTGCAGAGCGCTTCGACAGTGTTGTCGACGACTATGCCGATCGCACCTTCCGGTACGAATTCGGCGTTATCGACTACAACCGCGCAGGCACCCTTTTCGATGGCTGCCTTGGCATAATCGCCGCCGTTATAATTGGGTCCGCGGAGCGCGAAAAAGATCTCGCCGGGCACGATCGTCCTGGTATCCGTTGATACGCCGTCGACATTTACGAAAGCAGCATAGACCGGTTTCTCGGTCTTATATACGGCTCTTCCGCCGGTCTCGCGTTTGATCTCTTCAAGCGTAAACTTCATTGTCAGACAGCACCCCCCAGTTCCTTCACTGCCTCATAGGCTTTCTCGGCATCGTCAAAGTGATGCTTCACGCCATTTATCTCCTGATAATCCTCATGTCCTTTGCCTGCGATCAGGACGGTATCTCCGGGCTTAGCCATTGAGATGGCAAGCTTAATTGCCTTTGTCCTGTCGGATTCGACCTCATATTTGCCTGCTGTCTTATTGATCCCTGTAAGGATGTCGCCGATTATCGCATCAGGCTCTTCCGTTCTCGGATTGTCAGACGTAATGACCGTATAATCAGACAGGTTTCCTGACACTTCACCCATCTCGAATCTTCTGATCTTCGGCCTGTCACCGCCGCATCCGAAAAGAGTGATCACGCGGCCTTCGGTATATTCCTTAAGTGTCGTAATGGCGCTCTTAAGCGCCTCGGCATTGTGTGCGTAATCGACGAGGATATTGAGTCCCAGAGTATTCTCAACGGGCTGCATGCGTCCCGGAACGCTGATGGAAGCAAGCACATTCCTGATGTCCTCAACGCTGATCCCCGCGCAGTAAGCCATTGCAATGGCGCAGAGCGCATTGTAGACATTGAACTTTCCGGGGAGCGCTACAAAGAATTCTCCGGAGACATATTTGCTGGCAACGTCAAACGTTGTTCCGGTGACGTGGCCCTTACGTTCAGGCCTTAGGTTCCCTGCTCTGAAATCAGCCTCTCCTTCGATTCCGTAAGTAAGGACATTACATCTTGAAGAAGCATATGCGATCACCTTGGAAGCAGGATCGCAGTCAGCATTGATCACGGCGTTATCGCAGGAATCGAATATCTTGAGCTTGCAGTTAAGATAGTCACCCATGTCAGGATGCTCTTCGGGAGAGATGTGATCCTCATAAAGATTCGTAAAAGCGGCAGCACGGTATCTCAGGCCGTAAACGCGGTCGAGCTTTAATCCCTGCGAAGAAACCTCCATTATAAGGTTGTTGATGTTCTTATCCTTAAGCGAATGCATCATGCCGAAGACCTTTGAAGATTCGGGAGTCGTATGGACGGCTTCGATCTTCTCGTCTCCTATGATGTTGCAGACGGTACCGATCAGGCCTGCCTTCATGCCTGACACCTCAAACATATTGCGGAGCATGAAAGTCGACGTGGTCTTGCCCTTTGTTCCGGTGAAACCGTAAACATTCATGTCTCTTTCGGGATGGCCTTCAAGCGTTGCCGCGATGAGAGCAAGAGCCTTCTTTGTATCACCGGCCTCTGCAAGAACACAGGATGTTCCGCTGACCAGGCTGATAAGCTCATCTTCACCGAATCCCTCACGTCCCGCTTCAATAATGACGCAGGCCGCACCGTTCCCGGCGGCAGATCCGACGAACTTGTGACCGTCGGTCTTAAATCCCTTTATGCAAACGAAAACGGATCCCTCATGTACCCTGCGGGAATCGAATTCAACGGAAGTGACCTCTGACGCGGGGTCACCTGATATCACACGGTAATCTAATTCTTTGAGGATTTCCGAAAGCAGCACGGTCAGATTCCTTTCTATTTTTCGCCTTATTTATATTAAAACAAAGAATAAGTAAATCTGTGTGGCAAATAGAAGAAATTTGTGGTTTTTGAAAGCCGCCGTTTGTGCGTAAAACCATCCCGGCAACCGGGGAAAAACCGTCAGTTATCAGCCAACGCCCGTATCTTCAGCCTTTTTCCGGGGCGGTATTGTCGGTGCCTTCCTGTTGATGCCCAAAACATTGGCGCCGTTCGGATCCATCGTGACGGTGATGACCTCACCGGAGAGCACGGTGGAACCGGCATTCTGGTTCTGGGAAACACAGATTCCCGTTACTTCGCCCTTGATCTTGCAGTTCAGGTTGACCTTGCGGCAGGCCTCGATACACTCGATCGCGTTCATGCCGAGCATGTTAGGCACGCGTGAAGTAAGCATCTGGTCTTCCGTGACGTCCTCAGGATACATGATGACAACACCGGTCTTATAAAGCTTCGTGGTATAGCTCGGATAAGTCTTGGAGATGATAGTGTCAGGGCTCATGTCGACTGTTCCGTAAATGGTCGACAGACCATTAATGGCAATGGTCGAAGAAGCCTTGGATGCTGTCATTCCATCAACCTTCATAACGTAATATTCCTTTGTGAGCTGATCGAAGTCCTCAGCCGTGAACTTTCTCTCAACGCCCATGTATGTAAGCGTTCCTTCGACGATCCTTGCAGCCGTCGTTGCTGCGGCAGATGAACCGACTTCCTTGTCTTCAGGCTTGTTGAGGACGAAAAGGACAGCGATCTGCGGATCATTTGCAGGAGCATAGCATGAGAATGAAAGAACGTGCATGCCCTTGAGCTCGCCGACATCGACAGTTGCCGTTGAGGTCTTACCTGCGACATTATATCCGGCGACTTTACCGGCAGAACCCGTACCGTCGTTGACAACGCCTTCCATCAGGGTCCTTACCCTCTTGCAGGTATTCTCCGAGAATACCGTTCTGACTACCTCAGGCTCGATCTGGTCAACGATGTTGCCGTTTTCGTCCGTGATGTATTTGACGATGTGCGGGACCATGAGGTTTCCACCGTTGATTATTGCGCAATAAGACGTTAACAGCTGGATAGGCGTGACCGTCGAAGACTCTCCGTATGACAGAACCGACATATCGACAAAGCTAGGATTCTTATGGAAGATGCCCTTTCCTTCCGCGGGGAGGTCAATGCCCGTTTGATCGTAGAAACCGAGCATCCTTACGTACTTGTAGTATTTCTTGATTCCGATCCTCTTGGCAAGTTCCGCAAATACTGGGTTGCAGGAGTTCTCAAAACCTTTTTTGAGTGTTTCGACACCGTGGTTGAAGTGGTTTGACTTCTGCATCCAGCACGAGATCGTATGCTGCTCGGAAAGCTTGATCGGAGCATCGTTAAACATGTCGTTCTCATTTGTGAGGTTCTCCTCGAATGCCATGCAGGTGGTAAGCGACTTGAAAGTAGAACCCGGCTCGTAAGTATCCGAAACGCAGCGGTTGCGCCAAGCGTTAGACATTATGTACTCGACCTGCTTGTTCTTATCCATCAGGTTGAAGTCATATTCATCCAATCCGTAAGGAGCAGCATACGGATGATTGAGATCGTAATCAGGAAGTGAGACCATCGCAAGGATCGCGCCCGTATAAGGGTTCATGACTATCGCGGTACAGCCGTCGAGTGGCTTATATTTGTCATAAGCGTCCTTGCAGGCTTCCTCCGTGATCCTCTGGATGTTAAGGTCGATGTTGGTAACGATGTTTCTGCCGTTTGCAGCCTTCTGCTCGGTAGCGTCGGCATAAGGCAGAACGCCTCCGGTGATGGAGTCCGTCTCTGAATAACGGTAACCGTCCTTACCGGACAGGATCTTGTCATAGTATGCTTCAAGTCCGTAAAGTCCGGACAAGCTCTCGCCGTTGTTCCTTGCGTATCCTATGACCTGGGCCGCAAGGCTTCCGTAGTTATAGTATCTCTGGGGAACGGCAACGAAGCCGAAGCCCTTTACTTTATTGTCTTTCAGGAATTTCTGGAACTCATCCTTCTTGTTGGCGGGAACGTTCCTGATAACATCGCAGCCCTGAACGCCGTTACGCTTGTCATTCCTGTCTGTAGGGTCTTCCGGAAGTATCGAATCGATCTTCTCGTATGTGACTCCAAGGATCGAAACAATGCTCTGCATGATCTGCGCTCTTGTAAGATTCGGCGCCGTAACCTGCGAAGGCGAGCAGACGACCGTATAGTCGTAAGTATTTGACGCGAGCGGGGTCATGTTTGCATCGTAGATCAGTCCGCGGCTCGCCGAATAGGTCATCAGTGTCCACTGTTCATTGGCTGCAGCCCTGGCGTACTTGTCATAATCCTTGACCGTGGTCTGATAGAGCTTCAAGACAAGGAACACCGCATAAACAAGCATAAAGGCCGCCATCATCACGACGACGCCCCTTGCTACGAGCTCTCTGTTGCCGCCTTTCAGAACTTCGGCGGGCAAAGTCTCAATGTTTGATCTGTTGTTTGTTTTCGCGGCCTTAACGCCCGGGATGAGTGGCATAATACTCCTCTAAGGCGTCCTGATTAACTCTGAGGACGTCATCATTTACTCCATATGTATCATATGGTACCACTGTCTTCAGAGAATCGTTATTGGAAATTGGAAGATTTACGACCTGGTTCTGGTTAGGGTCCTGCATGCCAAGCTGGAGAGCCTGTGCACGGACCGCATCCATGTCCGTGATGCCGTTCGCGTTCTCTTCCGCGTCAACGATCATTCTCTTGACTGTGTTGATATCATCCTTGAGGTTTGAATTATCTCTTGCGAGCTCTGAGAGTTCCGTCTGGGGAAACAAAAGGAGCATTACGAAAAAGCCTGTGAGGACTACGAGCAGGACTGATACGGAAGCCTCAAAAAATTTCCTTGCGGTAAGCTTTCTGAGCTTCTTCTTCTCTGCTTCGGTCAGCTCACGGTCCATGTGATCGTTAGCATAATCGATGGAGTTTTCCTGAACTTCCCTGTATGAAAGGTTCTTCTCGTCGGTCTCTTTCTTGGCCTCTTCCTGCTTAGGCTCCGCTTTCTTAACCTTGCCGAAGGTTTTTCTGTCAATGATAAGAGGCTCGATCGTAGGGATGATCGAATTCTGTCTGAAGGTATAGTTACGCCTGTTGCTGCGTCTGCCCGCATTGAGCACATCCATAAGATCCCTGTCGAAGTATGCTACAGGCTTATTCTTTTTGTATGCTTTTGTTTTGCGCTCTGTGATAGCCATATTCTTCACCCCTAGTTGTACTGTTCGTTGCCGTTCCTCTCGAAAACCCTGAGTTTTGCACTTCTTGCCCTCGGGTTCTCTTCCTTTTCCTCCTCCGACGGTTCAATGGGCTTTTTAGTTATGACCGTACCCAACGGTTGTTTTCCGCACACGCACACCGGGAATTCCCTGGGGCAGGTGCAAGGATTTTCAGCTTTACGGAATGCTTCCTTTACGATCCTGTCCTCCAATGAGTGGAAAGTGATTATGCAGATCCTCCCACCCGGATTGAGGTGCTTGAAGCAATCCCTCATCAGGTTCTCAAGGCCGGAAAGTTCGTGATTTACTTCGATCCTGATAGCCTGAAAGCATCTCTTTGCAGGATGCTGGTCTTCGTTTCTTCCGTGGCCCGGCATGTATTCCTTAATGGCTTCCGCCAGGTCCGTCGTAAGCTTGAAAGGTATCTTCTGTCTTCTCTGAACGATGCCGTCAGCGATCCTTCCGGAGTGACGTTCCTCGCCGTATTCCCTGAAGATCCTCTCCAGTTCGTCTCTTGAATATCTGTTGACTACGTATTCGGCAGTAAGCGTATCGTCGTTCGTATCCATCCTCATGTCGAGAGGGCCCTTTTTCATATAAGAGAATCCGCGCTCTGCAGTATCGAGCTGATACGAAGAGACACCGAGGTCTGCCAGAATGCCGTCAACCTTTCTTATCTTCATGCTGTCGAGCATGTTATCGATATCACCGTAATCGCACTTAACGGGCATCCAGTTTGTATGAGCGAAATCCTTGCTGCGTTCCATGCAGGCACGGAGTGCGTCAACGTCTCTGTCAACTGAGATCAGAGTGCCGGAAGAGCCGAGTCTTGACGCTATTTCAGCACTGTGTCCGCCGCCGCCTGCAGTGCAGTCGACATAAATTCCGTCGCCCTTTACGCAAAGGCCGTCAACCGCTTCCCTGAGCAGTACTGACTTGTGGTTGAAATTAGAGTCCGTCGACATAGAATTCCGTCTCCAATCCTATAATGTTGCTCAAATCGTGGTCCTCACTGTCGTAGAAGCTCTTTGTGCAGATCTCAAGCTTATCAGCGTTATTGAAGACGCAGATCTCGTCTCCGGGCTTAGCATTGATCCTCTCCCACAACTCAGAACTGACCGCTATCCTTCCCTGGGAATCAACCGTGACCTCATCAGCCTCGGTAACGATCATCCTCTCGAGCAAACGGACCTTAGGGTTCAGCTTGTTAAGAGCATCGATCTTCTCAGAGATCTTTTCAAAGCGTGCCTTCGAATAAACACAGAGATATCCCTTATCGAGGCTGTTCGTTACGTGAACTTCCTCGCCAAGCTTGTCTCTTTGCTTTGCAGGGATGAAAAACCTCCCTTTAGCATCGATTTTCTTGATGTCTCTAGCCATTTATCCGCGCTTCTGTGTTTATTTTTGTGAAAATGCGGAGTAAAATCAGAATTCCTTCCACTCTCCTCCACTGATATGGGAATTTCCTCCCCTTTTCACCACACATTCGTATTTTATATGTAACATTTCTTTAACGCAATACGAAATTTGTAATTTTTTGGAAATTTATCAAAATTCTTTACATTCTGTCGCATTGCATAAAAACCCTTTGTTTCATTGAACAAATTGACATCCAGAGGACCCGTTTCGGGCATGTTTTGCACATAGCTTTGCCCCAAAATTGCCCGACCTGCAAAAAATCCCACAGATCGCAGTTTTTGCAGGTCAGCCAAATCAAAACAGCCCCCGAAGTCTCATGACTTCAGGGGCCTCACATTATTCTTATATAAGAGAAATTATCCTAATTCACAGATGATCTCGGGATCAGTTCCTTCAAACGCTTCTTCAGGAATAAAACCGCCTTCTTCGGGCACGAGCTCCTTTCCGCCCGCCGTGATCGAAACGATCTTATAAGAGCCTGCATCAAGCTTTCCGGGATTTACGTATGTCAGGACGAAGGGCCTCCCCTTTCTGTAAGCTGTAACGGATGCGGAGCAGTTCTCGTCAAACTGGCACGCAAGGAGCGCGGGATCGAGCTTAAGCCTTCCGTTCACAGAAGACACGCCGAACATCTTGGTGAGGACCAGGAGGACCGCCCAGCTTGCAGCGCCCGTCAGATAAGGATACATTCCGCGTCCCGTTCCGTTGAAGTATTCAGGAATGCCGGGGTACATCCTGCCGTCTTCGCTCATGCTCTGCGTGAAGAGGTTGTTAAACACCTTGTAGCCTTCTTTTGCAAAGCCTCTGTTATAGAGCGCGAACGCGTACATGACCGCCATGTGGCAGAATACCGCGCCGTTCTCCTTCTCGCCGTAAGCAAAGCCGAAAGCCCTGCCCATGTTCATCTTGACCTCGTGGAAATCGGTGTTGAGCCTGTATCCTCCGAGTGAAGGCGCATAAAGATACTTGTCGCATGCCCTGATGACGTCCCTGACGGCTTCATCGTCAGCCGTTCCGAACATTACCGTAAAGACCTGAGAGGTCAGCATCATGCGGACCGCGCCGTTGATGGTGCCTTCAACTCTTTGAGCATCGTTGTCGTAATAGCCGTTGAACCATCTCGAGCCCTCGCCGTCCGTAACCATCTCGTTTTCGCGGATGTGCTTCTTGATGTGTTCAGCCATCAGATCGAGATGGGAAGCGAGCTTTTCGGCATCCATTACCATCATGGAGCCCGTGATGCTCGTCGCAACGCTCTCCTCGTATTCGATGAGAAGCCTTCTCTTGGCTGCAGGGTCATCGTACTCGTCTGCGCAGATCAGCTCGATCAGCTCTTCAAAAACAGTGATCTCGTCCCTTCCGCAGTTTCTTATCATGGAAGACAGCATCGTCAAAGCTCCTGCATAAGCAGCGGTAAACGCAACACTTTCGCCCTTTGCGGATGCCATGTCGAGCGCGTCGTTCCAGTCAGCGCCCCTGAGCCTCATGTTGCCGTGGATACCGCAGTCAAAGAACTGCGTTACCACTTCGGTCAGGAGATGCTCAAGAACAGTGCCCTGATATACATTGCCTGATTCCGTCAGTTCCTTCGGATCGGAATCCGGATCAAACTTATCGTCGAAGCGCTCGCCTCTAAGGATCATGCGGTCCTTAAAATAAGGCTGCTTCTCGAAAAGGAAATCATAATCGCCCGTCTGGTTCAGATACAGATCGACCGTAAACACAGGCCAGAATCCGTGATCCATCCAGACTCTCGGAATGCCGTTTCTGTCGGCGATGAATTCGCCTTTCTAGAGCCGAT
>SVJC01000107.1 GCA_015069215.1 Oscillospiraceae bacterium
TATAGCCGCACATTCCGATCTTAACGCCGTTCTTAGCGGTATAGATCGAGTAGTTGGCAGTGTCGCTCCAAAGTATTCCGGCCTTGGTGAGATTCTTTCTGGTATCCTTGAGACCTGACTGACCGAAATCCAGCGTGTGGTTATTTGCAAGGTTTACTGCTTCAATGCTCGCATGGGTAAAATACTTGGTACCCTCAGGCTTCATCGCAAAAACAAAAGCTTTCTTTGCATGAGCCTTGTTGTTCGTGATCGCCATCTCGCAGTTGACCAGAGTAAGGTCATCGTTTTCGAATATGCTCTTGCAGTTCTTGAAAGGATAATCCCATCTCTTTTTTACTACGGCATCGAAATGATTGTAGGTCCTTGCATCCGAACAAAGCGTGCAGTCGCCCGCGAATGAGACCTTAACCGTCATTGGCGTGGGCGTGGCTGTCGGAGTGGGAGTAGCTGTAGGCTCCGGTGTGGGAGTCGGCGTCGGAGAAGGCGTTGTCTCTTCCGGCGTGGTCTCAGGAGCAGAGGTTGTCTCCACTACTGAAGCCTCAGTACCGGGAGTCGTGACTGCCGGAGTATTCATGCTCTTAAAGGCGCAGCCTGCGAAAACGGCAGCGGCAAGAACGAAGCCTGCCGTCAAAACTGTTTTCCGAATTGTGGTGCACTTAAAACTCAATTGCCAGTTCCTCTTAAAAGCGGAAGGCCCGCGCGTTCTCCAAAATGATCAGAGCTGTCTTGCGCGGACCTCCGTGAAATCCTTCTTTTACAAGAGATCAGAATTCTCTTCTTCTTCCCTTTCTGTCCTCAGAACCCGTGTCCTCGTTACGGCCGCCGTTCCTGCCGCCGAATCCTCCGCGGCGCTCGCGGTTAGGACGGTTCTCACGTCTCCTGGGTTCTTCCTCTACATAGTCCTCAGGCTTCGGGAGGCAATCCCTGATGGAGAGGTTAAGTCTGCCCTGTGAATCGATCTCGATGAGCTTAACGTGTACCTTGTCACCTTCATGGAGAACGTCTTCAACCTTCTCTACTCTGTTCCAAGCCATCTTGGAGATGTGTACGAGACCTTCCTTGCCCGGGAGGAACTCAACGAAAGCGCCGAAATCCATAAGTCTTGTAACAACGCCGTCGTACTCTGTGCCTACCTCAGGATCGGAAACGATGCCTGTGATGATGGTCTTAGCCTTGTCAGCTGCCTCAAGGTCAGGTGAAGAGATGTAGACCATACCGTCATCGTTGATGTTGATCTGTGCGCCTGTGTCAGCGATGATCTTGTTGATGACCTTTCCGCCTGAACCGATGACCTCTCTGATCTTGTCAACAGGTACCTGCATGGAGATGATCCTCGGAGCCCACTTGTTGAGCTCAGCACGGGGTGCCGGGATACATGGAAGGATGACATCGTTGATGATCTGGAGTCTTCCCTTATGTGTCATCTCGAAAGCAGCCTTGATGATGTCTAATGTGAGACCCTCGACCTTGATGTCGACCTGGATGGATGTGATACCTTCTGTAGTACCTGCAACCTTGAAGTCCATATCGCCAAAGAAGTCCTCGATGCCCTGGATATCCATGAATACGAGGAAGTTATCGTCGTTGTCGGGATCTGTGATAAGTCCGGAAGAGATACCTGCAACAGGTCTCTTGATCGGAACGCCTGCATCCATGAGTGACAGAGTCGAAGCGCAGACGGAACCCTGTGATGTGGAACCGTTGGACATTGTGATCTCTGAAACTGTACGGATAGCGTAAGGGAACTCTTCCTCGGAAGGAAGAACAGGGATCAAAGATCTCTCAGCGAGAGCTCCGTGACCGATCTCACGGCGTCCGGGAGATCTTGAAGGCTTAGCCTCACCTGTTGAGTAGCCCGGCATGTTGTAGTGATGTACATATCTCTTGTATGTCTGCTCATCGAGTCCTTCGAGCTTCTGTGCTTCAGCCAAAGGAGCGAGTGTGCAGATGTTCATTACCTGTGTCTGGCCTCTCTGGAAGAAACTTGAACCGTGAACTCTGGGAAGTACTCCTACATCGCAGGACAGAGGTCTGATCTCGTCAAGTGCACGGCCGTCAACACGTCTGTGCTCACGGAACAGATAGTCGCGAACGACCTTCTTCTCGAGCTTGTAGATAGCGTCAGGTGCCCACTTTGAAAGGCCCTCTTCCTTCTCTTCGAGCATTGCGGCAACTTCATCCTGAAGTGTTGCAACGTTAGCGTCACGTACGGACTTGTCGACTGCGAGAACTGCTTCTCTCATCTTGTCCCAGCCGAATTCCTTGACAGCATCGAAAACTTCCTCAGGAACGTCAGCTGAATCGTAAGTGAACTTCTCCTTACCGATCTCAGCAACGATGCCGTTGATGAATTCGCAGATCTCCTTGATTACGACGTGACCCTCTGCGATAGCGTTGAGCATAACGTCATCCGGAACCTCGTTAGCGCCTGCCTCGACCATGCAGATCTTGGTGAGCGTACCTGCGAGTGTAACGTACATCTGGGATTCCTGACGCTGTTCAAGCGTAGGGTTGATGATGGTCTTGCCATCGATGAGGCCTAATACGACGCCTCCGATAGGTCCCTTCCACGGAATGTCGGAAATAGCGATGGCGATGGAAGTACCGAGCATTGCGGTGATCTCGGGAGAGCAATCCGGGTCAACAGACATAACGAGGTTGTTGACGCAGACGTCGTTTCTGAGATCCTTGGGGAACAAAGGTCTTACAGGACGGTCGATAACACGTGATGTAAGGATAGCCTTCTCTCCGGGTCTTCCCTCTCTCTTCATGAAGCCGCCGGGAAGCTTGCCTACGGCATACATCTTCTCCTCGTAATCTACTGAAAGCGGGAAGAAATCTACACCCTCTCTGGGGGTCTGTGAAGCTGTTACAGTTGACAGAACGGAAGTCTCACCGTATCTGATGAGGCATGCGCCGTTCGAAAACTGAGCGATCTTGCCGGTCTCGACTACCAACGGTCTGCCGGCGATTTCAGTCTTGAAAATCTTTTCCATTGATCTGAACTCCTTCTGAATATTTAGTATTGCAAAGGAGGTAGTCCGCAGATTCACGGTCCGAGCAAAAAACAAGCTCGATGTTCGGGCAGTCAATCTACTAACTACACTCCTTCTCGAACTTATTTATTATATATTAAATATGCGCTAAAACATATTACATTTTCTACAGTTCGGGTATCGTTTTCGCGATAATGTCCGCTAATCCCTTGTGCCCCATGGCATCCAGGTGAAGTCCGTCTTCTTTTGAAGGCTTGATGTACTGTTTTGCATCGAGGAACCCGCAGCCGTGCTTGTCGGCGATTTTCCTGTAGAATTCGGCAAGGCGCTTGGATTTATCGATCGAGGCCTCATCAAAAGAGCCCGAAAAAGGTCCGGTTAAGATATCCGTGCTGATTTCCGGCGGGGATACGATGAGGATCTTGGGAATATAGCCCTGCTTCAAGTCCATCGTTTTCTCTGCACGTAAGACTATCTCGTTCAGTCCTGCGGAAATCTCCTCTAGAGAAGCGTTATAAACGGTCTTCATGTCGTTTGTTCCGAGCATTATGACTAAATAATCAACGGGCCTGTGCGTGCAAAGGATCCCCTTGATGTAATCGACGCCGTTCTTCCAGTCGTCATTGGGATCGTCAAAAACGGTGGTCCTTCCGTTAAGGCCCTCTTCTATTACCTTGTAGCCGTCACCCAGGAGCTTTTGCAGAAGGCATGTCCACCTGACGGAATCAGGGAGCCTCTCTCCTGTCGCGGGATCGTGTCCGTACGTATTTGAATCGCCAAAACAAACAACTGATTTCATATCTCATTCCTTTACTGTCTTCAGTTCTTCAAGCCAGATATTCCTTGATGCGTCGGAAGGCATCCTCCAGTCGCCTCTCGGTGAGAGTGTAACAGTACCGACCTTAGGGCCGTCCGGCAGGCAGGAACGCTTGAACTGCTGTGCAAAGAACCTTCTGATAAAGGTCTCTTCCCACTTGTAGATCGTCTCGTCATCATAAGAACCGTCGAATGCGATCTTGGCAAGACGGTAGATCTTTGAAGGAGCGAAACCGCATCTGACAAAGTAGTACAGGAAGAAATCGTGAAGCTCGTAAGGACCCACCTGCTCCTCAGTCTTCTGAGAGATCTGTCCGTCTTCAGTAGGAGGCAAAAGCTCAGGGCTGACGGGTGTTGCCACGATGTCTTCAAGTGCCTTGGACAAAGGCTGGCTGATGGAAGCCGTCCTCTCTGCCTCGTAAGAAACAAGGTGTCTTACGAGAGTCTTCGGTATCGAAGCGTTTACGCCGTACATAGACATATGGTCACCGTTATAGGTAGCCCATCCGAGAGCAAGTTCGCTGAGGTCTCCCGTGCCGACGACAAGACCGCCCTCCTGGTTTGCGATATCCATGAGGATCTGCGTACGTTCCCTCGCCTGGGAATTCTCGTATGTGATGTCCTGAACTTCAGGGTCATGACCGATGTCCTTGAAATGCTGCATAACAGCATCGGAAATGCTTATCTCCCTTAATGTGCAGCCGTATTCTTCAGCAAGTCTCATCGAGTTGTTCTTAGTCCTTGAAGTCGTGCCGAACCCGGGCATCGTGATGGCAATGATGCCGTCCCTGGGAAGTCCCAGACGGTCAAAAGCGTGAACGGTAACGATAAGTGCAAGCGTTGAATCGAGACCGCCCGAAAGGCCGATGACAGCCTTCTTTGAGCCGATCTTGGACATTCTCGTATAAAGTCCCGCCGCCTGCATGTTAAGGATGTCCTCGCACCTTTGCGAAAGATCCTTCCTGTCCTCGGGAACGAACGGTATCTTCGCGATGTGACGGTCAAGGACGATATCCGGGAACTCGCAGTCAAACTGGAGATTATTGATGTAATCATCGCCCGTAGTCTTCATCCTGAACGTATTCATTCTCTTGCGTTCATTGGCAAGGCGCTCAACGTCGATGTCACCATAGATGATGCCGCCTTCGAACTTCTTGCTCTCAGAGAGGACCTTGCCGTTCTCTGCAATGATGTTATGGCCTGCGAAGACCATGTCCGTCGTGGATTCGCCTAATCCCGCATCAGCGTAAACATAAGCGGATACGAGCTTTGCACTCTGTGATGCTACAAGGTTCCTTCTGAATTCAGCCTTACCGATGACCTCATCGGAGCAGGAAAGGTTGAAGATTATCTGCGCACCGTGTGCTGCATAGCTTATCGAGGGGCTCTTGGGCACCCAGAGGTCCTCACAGATCTCAACGGCAAAGCTTACACCGGATGCCTGGAAGACCGCAGGTCCGAAATCGATCGTCTCGTCTTCAACAAACCCGTCGAGCATAAGCAATTCCTTGCCTTCAAAAGGCGTGAAATAACGCATCTCATAGAATTCGGAATAGTTGGGGATGTTCTGTTTGGGGACGATTCCTATGATGTCGCCGCCATAAAGGACTGCAGCGCAGTTATAGAGCTTTCCTCCGTACAATACGGGAAGTCCAACGATGATGGTCATCTCAAGATCAGCGGTCCTGGAAGCGATCTTTAAAAGAGCCTGTTTTGCGGATTCGATGAGAGCGGACTGGAGGAACAGATCCCCGCAGGTATATCCCGTTATCGAAAGCTCCGGGAAAACAAGGATTCCGCAGTCGTTTTCAGCGGCCTGTTTTGCTGCCTCGATTATCTTCGATGCATTGAAAACGGTATCTGCAACCTTGACTTCAGGTGTCGCTGCGCCAACTCTGATAAAAGAATCGATCATGGGAGATCCCCCTTTGCGATTTTTCCTGATTATACAATAAAAAAGCGGTCCCGTAAGGAACCGCTCATAAAATAATCTTGCTTAAGATTACTTTCTGATACCAAGCTTTGCGATAAGTGATCTGTAACGCTCGATATCGATAGAAGCGAGGTAATCAAGGATGTTTCTTCTCTTACCGACCATCATAAGAAGACCTCTTCTGCTGTGGTGGTCACCCTTGTGGGACTTGAGGTGTTCTGTGAGGTGGTTGATCCTGTAAGTAAGAAGTGCAACCTGAACCTCCGGAGAACCTGTATCGCCCTCAGAGAGTGCGTACTCCTTGATGATTGCCTGCTTGTCGAATGATGCTGACATTTTGCTTTCCTCCTAAAATATAAATACACCCGAAACGAAGAATGAGGTCGGAAGAATCCTTCATCTGCGTTATGGGCAGCTCGAGTATATTATCATCAGTTAATCCGTTTGTAAAGCCTTAAAAGGCTCTGTATCGCGGTTTTCAGTCATTATCGACCACTATTTTGCCGTCTCTTACGCTTATGTGCCTGACGCAGACCCCGGAAGGCAGCTTTTCGGGCTCTGCAAAGCACCGGGAATACTTCTGATAGAACAGTTCATCGGTAACTGCGAAATAGATGAAATCATAGTGCGATACCTCTTCAACGAACTCCTCCGGCGAGATATCCCTGCTCCAGACATCACCGTCATTTCTCCTGGGTCCTACCGCTCCCCAGCCGAGACTTCTTGAGTCAACATCATAGTTCAGATGGTGGTACGTGGCGGCATTAACCCCGCAAAGAAGGCAATATACCTTCGTATCCGGTGAATCAAACGTTTTCTCGTTAACGGGAGCAGCCTCGGCAAGACGCCAGGATAAAAACTCGCGGTCATCGGTATATTTTCCGGGCTTTAACTGCTTCATGTTGCCCGGATACATGATAAGGAGAACCGCAACCGATGCAATGAGAAGCGTTCCGAAAAGCGCATATTTCCACTTGCTTTCCATATATCTGCTCAGGATATATAAAGCCAGGTAAACTGCCAGAAGCGTAATGGTATTCATGTATCTCGGGAAGCTCGCAAGACTTACCGCCTCGTTTGCGTCAAATACCGTCAGGTATAGGAGCCAGAGCATTACCGCATAGATCAGGGACATTACGGATACCCAGACGGCAAAGAGAACGATCTTCCCTGCTTCCTTGCTTTTCATTATGGTAAGCGCAACGATCAGGAAAAGCCCGACAGATACGGCCAGCACGGCAACATAAGAAAGTCCCGCGATGATCGGCGTCTTCATGACGCTGTAAACAAACTCGTATGTGACGAACTCCTGATAAGGGATCGAACCGTCATTCCGGATGACGTTCATGAGATTATCGAACCATACGCCGCTGTACGACTGGGCACTTCCCGTTACGTCAACAAACTGCTTTATGTACAGATTTACGCAGTACCATGAAGCCACGGCAAAAAGCGCGGGGATCAGTGAACGCAGTATGTTCTTCCTGTCCTTTCCGTCCATGTTAAGCCTGATGGCATAGAAGATAACGACCGCAGGAATGAACATGAATGATGTCATCTTCTGCATCGCAAGGACCGTAAACGCAAGCGAAAGAACAAAGCCCGCATATTTGGGGTCTTCAGTCTCTGTATCAGCAATGTAAAGGGAATAAAACGCCAGGATCGTTACCGTAACGTCCTGATAGATCGAATGATAGAACTGGGGGCCTGCCAAAAGAAGGAGCGGAATGACCGCGAACAAAACCATCTTCATCAGAGAATAAGCCGTTCCATTCAGATCAAAACTGATGCCGGTTCCCTCACCTTTAAAGAACAAAGAGCCCTTCCCTTTGTGATATGAGATAACCGGAAGGAGCATTGAGAACTCCAGCATCTGGATCGCCCTGAAAGCATCCGATTCATCGTATCTGAAAGACATCCTGGCCCACATTGCTTCGAATACGGTCAGCGCAGGCTGGTAATCCTTATGTGAGAACTCTTTTGTCGAAACGCAGAACAGCTTATCGACACGGAGCGTTTCCTTAAGGAAAACGCCGTAACCGGAGAACTCGTCAAATGACCTGAATATCTTTCCTTCATTGCTGAATGCCACAAAAACAAATATAAGCAAAAAGGCCAGGAAACCGGTGTTGTTAAAAACGAGCGAGAAGTCTTCCTTAAGGCCCTCTCTCTTACCTTCCTTAAGTGACCTCCCGATTCCGAAAATCATTGCCAGGAGGAACAAGGCAGCCCCAATGATTATTCCTGACGTAAGGCTTCCGAACACTATCGACGAAAACACCAAAATAAGTATGTGAAGCAGAAAAGCCGGCGCAAGACTTTCAGCAAAAGGCCTGCGGAACACAAAAGCATATCCCGCTCCGGCTATGAGGCAATATAGAAACGTCAGGACTATATTCATAAGTGCATTATAGCATCTGAACCTTTATTCACACAAAAGCGGCTGCCTTCGAAAAGACAGCCGCGATTTTACCTGTTATCAGTACCTATCAGCCGAAGAGACGGAAGTTCTTGATGATAGGAGCGATGGTGTTGGCAACTGTGGACATGAGCTTGATGAAGATGTCCAGAGCAACGCCTACAACGTCCTTACGGGTATCACCGATCGTGTCGCCCGTAACAGCAGCCTTATGCGCAGGAGAACCCTTGCCGTGGCCCTCGAGCATGCCCTGCTCGATGTACTTCTTCGCGTTGTCGAAGGCGCCGCCGGAGTTACCCATGAAGATAGCTCTCGGGATA
>SVJC01000108.1 GCA_015069215.1 Oscillospiraceae bacterium
ATCTGCTGCTGAGGGTATACAGGCTGATATACGGGTACCTGTATGGGAACATAGACAGGAGTTGCCTGAGGACGCGGGACGGTAGGCCTTACGGCTACCTTTATCGTGGGATGAGTGAGCCAGTGAGCGGTCATGAATACCCAGAACGGACGAAATATGATCATCAAGATCTTGACTATGGCTGCGATCCTTGAGAAGAGCACATATGCGGCTTCTTTCCCGTCAGAATATGAACCAAGGCTTCTCCACGTGGACATGCCCGTGAAAGTAGAATAAAGGATCAGACAGGTCGCTATGACGGCGATGAGGCCGGGGACAAGGAACAAAGCCTTCGGAGCCTGCTTTATGCAGGTCAGGACGATCATGCAGATCCAGACGAAAGTGAATGAATACAAGGCTATCATGCTGATGTTCGTAAGCTTGTTGATGAAGCCTGAGAAACTGCCTGAATTAATAATGTAATTCTCCCATTCGAGCAACAGGAATACGGCGAAACCCGCTATAAGGACACCGATGTTATTTCTTGATGCGGTTCCGATGAGAAGAAGGATGTATCCTCCAAGGTAGACGAAAAATACTACCCAGAAGATAACCATGACGGACGGTATGTTGCTTGCCGCGTCGGTCTGAAAGAGCCTTGCAAGGAAATTCAATAAATGAACAAGGATATAGACGATCATCTCAAAGATGAGAAAGACCTTGGCACCCGTTGCAGCCCTCGGCCTCTCGGTATAAGTGATCTGTTGCTCCATAGAAAATCCCCCCTATTCAAACACTTGATATATTATAGCATCATTTTTCGGGAGCGAAAAAGAAAGCCGCAAGGAGAAAGCGCTTATCAGTATTTCATGTTCAGATTGCGGTATGCCTTGCCGGTGTGAACCGTTCCGTTGGAATCCGTCAGTTTGAAGCTTGCAAATGTGCTGACCTGCAGCGTGCCTTTTGAAGGTGATTTGCCCGGCTTTTTGAATTCTATGTGGATCTTTCCGTCCTGATAGGTGACGTTGAAATCCTTGGTCTCCAGGAAAGCCGTACTGTTCTTGCCTCCTGTGACCATAACGGAATTGACCTTGGGATCACTTATGTTGAACCCGTCTTTCGGATTTAAGGTTACATCGAATGACTTGTCGGCGTTCCTGACAGCCGAGAGCGTGTACATGGAAGATGCATACGTGTCAGTTTTCTCATTCCAAAGTGCAATGTCTTTAAGCGTCGCAACTTTGTCTTCAGTCTTGATGCCGTTCAATGTGTTGGATACCGTCAGGGTTACATTGAACTTGTCTTCGCTGCTTCCGGCATCGATCGGGACCAGAAGGACATACTGCCTCTCAGTGGAAGAAGAACTGTCTCCTATTACGGCTTTGGCCGTATCCATTGAGAAATCCTTGTGGAAGTCCTCGTAATGGGATTTCACCTTTTTCTTCTTAAAGTCGTAACCGTCATAGATGAACAGCCTGGAATCGATTGCTCCGGTTATTGAGGAAAGCTCTATTCCGCAGTTTGTGGAAAGCGTGAACTTGATCTCAGTAAGGAAACCCTTGTCCAACACATAGAATTCAACGGAATCAAGCCTCAGGCGGAGATCTTCCGTCGGGACAGGCGTCGGAGTAGGTGCAGGGGTAGGAGTCGGAGCAGGAGTGGTCTCGGCCGGAGCGCCGCCATTTGCCCCGCTTCCGGTTCCGGATACCGATTCTTCGATAACGGTGCTTTCTTCCGTCATATCCATGGCATCCTGTATCAAACCTGCTCCGGGGAAAGCGAAGGAGGTTGCAAGACCGGTGATCGCGAGAATGAATGCTATTGATTTGGCTTTCCGCTTGGGAATGCCTGATACGTGTACCTGTTCGTTATATTCATCTTCAGGCGCAGCTACAGCTGCTTCCTCCGGAGGCGGGGTAGCACTTTCACGCGGCGGTTCCGCATTATAGTAATCAAATGAGTTATAGTCCTCGAACATGATGACCTGTCTCCAATATCAAGCCGCTCACTTGTCTGACTTGTGTACGACGACCTGAGGGAACGGAATCTCGATTCCGGCCTTGTCGAAGAAGATCTTGATCTCGCGGTTGAGGACACGGGGTGCCTTGTAGATGTCCTTTTCGTGGACTCTTGCGCCGAACTTGAGCTGAACGCCGGAGTCACCTAATTCCTGAACTCCGAGATATGTGGGTTCTTCTAAGAAGAGCTCGGGATACTTGTCCTTAAGAGTAGGAATGTATTCCTTTATCTTCGGCTCGACTTCTTCAAGATCCGTGCTGTATGAAACGCTTACGACAGTGGTGGCAAAGCTCAGTGCCGTAGAACGGTTGAGGATGTTCCTCAAGTCGGAGTTGTTGATTATCTTGATGTTGCCGCCCATGTCGCGGATGGCTGTCGTACGTATGCCGATGGAGTCGACGACGCCCCTGAAGCCGCCGACTTCGATGATATCGCCTACGTTGAACTGATCCTCAAATACAAGGAAGATGCCGGTTACAAGGTCTTCTACGAGGCTCTGGGCACCAAAGCCGATGATCAATGCAACGATCCCGACGCTGGCAAGTATCGTTGAGAGATTGATCCCTAATGCGGAAAGGCACCAGAAGAAGCATACGAACGCTGTAATGTAGCTGATCGCGGAATTGAGGAGCGAGAGCGCGGATTTGCCTTTGTTTGTCTTGGGATGGATGTGCTGGACGATGAAACGGAAAACTGAAGTGATCAGGATCATCATGAGGATTATTGCGATGATCTGGAAAAGAGTTGCCCATCTGAACGTGAAGGAGCTTGAGACCTTCTCCACGTCACCGAAAATGTCTTTCCAGGCAGCCGTTATGGTGTTCTTTGCTTCAGGCGGAAGGAACGGGATGATGCCCGGATTTGTGATAAACAGGTATATGAGAAGGATGATAGCCCATCTGATGATCGTGGAGACCTTGATGGTCTTGCCCTTGACCGTGATCTTTGACAGATCTCTTTTGGCCTGCTGTTCGATCTGGTCTTCAGACTGAAGCTCAATGGCCTGCTCGGGCTGGGGATCCTGCAAAGGCTCGGGATTCTGATTCGCGGGCTGGTCCGGAATGGCCGTAACATTGGTCTTTTCAGGGTTATTGCTGTTATCCATACTTGCATCCTCCTGCAATATGTGAGATCTATAACCTAATCTTACAAAATATAAAAGAAAATTGTGTTAACAAAGTTGAAAAATAAGACGAATCTATATTATGCATAAATTGACGGTTACCTTAAGTTAGGGTATCCTAACTGGGGAAACAGACATATGTCGGAAACTATGAAGAAATACAATGTAACCGGAATGAGCTGCGCAGCGTGTCAGGCACACGTTGAGAAAGCCGTGTCTTCAGTCGAGGGAGTATCTTCCTGCGAGGTTTCATTGCTTACGAATTCCATGCAGGTAACCGGAAACGCCACGGAGGAAGCGGTCATCAGGGCCGTCGAAAACGCAGGCTACGGAGCTTCTGTATTCGGATCCGGTCCGGAATCCGTTTCCCGTGAAGAATCCCTCAAGGACAAGACTACTCCGCTTCTTAAAAGGCGCCTCATATTGTCCGTGATTTTCCTTGCGGTCCTCATGTATTATTCGATGGGCGTCATGATGATCAACTGGCCGGCGCCTTTCGAGATCTCTGAAAACATGATCGCCATGGGAACCGTTGAGATGGTCCTGGCACTGATCGTCATGGTCATCAATGGAAAGTTCTTCACTAGCGGCATCAGATCTTTGGCCCATCTGGCTCCCAACATGGATACGCTTGTTGCCATGGGCTCCGGTGTTTCTTTCCTGTACAGCGTTTATGTCCTGATAAACATGGCAACAGGGAGATTACATCACGGAAGCCTGTATTTTGAATCAGCTGCCATGATCGTCACCCTGATAACAATTGGCAAGCTTCTTGAATCGATATCGAAGGGACGCACGACAGATGCTCTAAAAGGCCTTATGAAGCTTGCTCCCAAGACCGCGGTCATCGTTAAGGACGGCGAAGAAGTCACCGTCGGGATCGATGAGGTAAAAGTAGGAGACGTATTCTGCGTAAGATCCGGCGGATCGATCCCCGTTGACGGCGTGATAATCGAAGGCAGTGCGGCAATAGATGAATCGGCACTTACCGGTGAATCGGTTCCTGTTGATAAGAACGAAGGCGACAGGGTCTCTGCCGCGACGATAAACAGGTCCGGATATGTCAGGTGCAGGGCGGATAAGGTCGGAGAGGATACAACGCTTTCGCAGATCATCAGACTGGTAAGCGATGCGGCTTCTTCAAAAGCACCTATCGCGAGGATCGCCGACAAGGTGTCAGGTGTCTTTGTTACTTCCGTTATCATCATCGCCGCCATTGTATTTGCAATATGGATGCTTTTGCAGACACCGGTCGAGACTGCTCTTACCAGGGCGATCGCTGTATTGGTCGTCAGCTGTCCGTGCGCACTGGGACTTGCCACTCCCGTTGCGATCATGGTTGGAAGCGGTGTTTCCGCAAAGAACGGGATCCTTTTCAAGACGGCATCTTCGCTTGAGGAAACCGGCAAAGCAACGATCGCGGTCTTCGACAAGACCGGAACGCTTACGAAAGGCAACCCTGAGATTACTGACGTCGTAACTTCTGAAGGCATTTCCGAAGAAGAGTTTTTGAAGATCGTTTCCGCACTTGAACTGGGAAGCGAACATCCGTTGGGAAAAGCGTGCGCCGAATACTGCAGTTCAAAGGGCATAAAGTCCGCACCAGCCGATGAATTCAAGGTAACGGCTGGAAGAGGAGTTTCGGGAAAGATAGACGGAAAACTATATCTTGCGGGAAATATGGGACTTATAGGCGCCAAGCTTTCCGGTGAGATGGAAAAGGCCGTCCAAAAGGTTGAGGAAGACGGCAAGACACCTATGTTCTTTGCTTCCGAAAACGGTTATCTGGGCATGATGGCCGCATCAGACCCGCTTCGTGAAGATTCGCCTGAAGCAGTAAGAGAACTTAAAGCATTAGGCCTGAAGGTGATAATGCTCACCGGAGACAACGAGCGCACCGCAAAAGCCATCGGAAGGGCCGCAGGCGTGGACGAGGTAATAGCAGGCGTTCTTCCTGACGGCAAGGAATCAGTCATCAGAAAGCTTCAGAAGCAGGGAAAGGTCATAATGACAGGTGACGGCATAAACGATGCTCCCGCGCTTACCAGAGCCGACATAGGCATTTCAGTTGGATCCGGAACCGACATAGCTGTTGATGCATCTGATATAGTACTTATGAAGGCATCGTTAAGGGATGTCGCTGCAGCAATAAGGATATCGAGAAAGACGATCAGGAACATCCATGAAAACCTTTTCTGGGCGTTCTTTTACAACATTTTGCTGATACCGGTAGCAGCAGGTGCATATTCGGCTCTGGGGATCAGCATGTCTCCCGTTTTCGGAGCTGCGGCAATGAGCATCTCGAGCTTTACGGTATGCATGAACGCATTGAGGTTAAATCTTGTCAGACCGTATGACACAAGACACGACAAGGCCATAAAGGCTAAGGGAGCAAATGGTATGGAGGAAAAAGAAATGACAAAGACGATGAAGATCGAAGGCATGATGTGCGGACACTGCGAAGCTTCTGTAAAGAAGGCTCTCGAAGCTGTTGAAGGCGTAGAGACAGCAGACGTTTCCCATACTGAAGGAACTGCAGTCGTAACCATTTCAGGCAATGTTTCTGACGACGTCCTCAAGAAGGCCGTAGAAGACAAGGACTACAAAGTAATTTCAATCAGCTGATCTTTTTGTAAAGTCTGTAGTAAACGGCAGAAACTACGGATGCGATAAAGCCTCCGCATGATACGTCGCTTAAGAAGTGTGCTCCCAGTACCATTCTTGAAATGAGTACGGAGATGCCTACGCAAAGACCCATTACGAACAGCAGGCTTGCTCTTTCCTTGAGCTTGGGATAGACGAGTCCCAGTGCAGGGAAGAGTGTGATGTTCATTATGCTGTTTGATGTATGTCCGCTCGGGAATGATTTGAAATCATCTTTGTTGATGCCGTATTTGGCGATCAGTTCAGCCTTGTTTTTGACGGGGTTGTACCATCTCCTGAATTCGATTCCTTCGTGACCTTTTGCGAGGAGACGGTATCTCGGACGGGGAAGGCCCATCTTTACGAGCTCATAAAGAAAGAATGAAATGGTCATGGCCGAAAGGACGAGTATCAGATGCTTTGCGAGATTTGCATCTGTTCTGTTTTTGCACGATCTGTAGCCGATATATGAGACCGGCAGAAGGCCGACTATAAGCATTATGATCATCTGGGGAACATTCCTTTGAATGAAGGGGAAGATGCCGCCCAGGTTATTGATGTCCAATACGGAACCGCCGCAGATGAGCAGCGTGATGGAGCCCAGAACAAGTATCAAAACGATGTACAGCGTGCGTCTTTTATGTTCTTTCGGAAGGTTTACGGCCTGGCTGAAGAGAGCTCCGAAAAAGAATGCGTAAAAGGCGCAGAAGATATATATTCCGAGCGTTGATACTATCAGCATGCCGAGGTTCATGTCCGAAAAGATCCTGGGTGCGATCTTGTGATCGTTAAAAGTGCCGACTATGAAAGAAACAGCAAAGATGCATGCCATGACTATGCAGATGATCCCGGCTGTCTTATTGAACTTTTGTGTTTTCTCGTCATTCATGATTGAACTCCAAATACTTCGTCGCAGTATCTTACGGTCTGCATGGCGTCTTTTGAGTAGGCGTCTGCGCCTATCTGGTCAGCATATTCCTGCGTCATGACGGCGCCGCCCACGACGACTTTTGTGTCAGGCTTTTTCACGCGCAGAAGCTTGATCGTCTCTTCCATCGAAACGACTGTAGTAGTCATCAGGGCGGAAAGACCGACGACCTTTACGTCATCCTTGATTGCTGCTTCGACGATCGTCTCGGGAGGAACGTCCTTGCCCAGGTCTATTACGTCGTAACCGTAGTTTTCGAGCATTACCTTTACGATGTTCTTGCCGATGTCGTGGATGTCACCCTTTACGGTAGCGAGTATGACCTTGCCCTTGACCTGGCGGGGCTTGCCCTCCATGGCTTTCTTGACGACTTCGAATGCGGCTTTGGCAGCGTCGGCGCTCATGAGAAGCTGGGGAAGGAATACGGTTCCTTTTTCGAAACCTTTTCCGACCTTGTCAAGCGCAGGGATAAGTTCCGCGTTGATGATCTCAAGCGGTTCATGACCTTCTGCGATACCTTCCTGCATTGCTTCCGCGGCACGACCGGTGACGCCTCTTTCGATAGCTTCAGAAAGCGTGAGCTTTGCTCCGCCGGAAGCTGCGGCAGAACCACCTGCAGAAGCACCCGAAGTTGCTCCGCCGAATGTTCCGTCAGACTTATAATCAGCATAGGCGTTGATGAAGCCGAGGCACTGCGGGTCCTTATCCATGAGTGCGCAGAAGGCACGGTAGGATGCCATCATGTGATCATTATTAGGGTTGATGATCGCGCAGGAAAGGCCGTTCTGCATTGCCATCGTGAGGAAATGCGAGTTGATGAGTTCTCTTGCAGGGAGTCCGAAGGAAATGTTTGAGACGCCCAGGATCGAATGACCGCCAAACTCATCCCTGATCCTTCTTACGGTATCGAGAGTCGTGATCGCTGAAGACGAATCTGAGGAGATGGTCATTGCAAGACCGTCGATCACGATGTCATCACGCGGGATGCCGTATTCATCAGCTGCTTCGTAGATCTTTTTTGCGACCATGATCCTTCCGTCGGAGGTCTCGGGTATTCCGTCCTCATCCAGAGGGAGTCCTACAAGAACGCCGCCGTACTTTGCAACGAGCGGCATGACCGCTTCGATCGTCTCGCGCTTGCCGTTTACGGAATTGATCATCGGCTTTCCGTTGTAGATACGCATTCCGCGTTCAAGTGCTTCGATGTCAGTTGAATCGAGCTGGAGAGGAAGCGTAGTGACCGACTGGAGCTTAAAGACGATGTTTTCCATCATGGCAGGCTCATCGATCTCGGGAAGACCTACGTTGACGTCAAGGATATTCGCTCCGGCCTCTTCCTGGTTCAATCCTTCAGTTAAGATATAGTCAACATCGTTATCGCGGAGTGCCTGTTTGAATCTCTTTTTGCCCGTGGGGTTGATCCTCTCACCGATGATTATTGGCTTGGGACCGATCTCAACGCACTCGGAAAAGCTTGTGACGTACGTGCCGTGCTTTTTGACGGGTTCCTTGAAGGGAAGAGGAGAGACCTCTTTTATCACTGCTCCGATGTGTGCGGGAGTAGTTCCGCAGCAGCCGCCCAGGACATGGACGCCCATTGCCGCGATGTCTTTCATTATGCTGCTGAATTCCTCAGGGCCT
>SVJC01000109.1 GCA_015069215.1 Oscillospiraceae bacterium
TGACATAGCACTTAACGCCGCGCGCATGGGCATAGCTAATGCCCTCTTTCATCTCTTCTTTCGTGAAGTTGCCCGATGAGGCGCGCAGACCGTATGAGGTGCCTGACAGATACACCGCGTCAGCACCGTAATTTACGGATGTCTTGAGCTTTGAAAGATCTCCTGCCGGAGACAGTACTTCCACGCTTTTCCGGTCGATCATGTTGTCTTTGATATTGCCGGCCATAGCGCTAATTCTTCTTCGTTGTCTCTGTCGGAGACGGTTCTTCGTTGTTGCGGCCTGCGTTCTGATCGTCGATATCTTCACCGCCGGGTTCAACTTCGGTAACGTCTTCGTGCTTGGTCCAGTTATCCTTATACTTGTTGATATTCTTCTGATGTGCCTTGAGAGTGGTGGCAAAAGCCGTACCGCCGTCACCTGTTGCGCAGAAGTACAGATATCCGCAGCCCGGCTCAGGATAGAGAGCAGCTGAGATCGCGTCGATTCCGGGCATGCAGATAGGTCCCGGGGTAAGTCCTTCGTGTGTATAGGTATTGTACGGGCTGTCTATCGCGAGCTGTTCGTCAGTATGAAGCAGAGAAGTCTTCTCGCCTTTTTTCTCCAGAAGATAGTTGACCGTGGCACTTGATCCGAATTTTCTTAAGGAAGCGTCCTTGGATTTAAGTCTGTTGTGGAAGACCGCAGAGACATACATCATGTCCAAAGGCTTACCGGTCTCCATCTGGATGATCGAAGCAAGCGTGATGACCTGATCCATTGACATGTGGAGGGCCTTGGCGCGGGTATAGTACTCTTCGTAAAGCTTGCCCCTCATGTTATTCAGGAACTTGCGGATAATGGACTCAGGCTTTGAATTGACATCGAACATGTAGGTATCCGGATAGAGATAACCTGCAAGGATGTAATCCCTGTCTTCGTTGATCTCGATCTTGGAAATGAAATCGTAGTCGACGAACATGTCCGGAGAATTCATGCACTTGTCGAATTCCTCGTCGTCAAAAGTCAGCCCCGCCTTGTGAAGGAGCTTCTTGAGCTGGACATATGTCGTTCCTTCCGGGATCGTTACCGAAACAGTCGCTGATTCGAGTGTCAGGAAGAACATCAGCTCATCGTATGAATAAGACTTGAGAAGATAGTGCGTACCTGCCACGTAAGCGCCGTCAAAGCCGTTGATCTTGCTCATGAGCGAGAATACGAGCTTGTTTCCGATAAGCCCCTGTTCGTAGAGTTTGTCGGCAATGTCCGAAGTTGAATCACCGCTCTCTATAACGAGAGTAACTGCTCCGGGAGTATCGGCCTTGACCTTGTACTTGCCTTCGGCCAGACCTTTCTTGAGAGTATCAAAACGCGTATCCTGCGACAGGACGTAATTATACCCGCCGAAAACACCCAGAACGGCAAACCCGAACAGGAGCAGGATAATTACAAGTATGCGCAGAGCGACCCATATCTTCTTTGAAAGCATGGATTAGTCCTAGGGCGTCCTCCGAAAAGCCTTTATCTATTGCTCTCCGCAGGACGAACACCTGCGGGGATCAGTCTTCTTTCTTCATTTTCGCAACGGTCTTCGCACGGAGATCATTATTGAGGATCTTCTTCCTCAGACGGATGTTCTTCGGCGTTACCTCACAGAGCTCGTCGTCTTCGACGAATTCAAGGCACTGCTCGAGCGAGAAGTTGAGCGGAGGGGTAAGACGCATTGCGTCATCTGCTCCGGCTGAACGCATGTTGGTTACATGCTTCTTCTTGCAGACGTTGACCGTTATGTCCTCAGGCTTGGGATTGATGCCGACGATCATGCCCTCATAGACAGGTGTTCCTGCTCCGATGAAGAGCGGTCCTCTGTCCTGGGCATTGAACAATCCGTAGGTGACTGCGGTGCCTGTCTCGAATGCTACGAGCACTCCCTGACCGCGTGTTTCGATGTCGCCTGCGAAGGGCTCAAACCCGCTGATAACGCTGTTCATTATACCATTGCCCTTAGTGTCGGTCAAAAACTCGGTACGGTAACCGAGGAGTCCTCTTGAAGGAATTCTGAATTCAAGCCTTGTGTATCCCTTGTTCGGAGGAAGCATGTTAAGGAGCTCACCTCTTCTTCTGCCGACCTTTTCCATGACGGGGCCGACGAAGTCTTCAGGCACGTCGATGACGAGGTCCTCAACAGGTTCCTGGAGGACGCCGTCGATCTCCTTCATGATGACCTTCGGCTTGCTGACCTGGAACTCATATCCTTCACGGCGCATTGTCTCGATGAGGACTGAGAGATGGAGCTCTCCTCTTCCCTTTACGATGAATGCCTCTGTGGTATCTGTCTCTTCGACTCTCATGGAAACGTTTGTCTCGATCTCCTTGAAGAGTCTTTCTCTTAAGTGACGTGATGTAACGTATTTACCGTCCTGACCTGCAAAAGGGCTGTCGTTGACGGAGAATGTCATTGCGATGGTAGGCTCGTCGATCTTGACAAAAGGAAGAGCCTCGGGATTTGCGGCATCGCAGAGTGTGTCGCCGATGTTGATGTCAGGGATACCTGCAACGCAGACGATCTCACCGATGGAAGCAGAAGCAACCTCTTCGCGGCCCAGATTGTGGAATCTGAGGAGCTTTACGACACGTGCGGTTCTCTTGCCTTCCTGATCATAAGTAACGAGTGCGACTGTCTCGCCCTGCTTGATGGTACCTCTCTCAACTCTTCCGATGCCGATCCTTCCGATGTAAGGGTCAGAGTCGATGTTTGAAACGAGGAGCTGCATGGGACCCTCGGGATCACCCTCAGGGCAGGGTGTGTACTTAATAACGGTGTCAAGGAGAGGTGTGAAGTCAAGCTGCTTGCCTTCCTCATACTCCTTGAGGTCGAGTGTTGCGATTCCGGTCTTACCGGAAGAATAAACGATGGGGAATTCGAGCTGGTCGTCATCAGCGCCGAGCTCGATGAAAAGATCGAGGACCATGTCAACGACTTCCTTCGGGCGTCCGTCGGGACGGTCGATCTTGTTGATGCAGACGATGGGCTTGAGACCGAGTTCAAGAGCCTTGTGAAGAACGAATCTTGTCTGGGGCATAGGACCGTCGAAAGAGTCAACAACAAGGAGAACGGCGTCAACCATCTTAAGTACACGCTCAACCTCGCCTCCGAAATCGGCGTGGCCGGGAGTGTCAACGACGTTGATGCGGATGCCCTTGTAATCGATAGCCGTGTTCTTTGCAAGGATCGTGATGCCTCTCTCACGCTCCAGGTCGTTTGAGTCCATTACCTGCTCAACGACTGCCTCGTTCTCACGGTAAACTCCTGCCTGCTTGAGCATTGAGTCAACGATTGTCGTCTTGCCGTGGTCAACGTGAGCGATGATGGCGATGTTTCTTAAATTCTCGATCTTCTGTAAAGCCATGTGTGATTCCTCGATAAAAATGCATGCTAAATTTCCATAATACAAACCGCCTAATATTTTGCTACTCGCGCGCATATATTAGGCACTGTAATTTTTCACAAATATATGGGGATATCAGTCCTCTGTGCCGTTCTTATTGCGCAAAAGCAGGCGTATTGGAACGCCTTCAAAGCCGAAATTACGGCGGAGCTGGTTCTCTAAATATCTCTCGTATGAGAAGTGGGAAAGTTTTTTGTCGTTTACGAAAAGCGCGATCGTCGGAGGATTTACCGCGACCTGCGTTCCGTAGTAGATCTTTAAATGTCTGCCCTTGTCCTGAGGCGTAGGCACCTGCGTAACAGCTTCAGAGATCATCTGGTTGAGGACCGATGTCGAAAGACGCTTGTTTGCGTTGGCGTTTACGGTCTTTATCATCTCGAAAAGCTTATCAACTCTCTGTCCGCTCTTTGCGGAAATGAACAGTACCGGCGCATAGGTCATGAAGCCGAGCCTTTCGCGGATGATCTTGGTCGCAGTCTCAGCAGTACCGGTCTCCTTCTGGGCGATATCCCACTTGTTTACGCATATGACGGAAGCTTTGCCCGAATCGTGCGCAAGTCCCGCGATACGGGTATCCTGCTCGGTTACGCCGACTGTCGCGTCGATCATGATAACGCATACGTCAGCGCGGTCGATAGCAGCCAGGGCGCGGACCATCGAATAACGCTCGATGACGTCCTCTATCCTTCCCTTTTTGCGCATACCTGCGGTATCCACGATGGTAAAATGACCGAATTCATTCTCAATCTCGGAGTCAATGGCATCTCTCGTGGTGCCGGCGATGTCGGAGACAATGCTCCTCTCCTCACCGGTCATCCTGTTGGAAAGCGAGGATTTGCCTACGTTCGGGCGGCCGATCAGGGCAACCCTTATGGATTCCTCAGCGCCGTCGTTTTCTTCGACGGGCGGGAACTTCTCATAGAGCATGTCGAGCATTTCGCCGAGGCCCAGTCTGTGTGCAGCGGAGATCGCGCAGACGTCTTCAAGGCCAAGGTTATAGAATTCATAAAATTCCGGCGGAGGATCACCGACATAGTCGGATTTGTTGACTGCCACGACGACAGGACGTCCTGCCTTGCGGAGCATGACGGCGATCTCCTCATCGGCAGCCGTAAGGCCGGCCTTGAGGTCGCACATGAAAAGGATTACGTCAGCGGTCTCGATCGCGATCTCAGCCTGCATGCGCATCTGCTTTAAGATCACGTCCTCATCGTTGCCGGGCTCTATGCCGCCCGTGTCGATCATGAGAAACTCGCGGCCCCTCCAAGTGGTTTCCGCATATATCCTGTCGCGCGTAACACCGGGCGTGTCTGCGACAATGGACAGACGTTCGCCGTATAAAGTGTTGAACAGGCTTGATTTACCCACATTTGGGCGCCCGACTATTGCGACAACCGGTTTGCTCATACTGATCCTTTCATGACCGTTAACATAAAAAAAGGCAGTGCCTTGATCTAAAACACTGCCTTGATTTACTACTAAAGTCTTGTTCAGGCCTCTTCGCCGACTTTGATAACCTGATTTCCATCCAGGTAACCGCAGTTCTTGCAGACCGTGCGGCGAAGCATCTTAGCATGACACTGGGGACATTCAACGAAACCCGGCATGTTAAGCTTGAACAAGCTTCTGTGGCGGGCTGTTCTTGCCTTCGACCATTTACGCTTGGGATGTGCCATTTATCTTCACCTCCAATTCCTTTCTCAAACAATGCTTGAAAATAATACATTATCCTTCCGAGTTTTGCAAGAGCCTTTTTATGGAAAAAACATTTTTCACAGACTCACCTTCGTCAGGGTCCATAGTATAACTGAATTCCAGGGTTTCGTTAAGGGCTGAAGGAAAATTCACATAATCTGTTTCTATTACTACTTCAATGACCCCGAACATCGTATTGAGCGAGCCTTTTGTGCGGTTTCCGGGCTCAAATACCATTTTCGAGGTAACATCTCCGCCCCTGATAACGGTGACCTGCTTGCCCTTGGCATCACAGAACAGCTCAAAATCCGACGCGATCTTCTCGTTCGGGTGCTTCTCGGTCCAGGTGTACTTCCTGATGCCTTTCTCATCGGAATAGCTGCCTTCAGCGAAAAAAGGCTCGGCGTACATTCCCGTCTTGATCTCAAGTACACACTTTTCCATCATGAATTCTCCACTTTATAAACGTCAGTAACGAATTTCTTTGTTCCCGAAGGCAGTCCCTCGCCGAGGAAAGGCGTTGCGATGCTCTCAAACATCGCGGTATCGTCGCTCGTATAGAACTCCTTAGAGGGAGCTTCGCTTCCGGATGCGGCAATGTCATTTGCTTCAAGCATGGCTTTTGCCTCCATCGCGGCAGCCTCGCCCGTGTTGACCAGGGTGATCCCCTCTCCCATCGTCTCGCCGATAACCTTGGCAAGGAGCGGATAGTGGGTGCATGCCATGACCAGTGTATCGATCCCCGCCTCCTTCAAAGGAGTCAGGTATTCTTTCGCGGTAAGTCTTGTTACCTCGTTATCCCACCAGCCTTCTTCGGCAAGCGATACGAACAGGGGGCAAGTCGCCTGGTATATCTCGATGTTCTTCATTCCGTGCTTTTTAGCACTCTTTTCAACGGCCTTCTTATAAACTCCGGTTGAGATCGTGGCTTTTGTTCCGATAATGCCGATCTTGCCGTTTACGGTTGATTTTATGGCTGCTTCAGCGCCCGGCGTCACAACTTCAACGATCGGTACGCCGGCTTTGTCCCTGAGCGCTTCATATGCGTAAGCGCTTGCCGTGTTGCAGGCAATGACGATCATCTTGACGTCCTTAGACTTAAGGAACTCCATGTTCTGGAGCGAATAACGGATTATCGTGCTCCTTGCCTTGTTGCCGTAGGGAGCCCTTGAATTGTCGCCGAAATAGATCGTGCTTTCGCCGGGAAGCACTTTCCAAATCTCACGGAGGACCGTAAGGCCTCCTATACCCGAATCAAAAACCCCGATGGGTCTTGTATCTGCCATTATTTCCTCTTGCCTCGCTTCAGCATTACGCAATAGTCAGGCTCTATTCTAAATGATTTTCCGGACACATCAAAGTGAATGTTGTCCCTGGGGATCTTGCCCAACGTGATCCTGCACGCGAAAAGCTGCTGATATCTGACTTTGCCGCCGTCAACTGCAGTAAAGAAAGAGTTCTGCTTTGCCCTTCCGTAATTGCCGTCACCGACGATCGGATAGCCGAGATGGGCAAACTGCGCCCTTATCTGGTGGGTCCTGCCCGTTACGAGCTCGCACTCGATGTCAGAGACGTCGACCCTGTCGGGGCCTGCCGCCCTGTATGTCTCAAGGACCCTGTATCTCGTTGCGATCGCAAGATCTCTAGGCTGCTTGGTGTCATGGATGTAGACCTTGCCGTCCTTCGTCTTTTCGAGGAAGCCCGTGACCTCATACATGAGAGTACCGTCATCGCAGACAGTTCCCTCGCCTACATTCGGAGCGCCCAGGACAAGTGCCCTGTACCTCTTTGTGACAAGTCCGTCCTTGAAGAGCTTTACCGCGTCAGCCAATGCCTTCTTATCCTTCGCTACCATGACGAGGCCGCCGGTATTCATGTCGATGCGGTGGCAGAGCTCCGCCTCCTTGAAATCCGTTTTGCTGCGGATCAGGTCGATCAGGGTATCCTCGCCGGTGCTCTTTCCCGAATGCACCGCGATGCCCTGCGACTTGTTTACTATGATGAGGCCGTTCGTCTCGGCAACGATCTTGAAGGGCTCCTTGGCATTTTCGGGTTCGGCCTTTTTATCTCCGACCTCGAAAAGCTCATCAGGCAGCCAGACCTCAACGGTCTGTCCTTCCTTTACCGCAACGTCCTGAGCCGTGCGCTTGCCGTCGATCTTTATGTCCTTACGCTTAAGCGCATGGAAAAGATCCGCCTGCTTAAGTCCCGGAAAAGCCTCCGAGGAAGCCTTTACGACGTGCTTGCCGTCCTGTGCCGCTGTTACTTTAAAACTTTTCAATTGCCGGATCTCCTCTGATAATCTGAGACAAACTTCTTTATCTCTTCTTCCAAAAGCTTATAGACCTTTGCCACGAGATAGCCGTCAGCAATGGCGTGATTCATCCTTACGGTCAGAGGCAGCATCAGACGGCCGTTCTCCTCCCTGTATTTGCCCCAGTTGATGATGGGCTGGAAATAAAGATACCCGTCAGGAAGCTCAACGTTAAGTGAATCGTATGACAGCCAGGAGATGTATGATGCATCGAACCAGTTCGGGTGATTCATTGAATCAAGCATGTACTCCCGGGTCCCCTTCGCCTTCTCAACATCAGCAAGCGCGTTACCGTAGAAGGTCTTATAGTCAGGATCGTAATTGGTGTAGATCGGCGTGCAGGTCTCGGTGTCCTCGTGGAAAACGTACTGCGTGGGGTTGATCACGTCGTAGCAGATGATCTCATTTGTCTGCAAGAGATAAGCCATCCTGTAGTCTTCCCTTGAGTTCAGGACCTTTGTCAGAAGGTAAAGGAAGTTGATATAAAACTTCGTTCCCGAGAGCTTTGAGACCTCAACCAGTTCAGTCACGTCGACCCTGGCCGTCATGGAAACAGAGCACTTGCAGTCCTCCGAGAAATGACGGAATACACCTTTACGGTAGTATGTTTCCAGATCTATTTTCTTATAGTTCATTTTGTTTCAGCCTTATTCTTTCTATATGTCAGATATTCCCAGATACCGCAGAGCGCACACCCGACAAAGTAACATAATATATCTCTTATATCAAATGAAGTGCCTATTATGGGCTCTTTCCTAGAAATTGACTGATAACCATTCGTTTCTAAAGAACGGAATTGCCGCCCGGCTTGAAAGATCACAATTACGCACTTTCTTTAGAGTGCTTAGAACAAATGTTGTAAATATCTTG
>SVJC01000110.1 GCA_015069215.1 Oscillospiraceae bacterium
GTCTGGTTCAGGGGCAAAAGGATAGATAATCCCAACACACACGGAACAGGATGCACTTTATCGAGCGCGATCGCTTCCAATCTTGCGAAGGGCGAGGATATGGACAGCGCGGTAAAGAACGCCAAGGATTATATTTCCGGCGCACTTGCGGCTATGATGGACCTTGGAAAAGGCAGCGGTCCTTTGTGCCATAACTACAAGATCCTTTAATGAAAATCACGACTGAATCAGGAGAAATCTTATGAGCGAAGTAAAACAGAAATTTGACGGATATGCAGCTAAGTACGATGAATGGTTCATGAAGAACGAGAACCTCTTCGTCAGTGAATTAAGGCTTTTTCAAAAGGTTTTGGGTGACATAACAGGAAAGAAGCTTCTTTCGGTAGGATGCGGAAGCGGTCTTTTCGAGAGCTACATCGACTGCTCGAACATCGAAGGGATCGAGCCTTCCGAGGACATGGGCAACATCGCGGTAAAGCGCGGTGTAAACGTAATAAAGTTCGGCCTGATCGAAGATGTCGATCTTCCCGATAACGAATATGACATTATCTATTTCAACGGCAGCTCGAGCTACATGGAAGATCTCGTACCCGTTTATGAGAAGTCACTTAAAGCTTTGAAGGCAGGCGGAAAACTTATCCTCCTGGACGTTCCGAAGGAGAGCGCTTTCGGCTTCATGTACCTTCTCGGAAAGAGTCTCAACACATATGACCACGAGTATCTTGAAGGTGCAATGCCCGAGCTCCCTTATCCTCTGGCTCTCGCTTCATCCGGCGTATGGCACACGACAGAGGAGAAGATCAATGTCTTAAAGGATCTGGGCATCAGCAAATTCTCTTTCTATCAGACACTTGTCAAGAATCCGCTATATACTAATGAGGAGCCCGAAGAGGTTATAGAAGGATATAAGAGCGGCGGATATGTTGCCATAATCGCAGAGAAATAAGGACCACGAATGAAACTTTCAGAATCTCTTTTCGCGAAAACAAAAACGTTGTGGGACGAAGCCTCATCCAAGCCCTTTGTCGTTAACATGGCAAAGGGTACCTTGGATAAGGAACTTTTCAGGCGGTACATGCTGCAGGACTATCTCTATCTTCTCGATTATATCGCGATACTGAAACATATCAGGGACATAGCCGGAGACGAAGAGATCAAGGCCTTTCTGGAAAAGATCATTGAAGGTACCGTTGATGAGACCGAACGCGTGCACATGGCCAATATGAAAGCGCTCGGGATAACAAGTGACGACATCGAAAGAAGCGTTAAGTTCCCCGTTATAACGGAATACGTTGATTACATGCGTAAATGCGTGGATGACTACGGCCTCCTCGGAGGGATAACGGGTCTTCTCCAGTGCTCCTGGGTCTATGCATATATAGGTGAAGCCTGCGCAGAAAAGTATCCGGAGGAGATCTCTAAGTCTCCTTACGGGCCCTGGTTTGAAGCTTATTCCTGCAAGAGCTATCTCGATACCAACCAGATCTGGATCGATCTTCTTGACAGACTGGGCGATGGCATAGATGACAGGACGGCTGATGAGATGTGCCGGATATTCGAAAGATGTGCCAAATTCGAAAACGATCTATGGGACAGTTTGTTTGAGTGACCGCTGAAATAAATCAATCCCGCCTTGCCAAAGGTTATAATGTCTGTGTGAGGTGAATTGTATGTCTGAGATAAAAAGAATTGAAACAGATGAGTTTTGGGCGGATTCCACTGTAATCGAAGTAGGCGGTTTCGTCTTTGTCGGATACTGCATGGACAATGAGGGACAGCCCATAAAAGAACAGATGAACGGCGCCATCGATGTCTTGGAAAGCCGCTTGAAGATGGTCGGACTGACTTTGGATTCCGTTGTGAAGATGGATTGTCTCTTTAAGAACATCAGCGATCTGAACTATCTGCCGTCAGTTTTAAGGGAAAGGTTTAACGGCAAGTTTCCGACGAGAAAAGCCTACACATCTGACTTCATAAGAGAAGGCATCGAATTCCAGATCGATGCCATTGCCTATAAGGGCAAAGGCTGATCCGCATCAGTAACGGCAACATAACACCAAAAATCAAGACCGGGCAACCGGTCTTTTTTGTACTTTTTCAACACACAGGCCCTTAAAGGTTGGTTAAGCATCAGATAGGCAGGACATTAGTGATTGGTTTGATGCCTTTCTCCATTGATAATGTAGCCAACAAAGAAAAATCCCGACAGGAGGAAAGAACGATGGCTACTTACACTGTATTTGATGAAAAGCAAGAATTTTTAGAACTTAATAACAATGCCTTTGAAGATGAAGCGTTCTGCAGGTTTGCCAAGAGCCGTGAAGAACAGATCATGAACGTACTCGAAAACCTGCTGATCGCGAAGAGTGCCAAGACAGGCTTTGTAAAAGCAGTCGGAAATGAGATCTCGAAGAACGCAAGAACCATCGGTTCTGAGCTTCGTACCGGAGACATAATCCGGATCGCAAAGAAAGTATACGAACTTTAATAAAGGAGAAACCAAATGAGGAAAGCAAAACTGACACCTGAAGAGTTAGCAAGGATATCAGGCGGCGATATGGGAGACGGCTCATACAGACCCGCAAACGGACTCTTCAGATGCATGGACTGCAACACACAGGTCTGGCATAACCTGTAAAACAGGCAGCAAGCCTTAATGATATAATCCCTTTATCGCAAGATGAAGGGATTTTTTATGGATAAGGAAAAACTGATCTCGGACGCGGAAGAATACGTAAGAGAACTCTTGGGAAACAATTCCGGCGGACATGACTTATCGCATTCCATGCGCGTGTACAAGAACGCTATGATGATCGCCGAAAGAGAACCCGGCGCGGATCTGACTGTCGTTGCCCTGGCTTCGATCCTTCATGACGTTGACGATCACAAGCTTTTCGATCACGAAAACAACGAGAACGCCCGTGCTTTTCTGTCCGGTAAAGGTGTATCCGGAGAGCTGACGGAAGAGATAGTGGGCGTGATCGATTCGGTATCGTTCAGCAAAAACCGCGGCAAGAAGCCCGGGACGTTGGAAGGCCAGATCGTTCAGGATGCCGACCGGCTGGATGCCATGGGAGCAATAGGTATCGCGCGGACATTTGCTTACGGCGGGGAGCACGGCAGGAGCATTGAAGAATCCATAAAGCATTTCTACGACAAGCTCCTGCTCTTAAAGGATGAGCTCAATACTGACACGGCCAAAGGTTTGGCTACCAAGAGGCACGGATTCCTGGAAGCATATATCGCAGAGATAAAGGAAGAGATCGGTGAATGACATGAAGATAGAAAAGGCAAGACCGGAAGATCTGGAAACGATCCTGAAGCTTCAGTATCTGGCATATCAGACTGAAGCTGACCTGTTCGGCACAAGAGACATTCCTCCGCTCAAGCAGACGCTCGAGGAAGTGACAGGGGAGTATAACCGCGGAATAATATTGAAAATGACTGATTGTAACAATGTTACTATCGGCTCCGTCAGGGCATATGAGAAGGATGGAACGGTTTATATCGGCAAGCTCATGGTCCATCCTGACCACAGGAAGAAAGGCTATGGTTCAGCCCTGCTCAAGGCAGCCGAGGAATGCTTTCCGGGGAAGCGGTATGAGCTTTTTACCAGCACGAGAAGTATCGATAACATCAGGCTCTACAAGAAGATGGGTTATGAGGAATTTAGGCAGGAAGCAGTTTCAGGAGACCTGATATTCGTATATATGCAGAAAGACGCACGGTGAATCCTGCTTTATTTTTCATAGATTTAATATATCAAGTATTTAGCAATATTTTTTTACATATACGAGTATAATGAATCGTGTGACACACGAATTAAACACATAAACCACACACAGACTACACATAAGTCTATTATCCTCTTGGGCAAGGAGGTCATGAATGGCAAGGATACTGATGGTCGAAGATTCGGCTCAGTTAAGGGAAGCAGTTTCTGATTTCTTTAAGAACAGAAGCGGCGGAACACTCACAGTTGAGACGGCAGCAGACGGCGATGAAGGAATGAACGCCGTAATGAATAACACATATGACCTGGTCATACTGGATATCATGCTGCCGGGGGCATCAGGATACATGATATGCAAGAAGCTCCGCGAAAAGAGCGACTGCCCGATCGTTTTCCTGACTGCTCTGGGAACTGAAGACAACATCCTTTTGGGCTATGAAATGGGCGCAGACGAATACATGGTCAAACCGTTTTCGCTCATGATCCTTTACACCAAGTGCCTTATCCTTATGGACAGAAAGGTGAAAAAGGAAAACGAAAAAGTCCTCGAATCAGGTGACATCAGGCTTTACCCTTCACGAATGCAGGTTTTCGTAGGCGACAACGAGATAGAACTCGCGCCCAAGGAATACTTCCTCCTCAAAGCTCTGCTCGATAACAAAGGCCACGTTCTCGGCAGGCAGCAGCTGCTCGATCTCGTGTGGGGCATGGATTATTTCGGGAGTGACAGGGTCGTAGACACCCACGTAAAGAACGTCCGTCATAAGCTCGGTTCTTCAGGAGATCAGATCAAGACTATCAGAGGCGGAGGTTATAAAGCCGTCTGAAAGGGGATCTCATGACTAAGAAGAAAACCGTAATACCGAAAAAGAAAGCGATCAAGAAACCAAAATACATTAAATATTTCGCAATATGGCTCGCAATATTCCTGGCTGTCTCCATGGCGGCTTCGTATTTTGTCATCGAAGTGTGCAGGCAGAGTGCCAGGACCAAGGCTATGAGCAACTGGAACAGCTATACTCAGGAGCTTGTAAAGCTCATAAATGATTACTGTTCCTCAGATGAAACAGAGCGCGACAAGAATCTGGGAAGAATTAAACAATATCTTTGCAGAAGATATGGCGAAAACATGGACGAATTCTGCGGCGCTTATGTGGAAAACGAAAGGATCGCAGAGACACCTGAGGGTGCATGTGCCGGCGTCATCATTAACTTTTATGATGATAATGAAAATGAACATGATGAAGTGTTTTTGCTGGAAGACAGATCGTATCTTGAACCGCTGTATAAGAGCGGAAAATACGATCCGGTAAAGAACGCTTATCTCAGGGATGTCTATTCCGTGGAAAATGAGACATTGAAGAGTCTGGCCGAACGACTCGGACTTATGCCGCCCATCTACATTTACTGCTATGAAGAAGTCTATGTCAACAGGACCACACACACATTCCTTCCGGGAAAGGTAGTTATCTTCGAAGGCGAAAATGAAGAAGCCATAGCAACGATCGACTGTACGCCCAAGGACACAAAAGGTTACGAAGAAGTTGAATCACCATATACTTATGACGGTTATTTGAATCCGTCGATGACTGACATTAACGATTCCCAGTCCATTACTAACGATACCGAGTTCGACATTTCGTACGATATGAACACAACGGATATGACATGGGAGATCCTTACCGCTCCGGTCGAAATGTACTGCAACAAGGCATGCTTTAAGGCGCTTCCGCTCACGACCGCTCTGATCCTCATCGTTGCATGTCTCGTGGCGCTCCTTCTTGCCATTACGGTTTCCACCATCATCTACAGCAGCAAGAAGACTGTCTGGGAGATCTTCGAATACAGAAAGAAGACAACGGCGGCAATGGCTCACGATCTCAAGACCCCTCTGGCAGCGATGTCCGCTTACGCAGAGAACTTAGAGTACGACACTGATCCTGAGAAGCGCGCATACTACTCTTCCAAGGTTAGAGAGAACGTGTCTTTCATGAATAAGACCATCGAAGGCATCCTGATGTTCACCAAGAGCGAGACCGGAACGGCTAAGTCTGTGGCGAGGGATATAGACGTTCACGCCCTTATCGAGGCCGAGTACAATGCTGTTGCCGGGCTTTTCGAGAAGAAGAACATCAAAGTCGAGATCAAGGGTGAAGGCCACGTTAAGAGCAACAAAGAGCTCATCGACCAGGCCGTCAGAAATCTCGTCGGAAACGCGACCAAATACGCAAGGCCCGATACAACAGTCAATATCGTGATCGATGGCAAGGGCTTTACGATGACCAACCTTACCGATCAGAAGATCAAGAACGTAAAGGATCTCAAGAAGCCTTTCGTCAAGGGCGAGGAATCCAGAGACGCCGAGGGCGGCGCAGGACTCGGCCTTTCGATAGTCGAGAACTGCCTCCTGTCCGCAGGCCACAGCCTGGACATCGAATTCGAAGACGAGACATTCAAGGCAACCGTACGTTGGTGAAATGGCCGCAAATCCTTAAAACAAAGGGACTCTACCAACAGTCGGTTGAGGAGGAAGACCTGGTGGTATAGATTTGTTATGTACACAAACATAACACACAGACTTCACACAGACTACACAAAAGTCTCTTATCTTTTACTCAGGAAGACAGGTGAGCTTCCTGCAGAAAAACTTGAATAAAGTACGAGGTGATCAGTTATGAAGAAGATAGTTGCAACAACACTCGCTTGTGCAATGATGTTTTCGCTCGCAGCATGCAGCGGCAAGCAGCCGGGACAATCCGGGCAGGGACAGGGTCAGGAGCAGGAAACGACCGTTCCGGATATTGTCGAGACTGAGGTTCCGTTAACGGAGGCGACCACACCATCCGAAACCACTGCCAATCTTGCATCGGACTTCGTCAAATGCAAGTTCGATAAGCTCACGGAACCTGATGAGGACGATGTCATAGATAACGAAGTTACTTTCTATGTGCCTGAGCTCCTGATCAAGTCTTCCTACGCAGACTCTGTCAACAAAGAGATCTCTTCTTTGTATGAGACATATAAAGGTAAATACAAGAAGGGGATCACATACTCTTATTCCGTAACGTCATACATTGCTTACCTTTCAAAAGACGGTGTTTTGAGTCTGGTATTCATAATCAATGAAGAAGATGAGAATTCCGGATTCAGAGTCTACAATATCGACACCAAGACAGGTGAGAAGGTCGAAAATGCACGCATCGCGCAGATAGCAGGTGTCAGCGACATAAGAAAAGCCGCCATGGATGCACTCCAGAACTATTTCAACAAGCTTGGGCAGTACGAGCTCAAGGACTATAAAGTCATTTCCGAAAAAGAAGATGAAGATGATGTAGCAAGGATAAAGAATATAGAGAAGTCTTTCAGCGAAGAGTTCCTCAACGATAAGATGCAGATCGGCCTGACCAATGAAGGCAAGATGTTCTTTGTTTCAAAAGCATTTGAAGCAGGCAGCCCTACGTTCCAGTACCAGTTATATGACAGTGACGGCACATTCCTGGATGATGAGGACAATCCGTTCTGGGTAGGCGAGAGAGAAGATGACGACAAAGAAACGGGCGACAAGAGCAAAGAGACAACTGCAGCAGAACCGGTCTATCTCAAAAAGGATTACTTAAAAGACAAAGTCGTTAAGTTCAAGGTCAAGGAAGACTATAACAAAAAGAAAAAGAAGTGGACGTATGAAACTTACGAATACCATTTCCCCGTGCTCCTGATCAAATCTTCTTATGCTGATTCGATCAACAAGGCAATGGATAAGCTGGTCAAAGCATACCAGAAAGAATTCAAATTGAACGGCAACCCGGGGGACTGCGGCACAGAGTACATTGCATATATTACGAAAGAGGGCATACTTAGCATTGCATTCATCGTGACTTCTGAAAATGATTATCTTGAATTCAGCGTTTACAACATAGATGTCAAAACAGGCGAGAAGGTCGACAATGCGAAGATCGCGGAGATCGCAGGCATAAGCAATATCAGAAAGTCCGCCATGGATGCCCTTCAGGCCAAATATAACAAAGGAAAGCAGTTCAGGATCAAGAACTATAAGGTAGTCAAGAAAAAGGGCAAAAAGAAGAACTCCATGGATAAGGATGTCGAAAAGGCATTCAGCGAAAAGCGTCTCAACTCCAAGATGAAGATAGGCCTTACCGATAAGAGCAAGATATTCTTCATTTCCGAGTATGAGACCGGAGCAGGCGAATTCTTTGGGATCTATGATGAGAACGGCAAGGATCTGTATGGCAGCAAGAATCCGAACTGGGTAGGTGATAAAGATTAACTTAAGAAGCTGATCAATGTGCCGACCTCGTACCGGCACAGGATCGATAAAGGACGGACGGTACCGTTTTGCGGACCGTCCGTTTTTGATTAGTGAGTCGTGACTCCGTTGAGCACGCGAGGTTCGAAGCGTGCGAGACAATAAACCACCCGCTATGCGGGTGCGCAACAGAAGTTATACAAAATAAAATCACCTTTCCCTATAATCGAGGTGTTC
>SVJC01000111.1 GCA_015069215.1 Oscillospiraceae bacterium
ATATCCCATGTCACCCGTATGGAACCAGCCGTCAGAATCTATTGCTTCGGCAGTTGCTTCTTCATTCTCGTAGTATCCGAGCATGACGCAGTCAGACTTGGTAAGGATCTCTCCTACGGCCTTGGGGCCCTTGCCCTCTGCATCAATGGCAACAGTGATTCCCGGAAGCGGACGGCCGACCGAGCCGTGAACGTCGCAGGCTTCGTTGTTGACCGAAATAACAGGCGAGGTCTCTGTAAGACCGTAACCCATAAAGAACTGGAGACCGAAGTCAGTGAATGCATCGATGTACTTCTTGTCGATTCCAGCGCCTCCGATGACGATCATTCGGAAATTACCGCCGAGCTTGTCTAAGATGTCACGGAAAACATTGCGTCTTACGTCAAGGCCAACGTGCTTTAAGAACCTTGTGACGGGCCTTGCTATCGCAATGATCTTCTCCTTGCCGGATGACTTGATACCGTCTTCGATCTTCTCGTAGATGTTCTCGAAAAGGAGCGGAACGGAAATACAAACGTCAGGCTTCCATTCCTCCATGTTCTTGACGATATATCTTAAGCCGTCACACAGGCAGATGCACGCACCGCATGAAAGGATGAAGAAATCGCATGTATTCTCAAATGTATGGTGCAAAGGCAGGATCGAGAAAGCCCTGTCTCCTCTTCTTACGTCCAGTGTCTGTGCGATCGAATATACATTGGAGCAGATATTGTCATGAGAAAGGAGAACGCCCTTACTCATTGAAGTCGTTCCTGACGTAAAGAGAATGATCTTCGCAGCCTTGACATCGATCGGGGTATCCTCGAACTTGGTATCGCCCTTTTCGCGGAGGTCGTTGCCCTCCTTGATCCAGTCATAGATATCAACGAACCTGTCATCGCCCTCAGGCCATGTATCTTCAGGCTTCTTGCCGGAAAGGCCGTCCTTGTAGAAGATAACGAATTTCTCGAGCGGGATGTCGAGCGCGCCGGATTTTATCTTCTCTGCGATGGAAAGCATCATCTTGTGATGTCTGTGCTGATAGAAGATAACCCTGCTCCGAGATCTAATGAGAAGCTGGATCAGCTCTTCTTCAGGAAGGGCCCTGTCGAGAGGGACGCCTACTGCACCCGAAGAAAGGATCGCATTATAAGAAACAAACCATTCATAGGCATTTTCGCCTACTACGGCAAGTCTGTCTCCCGCATAAGCGCTGTTAAGGATATATGTTGCAAGACCTGTTATGTCGTTGCCGTATTCAAAAAATGTCCTGTGGACCTCGGAAAGCTTCGGTGATCTTCTGAAGATAAAAGCATCCAGTTCGGGGAATCTGGCACAGGTCTTTACGACGAGGTCCCTGATATCCGTAAATTTATCTGCTGTATATATCGCTGTTCCCTTTATGGGATTCATAATAATCCTCCGGGCGTCACCTAGCATTTTGACGCATTAGAAAATATAACATACTTGCAAGTTTTTTTACAACAAATCGCTTTTATAATAATTTATTGGAAAAAACGATTTTCTGCGGTATATTAATTTACATCTAATTGTCAAAGAGGGGTTTACGATGGCTGAAAACAAACCGGACAATATGGCATCCGTTTCCGGAACCGCCGCAGAAAAGAAGGTATCCCACGCCGATCACCATAAGGCGCTCGACGAGAAGTACCCTACAAAACGCGGTTTCTGGGATGTAGTTGCCAAGAACGGATTCCTTCTTCTCACCCACATCTTCTGTGACATGAAGTGCATCGGGAAAGAAAATTTCCCCAAGAATAATCCTTATGTAGTTGCCTCAAACCACCAGAGCTATCCTGACGGCGTCCTTATCATCGACTATCTGCCGAAGGGACACTTCAAATGGATGTGCTGCCTGGCTGCATCAGATCTTGAGACAGATCACGGCAAACTGGGACGGCTCATCATGCGCGTAGGCCGCGGAATCGCCGTTGACCGTTACGGTAATCCCGTAAGAGGTCTCATCAAGGCCAAGAAGGAAGTCGAACAGGGCAACATCTGCTTTGTTTTCCCTGAAGGAACAAGAACCCATACCGGTAAGCTCGCCGAGATGAAGGACGGAGCTTCCTATCTCGCGATCAAGGCCAATGTGCCTCTTGTCCCCGTCTATATCGCAGGCGCTTATCAGATCTGGCCCAGGACTTCCAAGCATCCCCATCCCCTGAACGGCTTTCACAGAAGAAAGATCAGGATCTATGTCGGTGAACCGATGTACGGCAAGGACTTTGACAACGATGCCCACAAGATGACCGAAGCGCTGTCCGAATGGATGCACCGTCAGGAAGACATGTACTGGGACCCTGAGACCAATTACGACAGAAAGAGAAAATCCTGAATAAAAGATAGAGGCTGCCTCATGTGAGACAGCCTCTTCTCTCTTACTCAAATCCCTTATTCGGAAAATTTTCTTAATCCAATCCCCTTAATCATCATTTAACCGGCATTTCGATCTTCTTGCCGAACTCGCCGAAAGTCTTATTCCAATCTACTTCCTTGAGCTTTCCGCCAAGACCGAATGCGAACACTACGATTGTGACTACCGCCATCACCATGGACAGGAACAGTGAAATGACCCCGGTTATAAGTAACTTAATATCACCTTTGCTCATATGTCATGCCTCCTTAAATCCCTTTGTCCAGATACGCTTATTCCAGTTAACATAAGCTCTTGTTCCCTTTGCAAAGTACTTGATCCCGAGAACAACGAGGATGAACAGGAATATAGCGAAGAAAAGTAATGTAACAGCAAGAAGGACCGCCGGAACCGCATAGTATGTGATGTTTCCTGTTACGAGGCCCGTGACGACAGCTGCTATTCCGCCTAATGCTCCGAAGAAGATGCATGCTGCGATGAAGATTGCGAAAAGGATCACCAGCCAGCACTCGATTCCTACAAATGCATTGAAGAGGACTACGAAAAGCTTGCTTCTTCCGTCAGCTCCGGTCTTGTCATCATCGAAGACGTTGCTTCTCTTCTTCATGATCTCAGGAAGCTTCATTCCTTCCCTGTAAAGTGCAGCGAGTTCATTGGGATCTCCCAAGCCTTCTGCAATTTCCTCCTCAGTCTTGCCCTTGAGCGCGCCTTCGGAGAAATGACCACCGATCTCGTAGAGGATCTCATTTACATCCTTGTATGGCATTGTGCCCAGAGCTTTTCCGAGCGTATCAAGATATTCTTTCTTATTCATCTGATTCTTCCCCCTGTTTCTCATTGATGATGCCGTCGACTGCCTTTGAGAACTCTATCCATTCTTTACGGTCGCTCTGCAGTCTCTTGCGGCCTTCGTCCGTGAGGTGGTAATACTTCCGCGGTGGTCCGTTCTGAGATTCCTTGAGGTACGTATCAACGCTTCCTTCTGCTGCCAGTTTGCGGAGGATAGGATAAACCGTTCCGTCTGCAATATTCATCTTGGCTGTCAGGCTGTCTGCCAGGTCATAACCATAGCTGTCGCCTTTGTCCAGGAACGCTAACACGCACAGGTCAAGTACTCCTTTCTTGAACTGATTGTTCATATTATTCCCCCTTATTCAAAAGTGACACGGCATCATCCGCCGGATAGCGGGCTATTTCCCATGTCAGTATTGAATATAGCACACTACTATTTAATGTGCAATACTAAATTTTAACCATTACCAGGTGCCATTTTGTTGTGAAATGGAAAAATGATATTATCTTCTAATAAGGAGAAATAAGAATATGCCTGAAGATTTGGAATCAAGACTTGAACAAATACTGGCCGAGCTCCGCCCCGGCAAAAGGAACATCCTTCAAGATCACATAAATGAGCTTTCCGGAAAAGAAAGAGAAGACTTCATCAAGGAAGTCATAAAAGAATACGACGCTGCAAAAAGTGCCGCTTCAGGCGCAAAAGTTCAGGAAGAGCCTGAAAACAAAGACTCCTCCCCTTCTGATGACGATTCCGGAGAAGCGACCGAAGACGAGGATGAAGAATTGGCAGAAATTCCCGCCGAGGAATCCACTGACATCGAAAGCGGCATACTTAATGCCCTCACCGTACAAAAAGCATCTGAAGAAGAGACAAGAATAGAAAACTTGCTTACAGAGATATCCCGTGAGCCCACAGATGAGGAAGCTACCTCTTTTACCAAGGCTCCCATCCATACAAAGAGACGTTCCAAAGCCCGCATTCCGGTCATAATAATCAGCGTGCTGCTCGCGCTTTTCGCGGTCTCCGGACTTTCTTATGTCTTCTTCCTTTCAAAGAATCCCGAATTCATGGCTTTCACGTCAAAGCTCGGAATTCCTTTGCCTTCACTGCAGTCAGAGACAACAGCTGTCACTGAATCCGAAACAACAGCTGCAACAACTGAAGCTGCTCCAACACCTTCACCTACGCCCACGCCCGAACCGACACCCTCTCCGGTGCCTACGCCTACGGAGATCCCCACACCCACTCCCATGGCTGTCAAGGAGAATGCTCCTGATCTTAAAGGCATCAAAGTCGTGATCGATCCGGGACACCAGGAAAAGACCGATTACAAGAAAGAGCCTTACAAGAAAGGCGCAACGACGGGCAAGGCACGCTGCACCAGCGGTGCCGTCGGCGTTTCGACAAACCAGAAAGAATATGAACTTACCCTGGAAACCGCCCTCATGCTTAAGGACTACCTTGAGAAATGCGGAGCCACGGTCGTCATGACCAGGACCGAGAATGACGTCAACATTTCGAACAAGGAGCGTGCCGCTTTAGCCGTAAAGGCAAAGCCCACCCTCTTCATCAGACTTCATGCGGATTCACTTTCAAACAAGACCGTCAAAGGCGTAAGGGTCTATATTCCCAAATCAGGAAAGCTGAACAAGGCCAAGGACGGCGACAAGCTCGGGAAACTGGTCGCCTCTGCCGGAAAGACCACTTTCCGCGGCACTAAGGCCACGAATCAGTACACGGGCCTCAATTACGCTACGAGCATAAGATCCTATCAGATCGTCCTCGGTTATCTCTCCAATGAAGAAGATGACAAGAGACTAGCTGATTCCGAGAACCGTTACGAGATGTGCGCAGCCATAGCAACCTTCTGCAATTCGTTCAAAAAGAAATAATCTTGTTTTTTTGACAAAACTAATATAATCTGATTCCAAATATCAAAAATACAGAAAGAAGGTACCAACATGAGCGAAAACATGGATATTAACACTTTAAAGGCGCTTTCAAAGATGAAGAGTGTTGATGAAGTTGATGCAGCTCTCGCAGGCGACAACAGCATCAAGAACGAATTCCAGGCAGCTAAGGAAGTCGAAGAGCTGAAGGATACCGTTAAGCAGCAGCAGATCCTCATTCATGCAATGTGGCGCATGCTCAAGGAACATGGTTTCACTAATGTTGATTTCAATCTTCACCTCAAGGAAGCTGTTCAGCTCAGCAACAGAAAGGATTTCAAGAACAATGTAGACTGCCCTAACTGCGGCAAGGGCATGCAGAAGATGGAAAAGGTCCCCTTCACTCTCAAGTGCTATTACTGCGGAACAGAGTTCCTTTCCAATCCTTTTATGAAGTATGACGGACTTGATCCGAACGCCATCGAATACAAGACCGAAAGAGCTTCAGGCGAAGAGCTTGACGCACAGAGCGCGCCCGAGAATTATGAGAAGAAGGTTGCACAGACTGAAGAAGAAGCGATTGCCAATGCTGAGGCAATACTCAACTCCAGCTTCGAGCCTTATGACGTTTCTCAGGATCTGAACTTCGACGAAGAGCAGTAACCTGAAATTGTCCTGTTAATCGATCAACATCCCGGGAAACCGGGATGTTTTTTCTTTAACGGCGCGGTATAATAACTTACCGCTTTACGGAAAGTCCCCATGGGGATGTACCGGTTTCGACGGGGTCGCCGAAGCTGGGAAAGCGGGTGGAGGATTCTCGTTGGCCTCCTTAAAAAACGGGAAATTGCAAGTAATTGCAGACAACACAGAGCTCGTAGCAGCCTAAGGCTACCGTCCCCGTGTGTATCTGCTCACATGGGTGTACGTACACCGCAGACCTCACCTGAGAGAGGTTAAGCAGGCAGTCCTCCCGGCAAAGCTTTGCGCCGGATCCGCGACTATAATCCCCCTATGAAGCTACCGGAACCTTAGCCCGTCAGCGGGCTCATGCGCAAGGGGAATATCTTAAACGCTGACTGCACCCGGAGATTGTCCCGGCCGAGACGGTTTCGGACAGGAGTTCGATTCTCCTCATCTCCACCAATCTGACTTTCCGTAAAGAAAGGGACTGCTTATTGCAGTCCCTGTTTTTATTTCACCAGTCTGAAGCAGATCGCTTCCAAAGCTTTGGCATCGTTCATTCCCGCCACATCTTTCCCGTCTCCCCATGAGACTTTCTGTTTGTATTCGACCTTGGGAAGGCTTGTATCAGTCTTTTCCTTGAACTCCTTTTCAGTCATTTCAAACTCATCGTCACCGTATCTTGAAGACACGTTTCCTGACCCGTCGGTAGTACGGATCTCGGTAGCGATCTGATTTGCACGGAGCTTTCCGTTCGAAAGGGACAATACGTAATAGTAAATGGTAACCTCGTCAGAAACCGATGTGTCATCGTATTCCCTTGCAACATAAAGATACTCGCCGTTTGAGTTGACGCGGAGATCATACTCTTCTTCCATGTAAGGACCCGGAGCACCAGCTTCAAAAGTAGTTACTACCTTGTCTACTCCGCTTCCGTCAGCCTTGACCTCAAACACGTTGAATACTTTGTTCTTTTTCGCTGCGGTAATCTCATAGCGGCCGTTCATGTCGAGATCAGTGATCGCATATTTCATTTCGGCATCGCCATCGGCATACCAGGTTGCCTTTGCCTTGAAGATGGCATCAAGCTGGCCAGAAGCCGCCATAACCGGTGCAAGAGGCTCCTCCGATGAAGCCGGCGCAGATGTTGCAGATGTTTCTGCTACAGATGCTGCCGGTGCTTCAGAAGCAGCTGCCGCCGAAGGTGCTGCCGTAGGCGGTGTTGTAGGAGCGGGTTCGTCCTTTTTGCTGCACGCACTTGCTGCGAGCATGCCGGCGCAAAGCAAGACCGCTGTCATTGTTCTGAACGTCTTATTCATCCGGATACCTCTGTTTCGTTTTTTGCGTGAATTATATCATAAGGTTCAGAAAGATATATCATAACTATGCGGCAGATTCGACAGAACAAGGCAACCCTTGTGATAGAATACCGTTATGTCTGTTTCAGAGAAAAGCGCATTCCGAAAAAAGCTGGTATCCCTGATCCTCCCCATGACCCTGCAGAACTTTATGTTCTCGCTTGTTCCTCTCGCAGATACGGTCATGCTTGTAAGAGATCAGAACGCAATGTCCGCAGTATCACTCGCGTCCCAGGTCGCGTTTGTATTCAACATGTTCTGCATTGCTTTAGCTTCCGGCTGTTCAATGTTTGCCGCACAGTTCTGGGGCAAGGGCGATAAAGATAACATCGAGAGGATCTTCGGTTATTCAATGAAGCTTCTCTTACCTATCCTCGCTGTATTCTTCGGATGCACGATGTTTATGCCCGAAGCCGTTATGATGGTATATACGAATGATCCTACCCTTATCGCCAATGGTATCCCCTATCTTCGCATAGCCTCTTTTTCGTACATCTTCATGGGTCTTTCGATAATCTACGAGTCCATCCTGAAGAATGTCGGCCTCGTAAAGCAGTGCACATTCGCAAGCACCGTAATGGTAATAACGAACGTTATCCTGAATGCCATTTTTATTTTCGGTCTGTTCGGCTTCCCTAAAATGGGTGCTTCGGGTGCGGCTCTCGCTTCAGCAACGGCATCTTTGATCGGGTTTATCTTCTGTATTGTTTACATACATAAGTACAAGATCGTTTCATTAAGACTGAAGTACATCCTCAAGACCGGAATAAACTTAAGAAAACGTTATTCGAAATACAGCGCTCCGTTCTTCCTTAACCAGATCACCTGGAGTCTGGGTTTTACCATGATCTCAGTGATAATCGGACATTTGGATCCTGCTCATGTTTCTGATGCCGTTGCCGCAAATTCAATAGTTACGGTAATCAAGGATATCGTTTCCGCGTTCTGCTACGCCTTGGGCGCATGCGGAGCCATCGTTGTAGGAAACGAACTCGGAGCCGGAAGGTTTGATTCAGCCAAGGACTACGGCAGACGGATCATGAAGCTCTGCGTTGTTTCAGGACTTCTCTTAGGTCTCATGGCAGCAGCTT
>SVJC01000112.1 GCA_015069215.1 Oscillospiraceae bacterium
GAGCAGACGTGGAAGCGGTTACTACGCGGCCAACGCCGGCTACTCCTCCCACGCACAGATCGCGGTAATAACTTCTTTTACAGATGAATACATCTTCCCTGCCGTCCTCAGGGACATGGAAACGGTTTTGGGAACCAGGGGCTACAGCCTACAGACTTTCGCGACGCTCAACCGCGTATCCGCCGAGCGTGAGATACTGCAGCAGCTGATAAGCCATCCCGTAGGCGGCATTCTCGTTGAAGGTTCCAAGACTGCCCTTCCCAATCCCAACATGGATCTGTACCAGTCACTTCATAAGATGGGAATCCCGATCGTTTTCTTCCAGGGCAATTACTCTGCCCTGTCCTATCTGCCATCAGTCTTGGATGACAATTACGCGGGCGGCTACCGCCTTGCCAAATTACTCATCGATAAGGGCCGCAAAAGGATCGGCGGCATCTTCAAGAGCGATGACATCCAGGGACCCGAGCGCTACAGCGGCATGATGAACGCCATCAGGGACGCAGGGCTCCCCATCCCCGATCACAGCATCTGCTGGTACGATTCCACACAGAGAGCCCGCCTGGTCGACAACAGGGATACTTCCCTCCTGGCTTCGTTCATGAAAGAGAACCTGCCGCTTGCCGACGCGGTCATCTGCTACAACGACGAGATCGCGTACCATCTGATCAAATACCTTACGGATACGGGAAAGAAAGTGCCCGAAGACATTGCGGTCGCAAGCTTCGACAACAGCTATTACAGCAGGATAAGCCCCGTGCCGGTCACTTCGCTCTGGCATAACAAGCACCGCATGGGAACCGAAGCGGCCAACATGCTCCTTACGATGCTCCAGGGAAAGAAAGCACACTCAATGGTGCTTCCCTGGGAGCTTGCAGAGCGCCAGAGCACATAAGATCAGTATTTTCTGGAAGCCAATAATTCTTCCGTAATGTCCTCGGGGCAGAAAGCCGTCTCTTCGACATAACGGTTCTTTTCGGGCGTCTTGCCTGACTGCATTGTCCTGATAACGGACTCGACCAGGGGTCCTAAAAGCGGGTTACATTCAACAGTAAGCGCGAGCTTGCCCTTCTGGCAGTAGACCAGAGCGTTGTAAGTCGCGTCGAAAGATATCACAGAAACGCCGTCCTTGCCGCATGTATAACCGAAGCCTTCAAGCGCCTTGATCGCACCGTACGCCTCGTTGTCGTTCTCGCAGTACACGACGTCTATCTTGGGGAGCGAGTCGCGGTTGGACAGGTATTCTTTCATGACCTCGTAGGTCTTGGCTTCAGTAAAATCGCCGTCCATTCTTGCGATCACTTTCCAGTTCAGGTTTGCCTTGACTGCATCATCCAACGCCGTGGTCCTTCCGATCTGCGCCGTGGAGCCCTTAGTTCCCTGAATGTGGATTATGTTGACCTGTTCGGCATTGGCATACTTTTCCTTCATCCAGTTGGTCGCTTTCCTGCCCTCTGCATAGAAATCCGATCCGACGTGCGCGGCCACAAGGCTCTCGTCCTTAACCTTTACCATTCGGTCTACGACAATGACCGGGATCCCCGCGTCCTTTGCCTCTTTGAGGACTGCGTCCCAACCGTCTTCCGTTATCGGCATGACGACGATGTAATCGACCTTCTGCTGGATGAACCTTCTGATGGCCACGAACTGGTTCTCCTGCTCCTGGCGCGCATCCTCGAAAAGGAGCCTGTATCCGTTGGCTTCAGTGAAAACCTCTTTCATCGATGCGGTGTCGGCCTGCCTCCAGTCCGATTCGGCACCGACCTGGCTCATTCCGATGACTATGAGGTCATCTTCCTCTTTCGTTTCCGGCTTTGAGCATCCCGCCAAAAAGAAAACAGAATATAAAAGGACCGTCAGTAATGCGGCTATCTTACGTTTCATCGTTCTTCCTCCCGGAACTTCGGTATCCTTACGGTCACGCTGGTCCCTTCCCCTTCGGTACTTTCGATCGAAAGTCCGTATTTTTCGCCAAAGAAAAGCTTAAGTCTCTCATCGACAGTGGATAGTCCGAATCCTACCCTTTCGCGTTTGGTAAGTCCCTCGCGGATCTCCTTCAAACGGTCTTCGGTCATGCCTGCGCCCGTGTCGCTTACGACGATGACGATGTCATCACCCTCCGATCTTCCGGTGACCGTGATCAGGCCCTTTGCGCGCTTGAGCTTGACGCCGTGGTAGAGCGCGTTTTCGACCAGAGGCTGGATCGTGAGCTTGGGAAGCCTTGTGCCCTTGATCGCAGGATCTATGTCGATCGAATATTCCATGATGTCCTCATAGCGGAACTGCTGGATCTGGAGGTAGCTCCTGATCTGCTTCTCCTCGTCTTCAAGCGTGACAACGTCCTCGCCGTTCGACAGCGAATGCCTGAAGAACGAAGACAGGTCAGTGACCATCTCTTCTGCTTCCTCGTTCTTGCCCGCCTCGATGAGCCATATGATCGTATCCAATGTGTTATAGAGAAAATGCGGGTTGATCTGTGCCTGCAGGAGCGCCAATTCCGCCTGTCTCAGGCTCTCCTGCTTGTCGGTCGATTCCTTCATGAGCGTGCCCATCTTTTCGACCATCTGCTCAACACCTTCACTCAGGGCACTGACTTCATGCACCTGAGATTCAACCGGCTCTCTTACGGTGAGGTCACCGCCTCCGATCTCCCCGACACGGTCACTCAGGTTCTCGATCGGCTCAGCGATCGAACGCGCTATCCTTGCAGACCTCTGCATCAGCACCGCAAACAGGGCCGACACGCCGACGACCATCAGGATGAGTCCGATCGTGAGCTGGGTATTCATCCTGTCCTGGAGCGTATTGAGAAGTACCGCCTCGCAATAGATATAACGGTACATATATTCTTCTATAAGAGAAGTAAGAACGTAGATGTTGTTCTTGAGCTGGATCTGACGCTGGTCGTAGCTCGCGGTGAACTCGATCTCCCGCATCTGGTCCTCAAGGTTGCCGCACAGGTCGATAACACTGGTAATGGCCTGCCTGCTGTCCTTGTCGGATGTACTGGAGATGAGGTCCTCTGCGATCTTTTTGGCCTGACCTACCTCTTTCACCGGAAGGCCTTCAGATTCCTTGCTTCCGATAACGTAGTAGTACATCTTGAGATCGATGTCCTGCTTGAAGTCCTGGTTGAACTCAGATGCGGTCGTCAGGTTGTGCATGTAATGCTGATACCTGAACTGGTAGTAAACAATGGTAACGACTTCGATGATGAAAACCGTGAAGATAAGAACCGCGAGCCCCCAGAAGAGCTTGCGCATCTGTGAGGAGATCGTGGTCTCCTTCACTTTTCCCTTCATCAGTGCTTACCTCCTGCGCGGTATTCTCTCGTGGTCATTCCCTGCGTCTTCTTGAAAAGGAAACTGAAATAGTGGGGATCCTTATATCCCACCTCGAGCGCGATCTCACCCGAATGCTTGTCCGTTGTCCTTAAAAGCTCTTTGGCCTTAGCCATCCTTTTCGTGGTGACATATTCAACGAACGTCGACTTCATTTCCTGGCTGAAAACCGCCGACAGGTAGTTCGCGCTGATGTTGACCTCTTTGGCGACCATGTTGAGCGAAAGGTTCTCATCGGAATAGTGCGTATCGATATAATCGACCGCGCGGCTCAGGATGTCCTTGTAGCGGTTCGCCGAGCTCTGGATCCTGAGCTTCACCGCCTGCATTATGAACTCGCTCATGTACCTTCTTAAGTCCTGGAGCTCCACGGTCTGATCGGTCATGTCCTGGCAGGTCACGCCCTCAAGGAGCTTTTCCTGCTTGAGTCCCAGAGACGTCACGAACTGTATCGCGGTAAACCTCGTACTCAGCATTACATAGTGGCAGAACGGCTGAGATCCGACCGCGTCGCTGATATCAAGAAGGAACTCGCTGATGACGTTCGGAATTTCTTCCGGTGCAGCGCCCCTCATGATCTCCAGCAGCATGTCTGAATTAAACTTGCTGACGTCAAAATTCTCAATACCCGAACTGGTGTTCTCCGCCGCCGGCGACTTAACCGTATCTGATGTCAAAACATGCGTGTCCGGCTGGATATAGCGGTATGCCCAAAGTCTCGAGACATCCTCGTAGCATTCGGGAAGCTGGGACAGACGTCCTGCGGTCATGCCGATCGCGACATACCAGGGCTTCTGCCCGTTATAAACACTGTATCTGTTCGTTATCGCGGCTATGCAGCTCTGAATGTAGCTGTTCATCCTGCTCTTTTCGCCCATGATCAGGAGCATGTAAGTGGAAAGATTCCACCTGAGGAGCAGATACTCGGGATGCTTCATGAAGTGCCCCAAAAGGTCTTCACGGACTCTTGCGTCAGTATCCGAATAAGTCTCGCCCATCGCCGAAAAGAGCGCTATGCAGTAGCTCTGAGCCCTAAGTTCCAGGCCGAGCCTGCCTGCGTCCTCATAGATCTGCTGGACCGAAAGCTTGCCCGCGACGACCTGCTCCATGAAGCTTCTTCTCGCGAACTGCTCATACTCCTGGGAGTCACGCTGGAACTGCGCCTGATAGTTTCTTTGCTCCTGCTCCTGCTCGATCTTCTCCTTCACTTCACGCAGGACCTTCATGAGGTTAGCCTTCGTGATGGGTTTTAACAGGTACTGCTCAACGCCGATCTCGATCGCCTGTCTCGCGAACTCGAAATCGTCGTAACCAGAGATGATGATTATCTTTGTATTCGGAAACTCCTTTAAGACGAGCTTCGAAAGCGAGAGTCCGTCCATAAAGGGCATCTTGATGTCGGTTATGAGAACATCGGGATGTGTCTTGCCGATCAGGGGAAGCGCCATTTCTCCGTCGGTTGCCTCACCGACGAACTCGTACCCTAACTGCCCCCACGGTACCGTGTCACGCAAAGTGCTGCGTATGGTGCTTTCGTCTTCTACAAGAAATACTCGGGGCATCGGCCATCCTCCTTAATCTGTCTTATTTATCTTAAAAGTTGCCTTGGTGAATGTCAAAAGATATATTTTCCGCATCGTGGTACAATCCTTATGTCAAAAAGCTTACGGGAGGCATGCTCATGCGCTCAATGAAATACAAGATGATATCAGTCCTTTTGGTCCTCGCCCTGGTCTTCCAGCTCACCGGCTGCCGGAGAACAGACGAAGACACAGGTGCCAAGCCCAAAGACGTCCTTACGTCTTTGGAAGATTCCGTTCACGAGATCAACAGGGAACGGTTCCTGAATCTCCTCATGATCGACAAGGGGTCCTCCATCTACAGGGAATACGATGAGATCCTTGACCTCGATTCATACACTGACGACGCCGCCAAGTGCTACGAGGCCGTCGCTTCTGACATCGACATCAAATATGACGATTCCTCCGTCGAATCAGACTCCGGCATCGTCAAAGTAAAGGTGACCTTCAAGATCCCCGATTGGAAGCCCGTTTTCGAAGACGGCTCCTTGGCAGGCGCTGACGGCATCATCGAAAAGCTCGGCCAGGCAGACAAGAACAAGACCGAAATGACCCTCAGGCTCATCAAGACCAAGGACGGCTTCAAGATAAAGAACTACGAAGACCTCATGGAGATCTTCGACTTCGTAGGCTGCGAGATCGCAGGCCTCTCAGGAGAACCTGATCCTTCAAGGGAAACAGAGCCCGCAGACCCCACTGAACCGAGTGAGTCTTCAAAGCGCAGACCCACCAAGGCACCCACTGAACCTACCGAGCCTTCCGAGACAAAAGACACCTCCGGCCCCGGCAGAGTCTCAGCCTATGGTGAATACAAGAAGATCCTCGAAGAGAACAAGAGCGACATTGAATGGTTCGAGAAGACCGTCAACAAAGCTTCCTGCGGTCTCACTGACTTTAATAACGACAATATCCCCGAGCTGTTCTTCTTCTGCCAGAGCAAATCCACCGCAAACTACATAAATTTCTACGTTTACACCTACAGCCCCATCAGAGGAAAGGTCTCCATGATCTTAGTCGAGACCCTGGTCCAGGCCGGCAGCGACACCTCCGAGTTCTCTATCTCAAGAAACAAAGACGGCATGCTCGTCGTCTACAGAGGCTACATCGACAAAGATTCCTCGATCCTCAACTACAATCTCTATAACTCCACCGAAAAGATGGCCCTGACCTATGTCGGCAACATGTTCTGCACGATCACCCCTTCGTTCGAGGGCAAGGACGGCAAAGAGATCAACGGCAATGTCTGCAACATCACCGGAGTCGACAAATACAAGGAACACACCTCCGTCGACCTCGACGAATTCCGCCGCGTAGAAGGCACCATCCTCAATAACACCGACATCCTCATCTCGGCCAGCTTCCAGAAGAATTACGTCTCCTCCGTCAACAAGGCCCTCGGTAAATACGACAATAAAGGCCTGTCCTACGCCGACCTCTATAACATCCTGAACATGTGATGTGACCGCCGGCCCAACACAGCTCTTTTAGACTGGCTCCCCCGCGGGGCCAGTCTCTTTTTGCCCAAAAAGTCCCATTTTTCTTTGAAAAGTCCCAATGTTGCCAAAATCAGTTGATTCTCTTCTTGGCTTCGTTAGATAATCTCTTCAAACAGCCCCTCTGTCATACCGAAAAAACAAAAAACCTATTTTGGAATGAAAAATATAGCTAAAAACGTGACTTGAGGGGTAACTTTTCATACCAGATTTTCGAAAACACTTATTTGGTATGAATTTTGCGGTCAATATATCAAATGCGCTTGAGAAACATCATACCAGTTTTGGGTTTTTCCAATTCTGGTATGACGCGACATAAAACTCAAAGATAAGCGAGGTTAAAAGCATGACTGATCAACTGATAAATGAGCTGCGGCTCCGGAAAAACAACACGCAACGAATAGTGGAGACACTCCGCAGGCACATCAGCACTGCTCCCGAAGGAACGCTGCGGATATCCACCAGAAACAACAAGACGTATTACTACCAACGGACCAACCCGGCCTCCGTCAAAAACATCTACCTCCCAAAAGAGGACCTCTCCATCGCGAAAAGTCTGGCCCAGAAAGACTACGACATCCGTCTGCTAAAGGTCATGGAGGAGCAGCTGAAAGCTTTGGAAAGATTTCTCAAAGAATACGACCCCGAGGCCCCAAAGAAAGTATATGAGGACTTGAGCGGCGAGCGGAAAACCCTCGTAACCAACGCGTTCCTGACAGATGAGGAATACGTGAAGCAGTGGCTCAGCCAGCCTTATCAGAAGATGGATTTCAAGCCTGATGACCCGGAATTCTACACTTCCGGGGGCGGGCGCGTGAGGTCTAAATCGGAGGTTCTGATCGCGGATGCGCTCACCCGGAACAACATCCCCTACCGCTACGAGTACCCGGTCTATCATGACGGGATCATAATGGCGGTTCCCGATTTCAACTGCCTGAATGTGAGGCTCCGTAAAGACTACTACTGGGAACACTTAGGCATGCTCGATGACGAGGTCTATGCGGACAACAATGTCAGAAAGCTCAACAAATACACGCTTAACGGCGACTTTGACGAGTCAAGGCTGATACTAACCACGGAGACCAAAAAGCACCCGTTGAATACCAGGATAATAGAGAGAAAGATCAGAATGTATCTGCTGTAAAGCGCCCCGAAAAAGCAAAAAGGGCGGCACCTCAATGCCGCCCTTCAAAGCCATGATCATTTAAACAATTACTCGAGCTCGAATGCGCCCGTGTAGAGCTGATAGTAAACGCCCTTCTCGGCAATGAGCTGCTCGTGGTTGCCGCGCTCGATGATCCTTCCGTGGTCAAGGACCATGATGACATCGGAGTTCTGGACCGTGGAGAGACGGTGCGCGATGACGAAGACCGTGCGGCCCTCCATGAGCTTATCCATGCCGTCCTGCACGAGCTTTTCGGTACGGGTATCGATGGAGGAGGTGGCCTCGTCCAGGATCATGACCGGGGGATCGGCCACGGCGGCACGGGCGATGGACAGCAGCTGCCGCTGGCCCTGGGAGAGGGAGGCGCCGTTGCCGGTGAGCTCGGTGTTGTAGCCCTGGGGCAGACGTTCGATGAAATCGTGAGCGTTGGCCAGCTTGGCGGCGGCGATGCACTCTTCGTCGGTGGCGTCCAGCTTGCCGTAACGGATGTTCTCTATGACGGTGCCGGTGAACAGGTTGGTCTCCTGAAGGACCACGCCCAGGGACCGGCGCAGGTCGGCC
>SVJC01000113.1 GCA_015069215.1 Oscillospiraceae bacterium
GATGCATATACTCCTGTCACTGATCTGCTCGGGGCAGAATGCCTCATTAAAGTTCAGGCACGCATAGACAGCCTTGGGATTGTCATATGTCATCTGCCAGAACGGATACTTAATGATTACAGGAGTGTTTGCACCCACACCGAGTTCAAGATACAGAATATGAAGACCTTTATGTCTTCTGACAAAATCAGAATATGCATCCGATGCTCTATGCCAGCCTTCATCCTCAACAAAAGAATAATCTGAACGAAGATTTGTGGTCATATCACTTCCGTCAACAGCGCACTTCGGAATAAGGGCCGTCGGGATCTTCATGGCGATAGCTTTATTCTCAGGCACTTCGAAAATGCCATCCGCATTTCTTGCAAACCCTTGAGCCTCCATTGCCTTCATGACCCATTCTTCATTATCAAATGTCTTCTTGATCGCGGGATTTACGCTCTGGAAAAGCCCGTAATCTCCCTGCGTGTAGAAGAGTCTCTTTTTATCAAATCCCGCTTTCTGGAACTGGTGATCAACATTAGTCGTAAGCACAAAGTAGTCTTTATCCTTTACGAGCTCCAACAGTTTTTTATACACAGGCTTCGGCGCATCGATATACCTGTTGTAATAGATATGCCTCGCCCACCAGGCCCAGCGTGTCTCATCATCCGGGAACGGATAAAAACCTCCGGAATATATGTCCGAGATACCGAACTTCTTCGCGAAATCAAAGAAGTATCTTTCGAAACGTTCTCCGCTGTAAGTAAAACCTGCAGACGTCGACAGACCCGCTCCTGCACCAACAAGAACTGCGTCACAGGTTTCAAGTTCGTGCTTAAGCCGTTTTATGTTCTCATCGTAATTCTGATTCATAAAGCCTCCTGTCTTCATCTTTGAAAACATTGAAGATAACACGGTCAATGATACCAGGATGTTCATCGGTCCATTCAGTCACCGTTTGCACCGCGATCCTGCATGCCCTGTCATTCGGGAAGCAGAACACACCCGTTGATATACAGCAGAATGCGACACTCTTAAGACCATTTGAAGCACACATATCAAGTGAGTTGAGATAACAATCGGCAAGATCTTTCTCGAGATCCGGTGTCAGGCTTCCGTTTACGATCGGGCCGACGATATGTATTACTTTTCTCGCAGGAAGATTATAGGCATCTGTAAGCATCGGAACTGCTGTCGGCTGCTCGTAATCACGGCCGAACTTGTCTCTAAGCAGGTTCATTTGCCTGTTGCACTCTGTGCGAAGCTGTATCCCTGCGAAAGTATGGATACAGTTATCAATGCATGTATGCATCGGAACAAAGCATCCAAGCATCTGTGAGTTTGCAGCATTAACGATCGCATCAACAGCAAGCCTGGTGATATCACCCTGCCAGATGGATATGCCGTCCTTGATCACCGGAATGTCACTGCTTCTGACTACACCGATTTCTTTTGATCTCAAAGACAGATATTCATCCTGAACTTCTATTACTTCTTCAGGTAACGGAGCCGGCATTCTTATATTCATAAGCGATCTGAGCAACTTCTTTTTTCCGGCAGTATCCGTCGGAGTCTGTATAGTCTTATACTCGACAGAGTCAGTTTTAAAAGCCTCTATCAGATAGTCTAAACGTTCTTCCTGATTCATATCTTCACCTCCTGACTACCGCACCTGCAGGACAAACGTTCATGCAATTACCACAATGCAGACAATGCTTTCATGGATTCTTCTGTGGGATAAATCTGATACATGTATTGATTCTTTTCAAACAATTCCGGTATTTTCTCAAACCCCAGGTCTCTGACTTTGCCCCGGATAGATATTGCCACGCTGTTCATGGTGTCATCATCAACTGTTGCGACTATCACGGTATGGATTTCCTTCACGACATATTCCAGATATTCTTTAGTATTCATTTTCTATACCTTTATGAAACTGGCTGCCATCTAAGAGACGACAGCCCGCTTTATGCTTTTACTTTACAGCTTTGTGGATTTCCGCCGCCACATCGGCCATGGTTATCTTTTTCATCTGATCTTCCATACCTGTCTGTATTTCGCGGAGTTTGTCATCCATTGCCAAATGAATATTTCTTCCGACAGGACAATTCATATTCGGGTTCTCATGGAAGTGAAACAACCCTTCCTCATCTATCGGATCTACAGCTCTGTAAACATCGTAGAATGTAATATCGCTTAAATCTTTAGCAAGTGTTATTCCGCTCTTTCCCTGGCTGATCATTATGATACCCGCTTCTTTCAGGCTGCTCATTACGCCTCGTACGATTACGGGATTTGCCCCCACGCTTCCTGCAAGGAAATTGCTGGTAACCGTTTCACTTTCTCCGAAATATTCAATCGCCGTAATGATGTGCACAGCTATAGTGAACTTACTTGTAATCTGCATATAACACTGCCTCCGTTACACTTGTAATATACTCAGTTACACGATGAGCGTCAATGCAGTTTGCACGTTATCACGCTCTGACTACGCTGATCCTCTGCTGGATGTGATCACCTTTTTCGATCTCATCGATCATTGCGATCGCGTAATCTGCATAACTGATAATGCTTTCATTTCTGCTGTTAAGAGTCAGCTCCTCTCCGCCGAGAATATACTTTCCGCTTCTTTCTCCGTCTGCTTGGAAATCTCCTGCAGGGCTGATGTATGTCCACTTTACATCATTGCGCTCACGAAGCTCTCCGAGTGCCTTTGCCATAGCTGACGCAAGAGGCTTAAACATATCCGGGAAATCGGGACCGTCGGATACACATGCCGTGTGCTCAGGGTTCACATACAGACTTCCCGCACCGCCTACTACCAAAAGCCTTGTATCTGTTCCGGAAAGAATATCGCACAGATGTTTCAAGGATGTGCTGTGCTGTTCAAGTGTATCCTCAGTCCATGCTCCGAAAGCATCTACTACTGCATCAAAACCTTTAAGATCATCAGCTGTCAAATCGAAAAGATCCTTCTGAACATAATCCTGCGCCTTAGTATTGTTTTCTCTGCGGCCGAATGCTGTTACATCAAAGCCTCTGCTAATTGCCTCTTCGATCACCTTGCCTGCTACTCTTCCGTTTGCTGCCACTACTGCAATTTTCATAATAGAATCCTCCTGTGATTTTCAACTTGTAATGTTTGTTGTTACAAGTGTAAGTTAACACATACATTTGCACTTGTCAATAGTTTTATTACAAGTTTGCGAAGAGTATCAACAATATGGACTGCGGCGAAAAATTAATCCCCTTAGTCTGAAATCTATAATTATAAACATAATGAAGGAGTTGTCTCATTTTGCTTGGAGGCGCATCTTCACGCCCGGCGCTGAACGCCAGATCAGCTTTTGTTGTTGCGTAAACATTTTCGTAAACAAAACCGGCCGAAATGTGTTTACGAAAAACTTTACTTTTCTAAAAAATAAACTCAAACGTAAACTTTTTGAGCACAAAAGTTTACGCTAAAGTTTACGTTGTTTTTTCCCGGGCATCGTCCGCAGTCGGGACATTCCCGATATGTTTTGAAAAATGAGGGGCTGCCTCTTGAAGTGAACAGGTCACTTGTGAGACAGCCCCTCTGTTAGTTTATTTAATTCATGATTTCCTATTCCAATATCAAGATCAGATAAGTCTGTAAGAACAGGCTGTAAACTTGTTTGTACCTATCTCGAATCTCTTTGGCTCTACTCTGACTGCAAGCTCATTCGTGATAATGAAATCCTTGGTGACATTAACAAGAAACTGTTTATTCCCGGATTCGACAAGATAATAAGATGAAGTATCATTCAGGCTGTCTGCCACATTCAAAACACCGGGGAATACTAAGAAATCAAGCAGAGCCTCTTTTTTGCTCATTTTCTTCCGTCTTATCAGCGGAATGATCGCATCGGCATCCTTAAATCTCGCAAGACATGCCGCGTCTTCCCTGCTCCTGCATTTTCCCGTCTTCTCAAACGAGGAAAGATCTATGGGTTCTTTCGTCTCGCTGAAGCTTAACTTGTTATCCTCATCGAGAAGGTAATCGATACTGACGCCAAGCAGCTGCGACATGGCTTTGAGATTGGTGATATCAGGCATACCCTTGTCGGTCTCCCATTTTGCAATGGCAGAACGCGACACACTCAATTTTTCAGCAAACTGTTCCTGCGACAGCCCGGCACTTTTTCTGGCATCCTTTAACTTTTCACCAAACGTCATAATGAGCCTCCACTGTACATAATTATAGCAGTAACAATGGCCATTCCGATGCAAAATACTGTATAGATGGCCATAGGTACGGTCAGAAAGCATTCCCTGCCCTTAATCTTCAATGCGCCTAAAGCATAACGGAAAAGGTTGATCAGCCTGGTCCTGTTATCCTTTTTCAGAAGAATGAACGTCACGGCTATAAGGGCAATGATACCCAGAGCGGCTTCTGCCATGCGTCCGAAGTTCTTATATTCGGGAATAAACGGCAGCAGGACTGAGATCGCATTGTTGAGAAAGTGTAAGAGCATCGTGCAGATGATCCTGCCGGTCTTCTCGTAAACATAACACATGAGAAGTCCCATTCCGAAAGCAAAGATGCCCTGTGTAAAATTCTGGTGCATCAGTCCGAAAAGCATTGAAGAGAAGACCGCCGCAATGATCTTTCCGTGTTTTCTCATATGGCCGTAAATGACTTTCCGAAATGCGAACTCCTCGAAAACCGCCGGAAGGACAGCTATGGTAACAAGGCCGAAAAACGGTGAATACGAAATGTCATCAACAGGAGAGCCTGATACCGATGATATCGAGAAGTCTACTGCACCCATGATCAGATTCCAGACGATAAGCGCGAAAAATGCAGCCGGAAGTAACCTGACACTCTGCTTCATGTTCTCATTCGGCCGGCTGGCGTTTTTGCGCGTCACCAGATAAAAGATGCCGAGTATCACTACATTTGCTATAAAACTGCCGATATCTGATCCTATCAGCATGCCGGGACCTGTCTTGTTGAAGAAATACGAGATCGCGATCACGACAAAGGCTGCGGTCTGAAAGAATACCTGCCCCAATATCAAAAGCCATGTAATCTTCTTTGAATCAGTTCTCATGTCATTTACCCCAATCCGAATACGGTTTTTGCATCTTTTGTAAGGTCTTTGATCTTGGAATCCTTGTCTTCTTCCAAAAACCATGTTCCTTCTTCGCTCATCTTTGTCCCGTTCTTATCGACGATCGCGTAATAAGTGCTCTTGCTCTTGTTGTCTACTAAAGAAACGGTGATCATGGGATCGCTGTATCCGTCTGTCTGGCCGAATGAGAGCATTATCTGGTAGGGAACGCTTTTGAAGGCTTTGGGTTCATCGGGATCGTAATTATATATGTAGACGCTATTGGAGGTTACTTCATCCTCTTTATAATCTTTTTCTATGAAATACCTCTCTCCAAACTTATATGCTCCGATCGAGGTGTTGATCTGCTCCCAGCCGCATTCGATCCGGACCGTGCTGACAACAGTCTGATCAGCATTCGCATTTTTGTTCTTACTGCATCCGGCTGTCGTGAGTCCGGTGAGAAGAGCAACCGTAATTGCTAAAGATTTGATAATGTGATTTTTCATGTGTGTCACATCCTTTCCTGAGGTTTGATTTGAGTCTATGACCCTGCCCCGTGACACACAAGAAACGGGCTGTGACAACGCTGTTACTTTGCGTAACAGTGCTTATTTTGTTGCGTTTCAGCTATATGGTCATACAAAAAAAGGAACAATGAAAACGGCCTTGAAATGTATCCAAGGCCGTGCTTTTTCGTTCAATAAAAAACAAATCTGTTATGTCGCAGTAACTGTCTGATTATCATTCCAACGTTTTCTCTTTCAGTGCGCTTTTTATCCTGCTTAGAGACTCCGGCTTAATGCCGAGATAAGTGGCGATACATTGCTGTGGTATCCTCTCGCACAGCTGAGGATATCTTCTTCTGAACTCGAGATAACGTTCCGTCGCACTCTCCACAAGGAAGCCGCTCTCCCTGTAGATCTTATAGCGCATGCCGCTCTCAAGAGCTTCTATCCAGTATTTCTTAAGTGTCTCATTACTCATGATGAGCTGCTTCATAAGTTTTGCATCAAACACCATGACGGTGGTCTCTTCCAAAGCTTCCCAGGAAGCGCTGCTCTCATCAAATCCGAACATACCCGAATCCATACAAAGATAGCCACAGGTTGCAAAGAACTGGCTGATATCATTGCCGTCTTCATCGATATAAAAGCTTCTGATGACGCCGCTCAAGACTATCCCTGAATTTGGTGCCTTATCACCGGTCCTTACAAGTATCTCACCCTTGGAATAGACTTTAAAAGAAGAGATAGACAGGGCCTTATCTATGATGTCGGTACTTATGTTCCAGCCGAATCCTTCCGCCATGTCCTTGAGTTGTTTAACGATCGTTTCTTTATCCATACCAGAATTATCCTACAACTATCCAATAAATCAATGCGATCAGATTCGCCATGCCGTGAACGAGCATAGGAGCAAGGAGTCTTCCGGTCTTTTTGTACGCCCATATGCATGCAAGTCCAAGGAAGAAAGACAGTCCGTAATTATGCCAGTCAAGAACTGTAAACATCACGTTGAAGAGCAGCAATGCGGGCATCTCTCCGATAACCGGACCAAGGAATCTTTTCGCAAATCCTCTGTAGAAGATCTCCTTTATGATGCCGCTGACAAATACGAGGGATATTATCCACAGGACGATCATGTCTGCAGGCAGCGAAGATTCTATTTTAAATGCCATACCGGTCCTGAACTTAAAGGTAAAAGAAAACAGAAGCTGTACGGCTTCGCTGGCTAATACCGCGACTGCAGCGATCAGGATATCTTTGCCGAGTGACTTCTTATCTATTATCTCGTCTTTTATACTGATGCCGTTTTCCTTATATAGCGTTACCGCCGCGGGAAGAAGCGCCAGATTGGCCACTGTAAGGAGCATGAAATAGATGTACTTATTCGAAAGAACATAGCTTGTAAGATCCAGAAAATTCATTCCCGGCTTATAGTTCGTAAACGCTATGAACAGTTCAAACCCTGCCACGAACAACGTCAGTGCCGTCACTATCGTAAGTGCCTTTTTACCGTTTTCTTTTGCCGTAATATCATTCATTGGTAATCACCTCCACAGGTAAATTACCAATAAACCGGGTTAAGTTCATTGACCTATGTTAATTTCCGAATCTATAAAACTGTTGATATTATCGTTCAGGAAGAGATCATATGAAAGAGATCATCGTTCCTTTGGATGTTTTGAGAAGCCAGACCTTCTTACCCTCAACGCAGTGCATCTGAGTATAAGCATCAGTCACGACGGAGACCTCTTCACCGGTGTCTTCTATCCTGACTGTAACCCGGTCAGTGCTCCTTTCCACAGGCATATCATAGGCATTGTCCGTATAATACTTATGTGTCTCCCGGTGAGTGACCCGGCATTCCTTTATGCCTGTGACCTTAAATCCAACGCATGAAATCAACGAGATTATTGCAATGATAAGGAAAGGTATCGCTATAAACACCGGAAGAAACAGAAGGATGACCGATACTTTGAGCCATAAGATCACACCCGGAACGATGAGCAGCAAGGATATCACGAAAAAGACTATGGATCTTATCAGGTTCTTCCGCCGCTTTTGCCGGAAAAGCTGCGTTTCCGCCTCGATGCGGCTTCTATGTTCTTCGGTAACAGGATCAAACTTTACATTGCCCAAAGGAACCAGATTGGGATTAGGATCAAGGTGATATGAATAGTTATAAGTCATTATGTATAGTCCTTTTTGCTGATGATTTTCTGTGCTCAGAAATCACTCCCTCAGACAAGGAAATTATACCATCTAAGTAAAGGGTTCTTCTATAAGTTCACTCAAATCAATAGTCCGAAAAAAGAAAGCGTTATCA